>JBGQLG010000041.1:0-32761 GCA_041499965.1 Methylomirabilia bacterium
GGCGAGTTGAGCGGCTTGCCGTCGAAGCGATCGAGGATGACGGTGACGCTGCCGTCGTACTCCGTACGGGTCACCCGGCGGGTGTCGTGCTCGCAGGTGACCAGCCGCCCCTGACGGTCGCGGGTGTTGCCATTGGCGTAGCTCGACGGCTTGCGGAAGATGCCGACCGCGCCCGTCTCCTCGTCCCAGCGCATGATCCGGTTGTTGGGGATGTCGCTCCAGAGCAGGCAGCGCGCGTCGCCGACCCACACCGGCCCCTCGCACCAGCGGAAGCCGGTGGCCAGCCGCTCGACGGCGGCGTTGGCCACGCGGTACTTGGCGAAGCTCGGATCGACGATCTGCACGGCCGGATCGGGATAACGGGCGGGATGGCTGTCCACGGGTGGGGAGTCTAGCATCTCGTGGCGCGCTGGCGCCCTGACGGATGCCGAGGTATCGTGGGGCGCTCTGTACGACAGGAGGACCGGCATGTCCCGTGTGAGACGTTCCTGGATGCTCGGCGCCGTGGCGCTCGTCGCCGTGTCGGGCTGGCTGGCGGTGACGCCGGGCGAGTCGCAGAGTCCCAAGAAGGGCGGCGTGCTCCGGGTGGGCATGATCGGCGAGCCGCCGACGCTCGACGGTCACACCACCACGGCCGTCATCACGCGCGAGATCGCCGTCAACATGTTCGAGGGCCTGTACGCGCTGGACGCCAAGTACCAGTCGATGCCGCTGCTGGCCGAGGGCCACGAGGTGCTCGACGGCGGCAAGCGTTACGCCATCCGGCTGCGCAAGGACGTGAAGTTCCACAACGGCAGGCCGCTGACCTCGGCCGACGTCGTGGCCTCGCTCAAGCGCTGGGGGGCCCTGTCCAGCACCGGCAAGGCCACCTTCAAGGTGGTCGAGGCGGTCGAGGCCAAGGGACCGAACGCGATCGAGATCCGGCTCAAGGAGCCGTCGGGCAGCCTGCTGACGGTCCTGGCCCAGGTCGACAACGCCGCGCTGATCTATTCGAAGGACGCGATCGACGCGGCCGGCGACGGGCAGCTGAAGGAATTCATCGGCACCGGGCCGTTCCGTTTCGTCGAGCACAAGCCTGATCGGCACATCAAGCTGGCGCGCTTCGACGGCTACGCGGCGCGCGGTGAGCCGTCGAGCGGGCTGGCGGGGCGCCGCACCGCCTGGGTCGACGAGATCCTCTTCCTCCCGGTGCCCGACTACGCCACCCGCCAGGCTGGCATGGTGACCGGCGAATACGACTACATCCAGCAGGTGAAGCCGGACCAGTACGAGCGGCTGAAGTCGACGCCGGGAGTGGAGCCGGTCGCCATCAAGCCGTACGGCTGGGCGACCATCGTCTTCAACCTGAAACAGGGGCTGATGACCGATCAGAAGCTGCGTCTGGCCGTGCAGGCGGCGCTGGACGTGGAGCCGATGATGCTGGCCGGGCTCGGCCACAAGGACTTCTACCGCCTCGATCCCAGCCTCTTCTTCCAGGAGCAGCCGTGGCACTCGAAGACTGCCGCCGCGGCCTACAACCAGCGTGACAAGGACAAAGCCCGGCGCCTCCTGAAGGAGGCCGGCTACGCAGGTCAGCCGATGCGCTGGATCGTCACCACCGAGTACGAGCACCACTACAAGCCGGCGGTGGTGGCCAAGAGCCAGCTCGAGGAGGTCGGCTTCAAGATCGATCTGCAGGTGTCGGACTGGGCCACGGTGGTCCAGCGGCGGAACAAGCCCGAGCTGTGGGACGCCTTCAGCACCGCCTTCGTGTTCGTGCCGGAGCCGTCCACCTCCGCGCAGGTGCTGTGCGAGTGGCCGGGCTGGTGGTGCAATCCGGAGAAGGATCAGCTGCTGCTGGCGATGGGGCGCGAGCTCGACTTCAAGAAGCGGTACGCGATGTGGGAGAAGGTGCAGGCGATGTTCTACGCGGAGGCCCCCCGGATCAAGATCGGCGACTACTTCCGGCTCGACGCCCGCCGCAAGGACGTGATGGGCTACGAGCCCGGCCCCTACATGCACTTCTGGAACGTCTGGCTCGACCGACGCTGAGAGGAGCGATGGCCATGCGAGATCTCGTCGTGACGTTCAACGAGCTGTGCGACGCGCTGCCCTTCCAGTCGAGCTGGTACCTGAAAGACCTGGCCACCGGCGCCCGCGCCGATCGCTTCGGCGGCGTGCCGGTGCCCTCGGCCAGCACGCGCAAGATCTCGATCCTGATGGCCGCGCTGGCCGCCGTGCACGCCGGCAAGCTCGGCCTCGACCAGAAGGTCACGATCGAGGCCCGGTACCAGGACAACGACTCCGGCACCTTCCAGCACCTGACACCGGGGTTCTGGATCACGCTGCGCGACGCGCTCGTGATGATGATCATCGTCAGCGACAACACGTGCACCGGCACCGTCGTCGACCTGGTGGGCCTCGAGACCGTCCAGCGCTGGTGCGACTCGGTCGGCATGATCGGCACCACGCATCGCTTCGGCATCCCGCCCAAGCTCGGGCGCGACCACACGCTGGAGCAGGTGACGACGACGACGCCGAACGACCAGGGGATGCTGCTGGAGCTGATCCTGGCGGGCACGACCGACGCCACCGTGGCCCGCACGCTCGGCTCGACGCCGGAGCTGTGCAAGCTCGGCCTCGACATCCTGTCGTGGCAGAAGCTCAAGACGCGGCTGCCCTCGCAGCTGCCGCTCGGCACCAAGGTGGCGCACAAGACGGGCACCGGCTCGCGGGGCTTCATGGACGCCGGCATCGTCTTCAAGGGCGAGCGGCCGCTGTTCATCCTGACCGCGTATACCGAGCACGTGCCGGAGGCGCTGCCCGACGGCACGCCGGGCTTCGCCGCGGCCTACGCGCTCATGGGCCGCATGGCGCGTCTGGCCTACGATCGCCTGGGCGGCTGAGGACGTCCGGGCGCCGAGCTGATCCGCGACCGTGCGCCTGGGCGTCCTCGTCCCCGCCGGCAACCCGACGATCGAGCCCGAGCTCTATCGCATGGCGCCGGGCTCGCTGACGATCCACTTTGCCCGGCTGGACACGCTGGCCGGCGAGCCCGGCGCCGTCGACGGCATGGAGCGCCGGACGCTCGGCTACCTCGACTCGCTGCCCGCGGCGACGCGCTCGCTGGCCGCCGTCAAGCCCGACGCCGTCGTGCTTGCCCACACCGCGGTGAGCTACCTGACGACGTTCGCCGGCGAGCCCGCCCTGCTCGATCGCCTGCGTGACCTCTCCGGTCCGCGCGCCTTCACCGCCGCCACCGCGATCCACTCCGCCCTCCGCCACCTTGGCGCCCGCCGCCTCGCCCTCGCCACCCCGTATCCCGAGACGATCAGCACCGCCGCCCGCACCTACTGGCACGCCGCCGGCTTCGAGGTGATCGCCCACCACCGCATCGACACCCCCAACATCTACGAAGAACCCGAAGCCACCGCCTATGATCTCGGTCGCAACACCGACACCGCTGGCGCCGAAATCCTCCTGATCAGCGGCACCGGATTGCCGACGGCGGGCATCGTCGAAAACCTGGAACGCGACCTCGGCAAACCCGTGGTCACCAGCCAGACCGCCACGCTCTGGCACGCACTCCAACTCCTGGGCATCGACGCGTCAGTCCGCGGCTATGGCCGTCTCCTCGCCGAGGCAAGAACGTCGGTCCGGTAGTACGCCGACGGAGCGTCGTTGGGTGGGGGCTCGGGGGCGCGCGGCGTGGGCGGCGGGGCGACAGGGTCCCCAGAGGTTCCGTTGGCTTCGATCGTGTAGCGCCACACGTAGGACAGGCTCCGACCACCCCTTCGCGCACCCGATCGTCTCACGCGGAACCTCAGGGGACCCTGTCGCCCCGCCGCCCACGCCGCGCGCCCCCGAGCCCCCGCCCGCGGCGCGGCGCCCGCTGCTACTGCCAGTGGATGTGAACCTTGACCTTGGGATACTCCGGCGCCTTCCCCTCGACGTCCACGATCCGCAGCCCGTCGGGCGCCTCCAGCAGCAGGTTGTTGTTGCTGAACGCAACGTACTTGCCCCAGCTCTTCGGCACCGACACCTCGTACTTCGGCACCGAGGTCTCGGCCAGGGCCAGGTCGGGGCGTGCGCGCTCGAGCATGGCCGGCACCAGCGGCCGGACGGCGATGACCACGAGCGCGAGGGCGATCACGGTGAGCACGAGCTTCGTGTAGCGATCCATCGACTGAGTCCTCCTGGTTGTCTGTGTGAGTTCGGTGGTGTGAGCTTGGTGACGGACTACGCGGGCGGCGTGCGGCGGTCGGGCCAGAAGCGGATGCCGGCCCGCGCGTAGCCGCCGCCCAGCCCGATCGGTGTGCCGTCGGCACGCCAGCACGAGGCGCCGGTGAGCGTGCCGTCGGCCTCGAACGCGATGGCGCCCATCCCACCGGCGACGTGGGCGACCGGCACCACGTGGTGGCCGCGCGCGGCCAATCCCGCGCGCACGTCGTCGCCCACCGAGGCCTCGACCTCGAGTTCCTGGCCCTGCGTCCACACGCGCGGGGCCTCGACGGCCTCCTGCAGCGACATGCCGTGGTCGACGACGTTCACCACGGCCTGCAGCACGGAGGCGAAGATGCGCATGCCACCGGGCAGGCCCAGCGCCAGCACCGGGCGTCCGTCGCGCAGCAGGATGGTGGGCGCCATCGAGCTGGTCATGCGCTTGCCGGGCTCGATCGACAGCACGTGGCCCGGGTGCGGATCGAACAGCGCCATCGTGTTGTTCAGCAGCATCCCGGTGCCGGGCACCATGGCGCGCGAGCCGAACAGGCTGTTGATCGTCTGCGTCGCCGCGACGACGTTGCCCTCGGCGTCGGCGACCGTGACGTGGGTGGTGTGCGGCGAGCCGGCGACGACGCCCGCCGCCGGGGCGCCGGCCTTGGCCATGTCGATCTCGCTTCGCCGCGACACGGCGTACTCCTTGGCGATCAGCCGCGCCACCGGCACACCGACGAAGGCCGGATCGCCCGTTGCCGCCGCGCGGTCGGCGAAGGCGATCTTCAGCGCCTCGGCCAGCAGGTGGATGCCGTCCACCGTGCCGAAGCCGAGCCCGGCGACGTCGTAGCCCTCGAGGATGTTGAGGATCTGGATCAGGTGGATGCCGCCGCCCGTCGGCGGCGGGCAACCGGCCACGTCAAAGCCACGGTAGGTGCCGCGCACCGGCGCGCGCTCGACGGTGCGATAGCGCAGCAGGTCGGCCAGCGTGATGAGCCCGCCCTCGCGGGCCATGTGCTCGGTGATGCGGCCGCCGAGCGCGCCGCCGTAGAGCATCGGGGGCCCGCCGGCGGCGACCACGCGCAGGGTGTCGGCGTAGTCGGCCTGCACGAGCAGCTCGCCGCGCCCGAGCGGCGTGCCGCCGGGCAGGAAGACGCGCCGGCTGGCCGGGAAACGAGCGAGATCGCCGGCGGCCTCGGCCAGGCACTCCGCGAGGTAGCCGGTGACGCGGAAGCCGTGCTCGGCGTGACGGATGGCGGGTGCGGTCACGGTTTCCAGATCGAGCGCGCCGAAGCGCGTGAGCATCTCGCACCAGGCGGCGAGGTTGCCCGGCACGCCGACCGAGCGCCAGCCCACGCTGTTGTCCCGGCCCTCGGCCTCCATGTAGTCGGGCCAGGTGTCGGACACGGGACGGAAGGTATCGGGCCGCGCCGCGGCCGGCGCCGTCGTGTAGCCGTCGATGACCGTGTGCCGTCCGCTGGCCAGGAGCAGGTGGGCGTGGCCGGCGCCGAAGATGCCCACCATCATGGGCTCGACGACCGTGAGCGCGAAGAGCGCGGCCACGGCGGCGTCGACGGCATTGCCACCGGCGGCCAGCATCTCGGCCCCGGCCGCCGAGGCCAGCGGGTGGTTGGTCACCACCATGCCGCGAGCGGCGTGGGCGGGGCGCTTCTCGGTCGCGAACCGGGTGCCGGCGCGCTCGCGCCAGCTCATTTCGCGAGCCACGAGTTCCAGAAGTACATGCGCGCCGCCGTGCGGAACGGGCCGCGCAGGTCGCGGCGAGCGACGTCGAGCGTGAAGTAGTCGCCGAGCTTCACGCGGCCGACGTCCTCGTAGAAGATGGCCTGCAGCCGGTCGATGAGGGCCTTGCGCTTCTTCACGTCGCTCTCGCGCCCCAGCTCGGCCACGAGCTGCTCCTTCTCCTCGTTGCACCAGTTGCCCCACCAGTTGCAGCGGAACACGATGTGGTTGGCGGGGTCGGCGGTGAAGACGAGCCCCGTCGAGGCGGCGTCCCACAGCTCCGGCTTGAGCGCGCGGGAGTTGAGCGTGGCCCAGTCGAGCACCTGTAGATCCACGTTGAAGCCGGCCTGCTCGAGCTGCTGCTTGGCCACCTCGGCGTTCTTGTACATGAACTCGTACTCGCGCGTGGTGGCCCACCGGACCGGCTGCTTGGTGTAGCCCGCTTCCTTCAGGAGGCGGCGCGCCTTGTCGGCGTCGTGCTGGTTGTAGAGCTTGGCCCCGACGGTCGAGTGCCACGGCTGCTCGGGGAAGAACAGCCCGGGGTCGAGCCGGTAGAACGTCTTGTGCCCGAAGCCGCCGATCATGATCGGCTCCATGTCCAGCGCCGCCTGGAAGGCCTGACGGATCTTCTTGTCCGTCATGATCCCGGCCTTGTGGTTCAGCACGGCCACCGCCCAGCCGCGCGGCTTGACGATGCGCGGGTCGAGCTGGGGCAGGGACTTGATGCGCTCGTAGGAGTCCTGCTTCACGAACATCGCGTGGTGGTACTCGCCGGTCTCCACGCCGGCCAGCCGCACCGCGGTGTCGGGCACGGGGACGAAGAGGATCTCGTCGAAGTAGGCCACGCGCTTGCCGCCGAAGCCGCTGGCCGGCTCGCTCCGCGCGCTGTAGTCCTTGAAGCGCACGAACTTGATGTGCCGGTCGGGCCGGTGCTCGACGAACCGGTAGGGCCCGGTGCCGGTGTACTCCTTCAGCGGCCCGTCGCCGGCCGCCTCGATGACCTCCTTCGGATAGATCGCCCCGTGCGGCTCGGCCAGGCCGAACAGGAGCGAGGCCGACGGCTGCTTGAGCGCCAGCACCACGGTGTACGGGTCCTTCGCCTCGAGGCTCTCCACGTTGGCCCACAGGGCCTTGCCGAGCGAGGCGACCTGGCCCCACCGCTTGAGCGACGGCACCACGTCGGCCGCCGTCATGTCCTTGCCGTTGTGGAACTTCACGCCGCGGCGCAGCGTGATCGTGTGGCGCCGGCCGCCGTCGGTGACGGCGTGCGTGTCGGCGAGCAGGGGCACGGGGTTGAAGCTCGCGTCGTAGGTGAAGAGCGTCTCGGCGGCGTGCCACATGATCTCGTAGGTGAGCGTGGCCGTCGACATCGGCACGTCCAGCGTGGGCGGCTCGCCGATCGTGGCCACCTTGAGGACGCCGCCCAGGCGGGGCGTCTCCTGGGCCGCGGCGTCCGGCGCGGGACCGAGCAGAGCCAGGAGCAGCAGGACGACAGACAGGACGGTCATCGTCGAGCCCCCACGAGCGAGGTGATCTGTGCGCGCGCGACGCCGATCTGCTCGCCGGCGGCGAGGATCTCCTCCCACGTGGTGGCGTCCACCTCGATCCCGGAGCGCGAGCGCTCCGCGCGGGCCAGCCGCTCGGGATCGCCGGGCACCAGCACCGGGGCCTTCGGATCGGCCGGCGGCGAGGCCTTGACGTACTCCACGAAGCCGTCGATCTCACGGCGCAGCCAGTCCACACCGGCGAAGCGCGCGGGGTCGACCAGCACCGCGAACATGTTGTTGATGACGCCGCCCGCGCGCGGGTTGCCGGGCTGGATGGTCGGCCCGCCCGAGAGCGCGCCGGCCAGCAGCTCGGTGACCACGGCGAGCGCGTAGCCCTTGTGGCCGCCGAACGGCAGCAGCGCGCCGTGCGGCTCGGTGTACATCACGTTGGGATCGCGGGTGGGCCGGCCGGCGGGATCGATCAGGATCCCGGCGTCCACCTCGTGGCCCTCGTTCTTGGCCACGCGCACCTTGCCCATGGCGATGGCGCTGGTGGCCATGTCGAGCAGGATCGGAGGCTGCCGGTCGGTGCCAGGGAACGCGATGCAGACCGGGTTGGTGACGAAGCGCCCGTCGGTGCCGCGGAACGGCGCGACCAGGGCACGGTGGTCGGTGACGTTGACGAAGTGCAGCGACACCAGGCCGCTGCCGCTGGCCATCTCGCCGTAGGCGCCGACGCGTCCGATGTGGTGCGCGTTGGCCAGCGTGACCGCGACCACGCCGGTCTGCCGGCAACGCGCGATGGCCGCCGCCATCGCCTCGCCGGCCACCGGGCGGCCGTAGCCGCGGCCGCCGTCGAACATCAGCGCGGGCCCGTCGTCCTTCACCGTCTTGGCCCGCGTGTTGGGCACGACGAGGCCGGCCTTCACGTGCCGCACGTACGTCGGGATCATGCCGACGCCGTGACTGTCGTGGCCGGCCAGGTTGGCGGCCACGAGGTGCTCGGCGACGAGGTCGGCCTCGGCGTCGGCGCTGCCGCCCGCTTTCACGATCGCGCTGATGACGGCTCGGAGGGCGTCCGCGGTGGCGCGCATCGGGCTACTCGACCTCCCGCAGCCGCAGCACCTCCGGCCGCCCGTCCATGAACTCGCCCATCTTGCGGCCCAGCGCCTTGAAGTGCTCGGTCGCGCGATGCGCCTCCACCGCCGCCTGGTCGACGTAGCGCTCCATGAAGACGTAGGTGCCGGCCGCTTCACCGTGGTGCAGGGCGTAGAGCTTGCAGCCGGGCTCGCCGGCGTTGACCTTGGCGACCAGCTCCTTGGCGACCGCCTCGAACTGCGTTTCCATTCCGGGCTTGACCTTCAGCGTGGCAACGACCCCGAGCATGCGTGTGTCCTCCTTATGAGATGGGGGGCTTGATATACATGGGGGCCCCGATATGGCCCCCAAACCCCCAGCCGCTCGGAGCGCCCCGGCGAAGCCGTGGCGCTCCTCGACATCGCGCTCGCCAGGCGTGCTCCAGTAGATGGAGGCGCCAACACGCCCCAACCCGGGACACTCCTCGGCGTTGCGCTCGCACCGTACCATATAATTCTGCACATCAGAGGAGGCCCCCCATGCACTACGGCATCGTGATGTTCTCGACGCACTACGCGATCCGCCCCGACGAGCTGGCGCGCGCGGTCGAATCGCGCGGCTTCGAGTCGTTGTGGGTTCCCGAGCACACGCACATCCCGGCCAGCCGGCGCAGCCCGTGGCCGGGCGGGCCCAACCTGCCGCAGGAGTACTGGCACTCCTACGATCCGTTCGTGGCCCTCACCATGGCCGCGGCCGCGACGAGTAAGCTCCGGCTGGGCACCGGCATCTGTCTCGTGATCGAGCGCGACCCGATCACGCTGGCCAAGGAAGTCGCGAGCCTCGATCACCTCTCGGGCGGGCGCTTCCTCTTCGGCATCGGCGGGGGCTGGAACGCGGAGGAAATGGAAGATCACGGCACCGCCTTCAAGACGCGCTTCCGGCTGCTCCGCGAGCACATCCTGGCGATGAAGGAAATCTGGACGAAGGACGAGGCCGAGTACCATGGCCAGTTCGTGAACTTCGACAAGATGTGGTCGTTCCCCAAGCCGGCCCAGCGCCCGCACCCGCCGATCCTCATGGGCGGCGACGGCCCGACCACGTTCGACCGCGTGCTCGAATACGCCGACGGCTGGATGCCCGTGGTCGGCCGCATGGGCTCCGCCTTCTCCGAGAAGATGGCCACCCTGCAGCGTCGGGCCAAGGACGCCGGGCGCGGGCCGATTCCGGTGAGCGCGTTCATGGTGAAGCCCGACCGCGCGGTGCTGGACCCGCTGCAAGCCGCTGGCGTCGAGCGGGCCATCTTCGGGGTGCCGTCCGAGACGTCGGACAAGGTCCTGCCACTGCTGGATGCCTACGCGAAGCTGATTCGCTAGCCGGCGGCCGAGAAGGGCGCATCTGGACCCTTCTCGGCCGCCGGCTGGACGGTCAGTGCCGCGTCAGGAGTTGGGGCCGCGCTCCATCGAGACGGGCTGCCAGCGGCGCAGGCCGGACTTCTCCAGCGCTCCGGGGTTGACGCAGCTGCGCGGCCAGCGACCGGAGAGCGCCAGCGCGATCTCGGCGCCGACGCGCCGGCGCCGCGCCGGGTCGAAGCGGGCCGAGGCCGAGGCCACGTGCGCGGTGAGGATGACGTTCTCCATCTTGAGCAGGGTGTTGGTCGTCTCGGGCGGCTCCTGCTCCAGCACGTCGAGACCGGCCGCCGCGATCCAGCCTTCCTCCAGCGCCTTGATCAGCGCGCGCTCGTCGACCGTGGCGCCCCGGCCCGTATTGACGAAGATCGCCTCGCGCTTCATGAGGCGGAAGTGCTCCTCGCGCAGGAGGTGGTGGGCCTCCGGGGTCGAGGGCAGGTGATTGGTGATGATGTCGGAGCGCTGCAGCACCTCGGTGAGGCTGGCCGGCTCCACGCCGTACGGGCTCATCACCAGCTCCTCGACGTAGGGGTCGTAGGCGAGCATGCGCACGCCGAACGGCCGGGCCCGCATCGCGACCGCCCGGGCCACGTGGCCGAACGCGACGAAGCCGAGCGTCTGGCCCATCAGGCGGGGGAACTGCAGGAGCTGCGGCCGGCCTTCCTTCCAGCGGCCCTCGCGGACCATGCGGTCCTGCGTGACCAGCCGGCGGAAGGTGGCGAGGATCAGCGTCATCGCGTGGTCGGCCACTTCCTCGATGAACGTGTCCGGCACGTTGGTGACGGGGATGCCACGGGCGGTGGCGGCGGCGACGTCGACCGAGTCGACGCCCACGCTGCCCAGCGCGATGATCTTGCAGCGCTCGAGCCCGTCGATGATGGCCTTGGTGATCGGCCGGCCCTTGGCGTAGAGCGCGTCGGCGTCGCGCGCGGCCGCGACGAACTCGGCGTCGCTCTTGCCGCCGATCTCCACGATCTCGGCGCCCATCGGGCGCAGCGCTTCCATCTCCGGCTCGTAGCCACTGCCCGGCGCGCTGTAGGTGACGGCTGGGGTCACGACCTTGAACTTCGCCACATCGGCCCTCCTGAGCGGGATTGCGAGCCCGCGGCCCGCGCGAGGGCCTTTATAGACGCTTTCGCCGGGGAACGCCAGCCCGGCCGGACGGCTCGATAATTAGGGTTGACGACCCAAACTAATGAGGTGTACCTAATCTACATGATGACCGCCGTCGGGCAACTCGACGACGCGCAGCGCCTGATGACCCTGACGTTCTCGGCCGAGGCCCACGACGTCCCGGCGCCTCCCGGCGAGCGGCCGGCATGATCGTCTGCCTGTGCGCGGGGGTGCCGGCCAGCACGATCGTGGCAGCGATCGAGCGCGGCGCCGCCTGCCCGGAGGACGTCACCGCCGCCTGCGGCGCCGGCGGTGACTGCGGCGCTTGCCTGGACTCGCTCAGCGACCTGCTCGCCCGGCCGCGCGGCGGCGCCGCGCTCGATCTCGCCGCGCGGTAGCCCGCCTACTCCGCCAGCCAGACCGTGTCGAGCTGCTGGTTCAGGAAGTGCGCGGGCGTGATCGTCCACCCGCGGACCTTGGCGCTGTGGGGCACGATCCGGTGGTACGGTCGTAGCTGGCCTTGACGTCGCGCGAGGTCATGACGGAGCCGTCGTGGAACTTCACGCCCGGGCGTAGCTTGAGCGTGTAGGTGAGGCCGTCGCGCGAGACGGTCCACGACTCCGCGAGGTCGGGCACCGGCTTGGATCCCGTGCGGTCGTTCGGATCGATCCGGAGCAGCGTGTTGTAGTGCGGCGCCAGCGGATGGACGACGCCGAAGGTGCCCTCGGCGTGGCCGTCGTAGGTCGGCGGCTCCGAGGGCACCACGAAGATCAGCTCGCCGCCGTACCGCGGCTTGTCCTGCGTGTCCGCGGCGGCGGGCCCGCCCACCGCCGCCACCAGCAGCGCCGCCACCACCAGGGTCAGGCGTCGCCGGGGGACACCGCTCACGCGAACATCGAGAAGTCCTCGGCCTTCTCGGTGATGAACTCCAGCAGCGCCGGCACGCCCTCGCGCGTCTTCGCGATGCCCCGCCGGATGGCCGGCACGATGTCGTCAGGCTCGGTGACTCGCTCGCCGTAGCCGCCCAGCGCCTTGGCGAACTCGGCGTAGTTGCCGCTGATGTCGGTCGAACGGTACTTGGCCGTCGCGGTCTTCATGATCTTCAGCTCGATGGCCATCGAGAAGTTGTTGGAGAGCACCGACAGGATCGGGATGCGCTCGCGCACGGCCGTCTCGAAGTCCATGCCGGTGAAGCCGATGGCGGCGTCACCCCAGAAGTTGATGCAGAGCTTCTCGGGCTGGGCCAGCTTGGCGCCCATGGCCAGGCCGAGGCCGTAGCCGAGCTGGGTGGTCTTGCCCCAGCCGATGTAGGTCAGCGGCTCGGTTGGCTCCCAGAACGGCGAGATCTGATCCCGCGGGCTGCCGGCGTCGTGGGTGATGATCGTGTTGGCCACGTCGACCGTGTGCATCAGGTCCCACAGCACGCGGTAGGGCGACAGCGGTGACGTCTTCTGCGTCAGGCGCGGCATCCACTGGGCCAGCCACTCCTGCTTGAGCCCGGCGATCTCCTTGGTGACGGCGCCGAGGCGGCCACGCGGCTTACCCTTGAGCCGGTCCTTGACCTCGGCGATGAGGGCGTCGAGCGTGAGCCCGGCGTCGCCGGCCAGCGCCAGGTCGGCCACGATGTCCTTGTTGATGTCGAGGGGGTCGAGCGTGGCGTGGGCGATGCGCTTGCCCTTGGGCATGGCCACGCCGTAGTTGGTCGACGCGAAGCTGCAGCCGATGCCGAAGATCAGGTCGGCGTTGTTCAGGAAGTGGTGGAGCTGCTTGCTGATCGAGCGCCCACCCGAGCCGAGCGACAGGGGATGGTTCTCCGGGAACGCGCTCTTGCCCTGCAGGCTCGTCGTGACCGGCGCTTCCAGCAGCTCGGCCAGCTCGCGCAGCTGCTTCCAGGCGCGCGCGTAGTGCACGCCCTGGCCGGCGTAGATCACCAGCCGGTTGGCGGCCACGAGTGCTCCGGCCAGCTCGGTGACCGCTTGGGGATCGGGCCCCATGCGCAGTCGCGGCGTCGGCGTGTAGACGAAGTCGTCGGGCACCTCGGCCCGCATGACGTCGACGGGGATCTCCACCAGCACCGGTCGTGGGCGGCCGTTTTTCACCTGGGTGAACGCCCGCCGCATGGCGTCGGGCACCGACTCCGGCAGGATGACCTGCTCGCACCACTTGGTGATGTGCTGGAAGTTCAGGAGCGAGGAGAAGTTCGGCGTGATGTTGAGCAGCTTGCGCGGATAGCCGCCGGGCAGCACGACGATCGGCACCGAGTCGCCGAAGGCCTGGGCGACGCCGCCGAACGCGTTCTCGGTGCCGGGCCCGTGCTGCATGGCGAAGACGCCGATGCGCTGACCCGACGAGATCCGGCTCACCGCGTCGGCCATGTGCAGGCCGACCCGCTCCTGGCGCACGATGATCGTCCGGATATCCTCCTCGGCGGCGGCCTCGATGATCTGGTTGACCGGGTAGCCGATGAGGAACTCGACGCCCTCTTTCTTGAGGATCTTGGCGACGGCGGTGGCGGCTTTCACAGGGGTCTCCTCTCTGATGTCCGGCCGCGGCCGGGCGCCCGCAGGGTACCATACGCCCACGGGGAGGCGCGCGATGGCCAGGGTCGGACTCAGCCGGCGTCAGCTCCTGAAGCTCGGTGTCACCACCGCGGGTGCGACGCTCGTACCGATCGCATCGCCGTTCGCACCGCGCCGCGCGAGTGCCGAGACGCCGGAGCCGGACGTCGATCTCGCGAGCGCGGCTCAGCAGGCGCACCGCGAGAGCCTCGCCCGCCTGCGTCGCAGCGTCCCGGGGCCGGACGGAATCGAGGCCTGGGAGTCTGCTCCCGCGATCCTGTCGTCGTCCCCGACCGTTCTGCGGGCGGCGCGCAACGCGCGCCCCGGCCACGCCGACTTCGACGTCCTGATCATCGGCTCGGGCTACGGGGGCGCCGTGTGCGCCGCGCGACTGGCGGAGCGGCGACGGCCGGGGGTGAAGATCGGACTGCTCGAGCGCGGCCGGGAGTGGGTGCCGGGGACGTTTCCCGACCGGCTGACCTCCTTCAATCCGCTCATGCCGTTCAGCCGGCGCGCCTCGTGGTTCAGAGAGCAGCTCTCCGCCAATCCCCTCGGCCTGTTCGGCTTCCACGGCGGCGACGTCCAGGTCGTGATCGGCAGCGGCCTGGGCGGCAGCTCGCTGACCAACTGCGCCGTCGTGCTGGAGACCGAGGACGACGTGTTCCGCCAGGACGCGTGGCCGGACGAGCTCCGCTCCAAGGACGTGCTGCGGCCCTACTACGCGCGGGCCCGGGGGATGCTGAACCCAAGCCCCACGCCCGACGATCGCTTCACGCTCAAGCTCCGGACGCACCTGGGCACCGCCTCGACTCTTCGGGCCCGCGGTGTGTGGCAGGCCGAGGCCTCCCGCGTGCCGCTCGCCATCACGTTCGCCGAGGGGATCAACGCCCAGGGCGTGCGCCAGCACGGCTGCGTGCAGTGCGGTGACTGCGCGACCGGCTGTAACGTCGGCGCCAAGAACTCGCTCGACATGAACTACCTGCCGCTGGCGTGGACGGGCGGTGTGCAGATGTTCACGCAGGTCGACGTCTCCGGCATCCGGAAGGTCGGCGATCGCTACCAGGTCGACTACGTCCTCCGACCCGATGCCGCTCACCCGGGTCGCGAGGAGCGCGGCTTCGTGACGGTATCCGTCGTCATCGTCTCCGCCGGCACGATGGGCTCGAACGAGATCCTCCTGCGCTCCCAGCAGCAGGGTGGGATCGCCCTGTCCAGGCGTCTCGGCAAGGGCTTCTCCGGCAACGGCAACTACCTCGGGTTCGTCGACTACCAGTACACCGACCCGACGGTCTACACCGACACCGCCGGCGTGGGCGTGACCGGCGGGAGGCCGCGGTATCCGGTGGGCGCGTACATCGAGGGCACCATCGATTTCCGCCGGCCCGAGCGCCCGCTCGAGCATCGCGTCATCATCGAGGACATGGCGCACGCCAGTCCGCTCGCCGCCGGCGTGGCGCTGCTGATGCTGGCCGACCTGGACCGGGCCATGACCTTGCTGGGTTGCGCCCACGACCGGGCGGAGGGCGAGATCCGGCTGGATCGCGACGTCGCCGCCGTGCACTGGCCGGACTACGAGCGGCAGCCGTGCCACGCCGAGCTGGCCCGCCTGATGGCGCAGTACGCGAGCGCCTACGGGGGAAAGTTTACACCGTTCACGCCGGCCCGCAGCTACACGGCCCACCCGCTCGGCGGTTGCCGGATGGCCGCCTCCGCGGCCGGCGGCGTGGTGAACCATCGTGCCCAGGTCTTCGACCCCGCGGCCGGCGAGGAGAGCCGGGCGGTGCACGCCGGCCTGTACGTCGCGGATGCCTCGATCATCCCCACCGCCCTCGGCAACAACCCGTTGCTCACGATCACCGCGCTGGCCGAGCGGATCGCCGATCTCATCGTGAGCGATCCGAGCCACGCCTCGTTGTTCCGCGTCGGCTGATGGAGCCGCGCCGGATCTTCCGCGGCGCTCGCTCCGCGACGGCGCGCGGTGTGCTCGCGCTGGCGATCTACGGCGGGCTGGTCACGCTCGCCTGGCCGGCGCCGCCGCCGGCGCTGTCGGACGAGCAGCGCCGCCTCGCGGCCGGTGAGGTGATCGTGCGCGACGCGCTGCCGCCGGGCGCGAGCGAGACGGCCCGCGGCGGCACCGCGGTGGCCGTCGTGCGGGCGTCCCCCGAGCAGGTGTGGCGCGTGCTCGTCGACTATCCGGGGCACGTGCGCTACTACCCGAAGGTCGTCGCCGCCGAGGTGGTGGAGAGCGACGAGCGGCGGGCGGTCGTGCGCTACCGGGTCGGGCTCGGCCCGTTCTCCTTCAACTTCCACATGGACAAGTATCCCGATCCCCGGCGCCGGCGGATCGAGTGGCACCTGGCCGACGGCCGTGGCCACGGCCTGTTCCGCGAGAACTCCGGCTACTGGCAAGTCGACGAGGCCGGGCGCGCCAGCCTGGTGACCTATGCGATCGCGGTGCGCACCGTCCTGCCGGCCTTCGTGACCGGCGGCGCCGAGCGGGAGAGCCTCGTCGAGACGATCGTGGCGATGCGCAAGGTGGTGGAAGAGGGCAGCGGCGCCGCTCCGCGGACGCCGTGAGCGCGCGCCCGGCGCGGCCTCAGTGGCCGTTCAGGAAATCGAGCGCGACGGCGACGTGCATGGCGACACCGGCGGGCAGCGCCGATTCGTTCACGATCATGCGGTTGGAGTGGTTGGGCGGGGCCGGGCCCTCGGCCGGGCGCGTGCCCAGGAACGCGAAGGCGCCCGTCACCCGCTGCAGGACGTAGGAGAAGTCCTCGCTGCCCATGATCGGCGTCGCCATCGGCTGCACCCGCTCGGCGCCCAGCAGCTCGGTGGCCACGCGCGAGACGCGCGCCGCGAAGGCGTGGTCGTTGACGGTGACCGGGTAGCCGCGGATCAGGTTCACCTCGGCGTGGGCCCCGTGGGCGGCGGCGACGCCCTCGGCCACGCGCCGGACGTTGTCGAGCACGTTGGTCCGCGTCCGCTCCGAGATGGTCCGGATGGTGCCGAGCATGGTGGCCGTCTCGGGGATGATGTTGCGCGTGGTGCCCGCCTCGATCTTGGCCACGGTGAGCACGGCGGGATCGAACGCGTTCACCCGGCGGGTCACCAGCGTCTGGAATGCCTGCACGATCTCGCAGGCGACGGGGATCGGATCGAGACAGTCGTGCGGAGCCGAGGCGTGGCCGCCCTCGCCGCGCACGGTGATCTGGAACGTGTCGCCCGAGGCCAGCATGGCGCCGCCGCGGGTGGCGACGACGCCGGCCGGGTGCCGCGCGCCCACGTGCAGGCCGAAGGCGGCGTCGGGCGTGTGGGCGCCGTCGAGCAGACCCTCCTCGATCATCACGCGGGCGCCGTGATAGCCCTCCTCACCCGGCTGGAACATGAACACCACCCGGCCGGCCAGTGACGCGCGGCGAGCGGCCAGCAGGCGGGCCGCGCTCAGCAGCATCGCCACGTGGGTGTCGTGGCCGCAGGCGTGCATGGCGCCCTTCACCTCGGAGGCGAACGACAGACCCGTGTCTTCCTGCAGCGGCAGCGCGTCCATGTCGGCGCGCAGCAGCATCGTCGGGCCCGGCCGGGCCCCTTCCAGGGTGGCGATCACCGAGGTGGTCTTGGTGCCGGTGCGCACGTCGAGGCCGAGCGGGGCCAGCGCGTCCAGCACGACCTGCTGGGTGCGCGGCAGCGTGAGGCCGATCTCCGGGTGCTGGTGGATCTGCCGGCGGAGCTTGACGGTGTCGTCGAGGAGGCCCCGGGCTTCGTCGAGGATCGAGCTCTGGATGGTCGCCATGGGCTGGGAGGGTACCACGGTCCAAGTGCGGTAGAATCCCGCCCATGCGCCTCGGATATTTCGCGATGCCGCTGCATCCGCCCGGTGCCGATCCCGCCCAGACGATGGACGACGATCTCGCCCAGCTCGCGCTGCTCGATCGCCTGGGCTACGACGAGGCGTGGATCGGCGAGCACTTCACGGCCCAGTGGGAGAACATCCCGTGCCCCGACCTCTTCATCGCACGGGCCCTCGGCGTGACGACGCGCATGACGCTGGCCACCGGCGTGTCCTGCCTGCCCAACCACGACCCGCTGATGCTGGCCCAGCGCATCGCCCAGCTCGACCAGATGGCGCGCGGTCGCTTCTACTGGGGCGTCGGCTCCGGCGGCTTCCCGGGCGACTTCGAGCTGTTCGAGGTGGACGGCAAGAGCGGGCAGCAGCGCGGCATCACCCGCGAGGTGCTCGACACCGTCATCCAGCTCTGGAACGATCCCAAGCCCGGCGTGTACGCGTCGAAGGAGAAGCACTGGCGCTTCCGCATTCCCGAGCCCCAGGCCGACATCGGCCTGAAGCTGCACCTCAAGCCGTTCCAGCGGCCGCATCCGCCCATCGGCGTGGCCGGCGTATCGTCCAACTCGGAGACGCTCGGGCTGGCCGGCGAGCGCGGCTACATCCCGATGAGCATCAACTTCGTCCCGCCCCGGATCTTGAAGACCCACTGGGCGGCGGTCGAGGCCGGCGCCGCCCGCGTCGGGCGCACCGCCGACCGGGCGACGTGGCGCATCGCCCGCGACGTCTACGTCGCCGACACCGACGCCCAGGCGCGGCGCGAGGCTTTGGCCGGGCCCCTGGCCCGCGACTACCGCGACTACTTCCTGCGGCTGCTCCCCAAGCTGCGCGGCTTCGACATGCTCAAGCACGACCCGGCGATGCCGGACTCCGAGGTGACGCTCGAGTACCTGCTCGACAACATCTGGATCGTCGGGAGCCCCGAGACGGTGGCCCGCAAGATCACGGCTCTCGGCGAGGCGGTCGGCGGATTCGGCAAGCTGCTGGTGATCGCCCACGAGTGGCAGCCGCGGGCCGCGTGGGAGCACTCGATGACGCTGCTGAAGGAGCAGGTGCTGCCACGACTGGAGGCTGGCCGATGAACATCTTCAAGGCGCGGGCGGTCAAGGACCCCGAGGAGATCACGCGGGCCATCCCGGTCCTCGACGTCGGTCCGGCGTTTCGCGGGGAGCCGGGCGCGCTCGAGGCCGTCGCCGCCCGGGTGTGCGATGCCAGCGCGCGCGTCGGCTTCTGCTACGTGGCCGGCCACGGCGTGCCCCAGTCGCTGATCGACGACGCCTTCACGGCCTCGCGCGAGTTCCACGCGCTGCCGCTGGCCGACAAGCTGGCGCTCAAGCTGAACCAGAACAACATCGGCTACCTGCCGGTGAACGAGAGCATCCAGCGCGCGTCCACGGTGCACACGGCCACGCGCCCGAACTTCAACGAGAGCTTCTTCATCAGCCATGACCGCGGCGCCGACCATCCAGACGTCGTGGCCGGCACGCCCCTGCGCGGCGCCAACCAGTGGCCGGCCGGCCACGCCCGCATGCGCGCCACGATGGTCCGCTACTTCAAGACGATGGAGGCATTCGGCGAGCGCATGCTGCCGCTGCTGGCCCGAGCGCTCGACATGCCGGCGGGCTTCTTCGGGCCGTTCTTCGCCGACGAGGCCCACATCAACCTGCGCTTCCTGCACTACCCGCCGCAGGAGATCGACGACCCCGAGCAGTTCGGGCAGGGACCGCACACCGACAACTCCTTCATCACGTTCCTGGCCCGCGAGGACACGCCGGGCCTCGCCGTGCGCCTGCCCAGCGGCGAGTGGCTGTCGCCCCCGATCATCCCCGGCACGTTCCTCGTCAACCTCGGCAACGTCATGAAGCGCTGGTCCAACGACCGCTTCCTGTCGACACCTCACGGCGTCGTCAACGACTCCGGCCGCGACCGCTACTCCATCGCCTTCTTCTACAGCCCCACCATCTCCCGCACCATCACCTGCCTGCCCAGCTGCACAACCGCGACCAACCCTCCGCGCTACGAGCCCGCCGTCTATGGCGACCTCGTGAAAGCCTTCTACAGCGCCAACTACTTCCACCAAAAGGACCACGCCCCCACCACTCCGTAGTCTGACGAGCACGTCGCTACCGATCGGAAGCTGATCCTCGCTTACTCCGACGAATGGAGTGCCGCAGCGTCCGACGTGGGGTGATCTCCGGGGGCGGGATGCGCGGGTCTCCGGTCGCGCCTCATGGCGAGCCGTGCCACCACCATTCGCTGCCGGCGGGGTGAGCGCGTCGCAAACGGTCTACTGTTCGTCACCCCAGCCCCCTCCGGGGGATGGGGGGCCCGCGCGAACCCCGCTCGCGACGTTCAGGCGAGCCATGCAGCGCGACCGGAGACCCGCGCATCCCGCCCCCGGAGATCACCCCACGTCGCGCGCCGCGACGCTCAGAGCAGCGCGGGGCGACCGATGGCTTGCGCGACGATGCGAACGAGGCGGGCCGGGCTGACCGGCTTGGTGACGTGGGCCGTGAAGCCGGCCTCGAGGGCACGGTCGCGGTTGTCCTCGCCGGCGTAGGCGGTCAAGGCGACCGCCGGGATGCGCCCCCCGTGCTCGCGCTCGAGCTCGCGGACGCGCGTGATGAGATCGTACCCGTCGGCCAGCGGCATGCCGATGTCGCTGACGAGGACGTCGACGTACGTGCGGCCGAGCGCGTCGAGCGCCGCGTCGACCGAGTCGGCCTCGAGCACCTCGGCCCCGGAGTCGATCAGCACCGTCTTCACGAAGCGGCGCGAGTCCTCGTGGTCGTCGACGACGAGTGCCCGGATGCGATCCAGGCGCGGCAGGCTCGTGTCCTCACGCGAGCGCCGCGCGTCGGGCTCGGTGGTGGCGGGCAGGGCGGGGCGGGCCTCGGGGGCCAGCAGCGGCAGGTGCACGCTGAAGGCGGCGCCGTGACCGCGGCCGGCGCTCGTCGCCTCGACGCGGCCACCGTGCAGGAGGACCAGTCGCCGCACGATCGCCAGCCCCAGCCCCAGGCCGCCGTGGCGCCGCGTGCTGCTGCTGTCGGCCTGCCGGAAGCTCTCGAAGATGTGCGGGAGCATCACGGGCTCGATCCCCTGGCCGGTGTCGCTCACCGTGATGCGGGCGGTCCCGTCGTGACGGTCCAGGCGCACCTCGATGCGGCCGCCCTCGGGCGTGAACTTGGCGGCATTGCCGAGGAGGTTGACCACGACCTGCTCGAGCCGCACGGCGTCGCCGGCCACCCAGGCCGCCTCGGGATCGACGGTGCAGCTGACGGTGTGGCGGCGGTGCTCGATCTCGCGCCGCGTCGAGTCGAGCGCGTGCTCGATCACCACGCGCAGATCCACCGGCCGCTTGTCGATCTGCAGCTTGCCGGCCACGATGCGGGAGACGTCGAGCAGGTCGTTGATGAGCTGCGCCTGCACGCGCGTGTTGCGCTCGATGCTGGCCAGGGCCCCGGCCGCCTCGTCCCCGCTGAGCCGGCCCGAGCGCAGCATCAGGACCCAGCCCAGCATCGCGGTGAGCGGCGTGCGCAGCTCGTGCGAGAGCGTGGCCAGGAACTGGTCCTTGGCGCGGTTGGCGCCCTCGGCCTCGGCGTACAGCCGTGCATTGTCGACCGCGATGGCGGCACGGTGGGCGAGGTCGCGGGCCAGCGTCAGATCGGCCGGGCCGTAGCGGTGCTCCGAGCGCGTGATGATGAAGGACAGCGTGCCCACCGTGCGGCCGCGGGCCACGAGCGGCACCACCATGATCGAGCGGGGCGACAGCTGCTGCAGGAGCTGCAGGCTCTCCAGCCACGCCGGGCCGATGTCGGAGACCAGGAGCGGCTCGCCCTCCCGCATGCGCTCCAGGAACGGCAGCAGCCCCGGCAGCTCCAGCGCGGGCGCCAGCTGCTGCACCGCCTCGGCCACGCGCGCGCCGTCGGGGTCGGCGCCGGCGGCGTGCAAGCGGCGGCCGTCGACGGGCTCGGACAGGTGGACGAGGCACCAGTCGGCGAAGGCCGGCACCGCCAGACGCACCATGCTGTCGAGCGTGGCGCCGCGGTCCAGCGAGGACGACAGCAGGCTGCTCGCCTCGGCCAGGAAGCGCGCGCGCTGGGCGGAGGTCTCGGCCTCGGCCCTCGCCGCCTGCTCGGCAACCAGCAGCCGGTCGCGCTCCTCGGCCAGCACCTTGCGGTCGGTGACGTCGATCATCAGGCCGCGGAGCTGGCCGAGCCCCTCACCGTCGCGCAGGACCGGCTGCACGATGTTGCTGATCCAGACGATCCGCCCGTCGGCGGCGGACATCCGATATTCGAGCCGGCACTCACGGCCGGCGGCGGCGTGCTCGCGCAGCTCGGTCAGCGTGGCGTCGCGGTCATCGGGGTGGATGAGGCGCGTCCAGAAGCCGGCGTCTCCCAGCCACTGTCGCAGCGGGTAGCCGAGCAGGCTCTCGGCCCGATGGCTGACGAACGTCAGCTCGAGCGTGACCGGATCGGCCTCCCACACGATCGCGTCGAGGCCATCGACGAGACCGGCGAAGCGCGCGTGCGCCTCCTGGGCCCGGTGATATTGACGGCCGTGGTCCACCGCGGTGGCGAGGCGGCCCGCCAGCTCCTGGGCGGCGGCGAGATCGGCGGCCGCGTACGCCTCGCCGCCCACGCGTGCGAGCGTCAGCACGCCCACCACGTGACCGCGGCTGATCAGGGGCACCAGCATCGCCGAGTGTAGTCCGAGTCCGGCGGTCAGGCGCTCCTGCTCATCACCGCGCACCAGCCGCCGTCGCTCGACGTCGGTGACCTCGGCCACGATCTCCGGCTGGCCGCTGGCCAGCGCCTCGGCCAGCGCCTCCGGCAGGTCGGCCGCCGCCATCGAGCGGCCTTGCAGCACGCGCGCGAGGTGCTCACGGGCGGGGTCGGCGTGGGCGACCGCCAGCCGGCGCAGCTCGCCCTCCTCGCCGACGAGGTCGATCACGCACCAGTCGGCCAGCGTCCCGGCGGCGAGCCGCGCGAGGCCGGCCAGTGTCGGCCCGTGGTCGGCCGAGAAGGTCAGCATGCGGCTGGCCTCGGCCAGCAGCCACGACTGCCGCGCGCGCCGCTCGGCCTCGCTGCGCGCCGCCTGCTCGTGCTGCAGCACCTCGGCCCGCTCGCCCTCCCGCCGCCTCGACTCCGTCACGTCGCGCAGCACGAGCGTGCACACGGGGCCGCCGGGGGTGTCCACGCGGGAGATCGCGGCGTCGAGCGCGAACTCGGTGCCGTCGCGACGGAAGCCCATCGGGCTGTCGGCGGCGACGGCCACCGCGCGAAGCTTGTCGCGGGCGCCCTCGAGGTGGGCGTCCAGCAGGCGCAGGAAGCGTTCCGAGAAGAAGCGGTCGGCGGTGCCCCCGATCGCCTGGGTGGCCTGGCAGCCGAACATCGTCTCGGCCACGCGATTGAACGTGAGCACACGCCGATAGGTGTCCACGCACACGATGGCCGCCGGCGCCGACTCGATCAGCGCGCCCAGCCGTGCCTCGGCCACCTGCAGCCGGCTCTCGGTCTCGCGCCGCGCGTGGCCGGCGCTCGTCACCGCCTGGGCTAGCTCGTCCAGCTCCTGGACGGGGAAGTCGCCGAGCGTCGGCGACTCGCCGAGCCCGATCGCACGGGCAGCGCCGCTCAGCGCGGCGGTGCCGTCGGTGATGCGCCGGGCGACGCTGGCGGCCAGGAGCATCGCGAGCAGCAGGAGGGCAGCGCTGGCAACCAGCCACTCCGGCTGCCGGGCCTCCACCGACCGGACCATCGTCGTGGTGACCGCTCCGAGCGGTAGGGTGGCGGCGACGAGCAGCAGCAGGTGACTTCGGACCGAGAGTGCGGAGCTGGTGCGGGTGAGCTTCATGGAGGCGATCTGAGCAACATCCGCACCAATTGGTCACGTCACCCAAGTGTCGTGCCGGTGGGCGAGACACGACGACACGGCGCCATGGGTGACGATCCCCTGACAGACGCTGACACGGGATCGACGGGCTCAGCCGCGCAGAATCTTCGCGATACCCGGTAGCCGGCCCAGGAAATTGCCGCTCACGCCGCCGTCGGCGATCAGATCGTGACCATTGACGTAACGCGCGTCTGGACCCAGCAGGAACGCGATGACGTCGGCCATGTCCTCCGGCGTCGCGACGCGACCCAGCGGCACCAGGGCGTCACGTTCCGAGGCGACTGTACGGTCCGCGTACACCGCGGCGGTCATCCCGGTGTGGACCATGCCGGGTGACACCGCGTTGACACGGATGCCGTCTCGCCCAAACTCCTGTGCCAGCACCTGGACCAGCATGATCACCGCGGCCTTGCTGGGTCCGTAGGCCCCCAGGTTCGCGTGCGGATTGCTCCCCGACATGGAGCCGGTGGCGACGATGGCCCCGCCCGCGGCCTTCAGCGCCGGATGCGCGGCCTTGGCCAGCAGCCAGGTGGCGCGCGTGTTCACGGCGAAGAGGTAGTCCCAGTCGGCCACCGCGTACTGGACGAGGGGCCCCGGACGGTTGACGCCGGCGTTGCTCACCAAGCCTTCGAGCCCGCCGAAGCGCGTGACGGCCTCGTCGACGACCCGCCCGGGAGCATCGGCGCTCCCCATGTCGCCATGGAGCGGCAGCGCCTCGGCGCCGAGCGCGCGCAGGTCCTCGACCAGGCGGTCGAGCCCGGCCGAGGGCCCGACGTCCACCGCCGCGACGCTGGCCTTCTTGCCCGCCGCGCGCGCGTCGCGCGCCAGTCGCAAGCACGTCGCCCGCCCGATCCCACTCGCCGCTCCGGTCACCAGCACTCGCATGGATGGTTTCCTTTCGGGCTGGGGGCCCCGATATGGCCCCCAGACCCCCAAATGCTCGGGGCGCCCCGGCGCAGCCGTGGCACCCCTCGATATTGCGACAGGCTCTCTCGCGTTCTTCTTACACGAGCCCGAGCTCGCGAAGGTGGCGTCGGACGCCGGGATGGATCAGGTCGCGGGTCGGCGCGGCCGCCAGCGTGTTGGCGGCGGTCGTCTCGGCCGCCTGCGGCAGGCGCGTGGCCAGCGCCGGCTCACCGGCGTGTAGCGCGCGAGCCAGGCGATAGGCCGTCTCCTCGTCCAGCGACGGCCGGGCCATGATGAAGCTCCACGAGCCCACCGAGACGATCGGCTCGCTCTGGCCGGGGTAGGAGCCGGCCGGTACGGTGAGCGTCTCGAGGAACGCGTGCTTGGCCTGGATGCGACGGATCCCGGCGGCCTCGGGGGCGATGAATCGGCCGCCCGCGCCCGCGACGGCCGCGAAGCCCGGCCAGCCGATGCCGCCGCCCCACAGCGCCGCCGCGCGGCCGTCGAGCACCATCGCGGGACCGTCGCCGGCGCGATCGAGGTAGATCGGCTCGAAGTCGCGCGCCTGATCGAGACCGAGGCCGTCGAGCACGTAGCGGGCGAGGATCACCAGGCCCGAGCCGCGCGCGCCGAACACGACCGGCTGGCTCTTCAGATCTTCGATCCGGCGGGCGGGCGAGTCGCCGCGCACGACGAACATCCCGGCCGTCGCGTACATGGCGGCGAAGATCGTCAGCGAGGCCGGCGGCCGGCCGATGCCGCGCAGCGCCTCGTAGACGACCTCGCCCTGTACCAGGGCCAGGTCGAGCTGGCCGGCCTCGAGCAACGGCACGTTCTCGGTGCTGCCCTTGGTGTTGCGCGTCGTCACGCCGAGGGAGGGATCGACCTCGTTGATCGTGGCCGCGACCGCGTCGCCGTAGACCGGAAAGCCACCGCCCGGCGTCGCGGTGCCGAGGACGACGCTCATGACTTCTTGGCGGCCCGGGCGATCGCGGCGATCTGGTCGGCGAAGTTCACCTGGCTGTCGTCCTCGGGCTGGTAGCCAAGCTTGCGCTTGGCACTGGCCAGGCTCCAGAACCGATGCGTGTTGCCGCTGATGCCGTAGACGATCAGGAACGGGATGCCGTTGTCATCGGTGATGTCCTCGGTCTCCACCATGCGGATCGCCTGCTGGACCTGATCCCGCGCGGAGAGATAGGCGCCGAGGGCGCGGTGCATGGTGGGGATGTCACCGGGCTTGATGCCGTCCAGGTCGTTGTCGCGGGGCCCACCGATGCGCCACTGCACGACCTCCAGCATGCGACCGTCCACCTTGCCGGTGGCGAAGACGAAGCCGAGCAGCTCGTACGACGCCTTCGACCAGCCGTACCAGTTGTCGGAGCGCGGCGGCATCTCGGGCGTGACCATGTCGACGCGGCCGTCCCACACCAGGCGCTCGTAGTAGTCGGAGGCGTGGTTGGAGCTGCACACGACGACGCGGCGCACGCCTGCCTCCAGCGCCGTGCGGTAAACGTTGTAGGCCAGCGCGACGTTGGCGTGCTCCGCCTGGAACTTGGCGTCGCTGTTGTCCCGCCAGGTATCGGCGGTCATGCCGGGCGCGCGCACGAAGCCGCAGTGGATGACGGCGTCGGCGCCACGGAAGTGCTGGCGGTACGCGTTGCGGTCGGGCTGCGTGAGATCGGAGACCACGAGACGCGGCACGGGCTTGCCGTCCCGCGTGGTGGCGCTGATGTCGATGGGGACCACGTCCCAGCGCTCGTCGAGCACCTTGAACATGCGCTGGGCGACGTAGCCGGAGGCCCCGGTGAGAACGACGCGACGCTTGGCCATTTACTTCGCCTCCACGACTCGATGATGTTGGGTGCCGAGCCCGGTGATGCCCATCTCGACCACGTCGCCGGGCTGCAGGTAGCGCGGCGGCTTGAAGCCGTGGCCGACGCCGGCCGGCGTGCCGGTCGAGATCAGATCGCCGGAGCGCAGCGACATGAACCGGCTGACGTAGGCGACCAGCGAGGCGACGGTGAAGATCATCTTGGCGGTGGTCCCCCGCTGGCGGCGCTCGCCGTTGACGGTGGTCCACAGCTCGAGCGCCTGGGGGTCGCCGATCTCGTCGCCCGTCACCAGCCAGGGGCCGACCGGTCCGAAGGTGTCCGCGCTCTTGCCCTTGGTCGTGGTGCCGCCGTGCTCCATCTGGAAGGCGCGCTCGGAGACGTCGTTGACGATGCAGTAGCCGACCACGTGGCTCAACGCCTGGCCCGCGTCGACGTTGCGCGCGTCGCGCCCGATCACCGCCGCCAACTCGACCTCGTAGTCGAGCTTGACGCCGCCGCGCGGGCGCACGGTGGGATCGTCGGGCCCGCACAGCGCGCTCGGCGCCTTGATGAAGACGGTCGGCTCCTTGGGCAACGCCATGCCGACCTCTTCGGCGTGGTCGGTGTAGTTCAGGCCGATGCAGACCATCTTGCCGAGACCGGCCAGCGGGCAGCCCAGGCGCGGGCGCCCGCGCACCAGCGGCAGGCGCGCCACCTTCACACCGCGCAGCCGCTTGAGCGCGGCCGGCGTCAGCGTCTCGGGCGTGATGTCCTTCACGACGCGCGAGAGGTCGCGCAGCGCGCCCTCGGGATCGACGAGACCGGGCTTCTCCTGGCCGGAACGCCCGTAACGGACGAGCTTCATGCGCGACTCCCTTCGGCGGCGATGTCGAGGTCGGGGCGATCGTGCTGGACCGGCAACGGCGCGGATTCTATCATCCCGGCGAGCACAACGCCGCGAGGGGAGGGCCACCAGCGATGCCGCAGTCGCGCACGGGGGCGGTGCAGTCGGAGTGGGTGACGACGGGGATGGAGTTCGCGGGCCATCGCATCGTGCAGTACCGCGGCGTCGTGCGCGGCATCGTCGTCCGCTCGCGCAGCGTCGTCGGCACCATCGGCGCGAGCTTGCAGACGCTGTTCGGCGGCAACATCACGCTGTGGACGCAGCTGTGCGAGCAGGCCCGCGAGGACGCGTTCGAGCTCATGCTGCGCCATGCCGCGGAGCGGGGGGCGAATGCGATCGTGGCGATGCGGTATGACGCGAATGAGGTGGCGGCGGGGGTGGCGGAGGTGCTCGCCTACGGCACCGCCGTCGTCATCGAACGCGAGGCGGCGGGCCGCTGAAAAAGGCCCATCTGGACCTTTTTGAGCGGCCCGGGAGCGCGGTGCGGGCAGGAGACGTTGAATCCGCGCGGCGCGGGCTTGATCGCGGCGCTGCGCCGTCGTCGTTTCCCGTGTGGTCAGGTGCGGAGGCCGGGGTCGAGGAGGTCGCGGAGGGCGTCGGCGAGGACGTTGAAGGAGACGATGGCGAGGGTCAGGGCGAGGCCGGGGAAGAGCGAGAGCCAGGGGGCGCGGACCATGTCGCTGCGGCCGCTGGCGCTGAGCATGCCGCCCCACGAGGGGCGCGGGGGCGGCACGCCGTAGCCGAGGAAGCTGACGGCGGCCTCGATCAGGATGACGAAGCTGATGTAGGTGCTGGCGCTCACGATGATGGGCGCCACGATGTTGGGCAGCACGTGACGCAGCAGCACGCGGGCGTGGGAGGCGCCGCCGGCCCGGCTGGCCTCGATGCACTGGCCCGAGCCCCTTGGCCCGCGCGGGATCACTCGCCGCGGAACAGGGGCTTGCGCTTCTCCAGCATGGCGCGGCGGCCCTCGCTCGCGTCGGCGCTCTGGCGGGCGCGCAGCGCGGCGGCGTCGAGGTCGTCGTGGGCGACGGCAGGGCGAGCGGCCACCGCGCGCTGGATGACCGCCTTCATGCCGGCCAGCGAGAGCGGCGCGTTGTCGGCGATGCTGCGGGCCAGCGCGGCGGCGGCCGACTCGACCTCGGCGGCCGGGACCACCTGGTGCACCATGCCGATCTCGTGGGCCCGGCGCCCGTCGATCGGGCGCCCCGTGAACAGGAGCTGGCGCGTGTGGGCCGGGCCGATGACCTCGATCAGCTTCTGGCCGAGGGGGAACGGCACGATCATCCCGATGCGGGCCAGCGGCATGCCGATGCGCGCGGTCTCCGCCATCACGCGCAGGTCGCAGTGCAGCGCCAGCTCGCAGCCGCCGGCGATGGCGTCGCCGTGGACGAGCGCGATGGTCGGATGCCGCGAGCGCTCGACCCGCTGCAGCACCGCCACCACGTCACCCTCGGGGTCGCGGGCGCCCCCGCGCGATTCCATCTCCTTGAGGTCCATGCCGGCGCAGAAGGCGAGCCCGGCCCCGCGCACGACGACGACGCGCACGTCGCGCCGCGTCTCCAGGTCGTCGAAGGCGGCGCGCAGCCCGGTGAGCATGGCGCCGTTCATGGCGTTGCGCTGGTCGGGGCGGTTCATGGTCACGGTGGCGATGCCGTCAGCGACAGTGGTGAGGATCTCGTCGGCCATGGCGGCGATGGTATCATCCCGGCCCATGACGATGTTTTCGGGGTTCACGCTGCCCGACGAGCTGCGCGTGCTGCGCGAGCAGGTCCGCCGCTTCATCCGCGAGGAGATCGTCCCGCTCGAGCAGCGGATCGATCCCGACGCGCCCGGGATCCCCGACGAGGACTTCGAGCGGCTGTCGGCCAAGACCAAGGCCGCCGGGCTGTGGGCGCTGGGGGCGCCGGAGAAGTACGGCGGCGGCGGGCTCGACACCTTCAGCATGTCCGTCGTGCTGGAGGAGATGTCGCAGCACCGCATGGGGCTCTACAGCCCCGGCTGCGGAGTCTTCGGCCGCTATCCGCCGCCGGCCATCTGGGCGGGGACGGAGGCGCAGATCCAGAAGTACGCGGTGCCGACGGTGCGCGAGGGATGGCGGACGTTCTTCGCGATCACCGAGCCCTCGGGCGGCGCCGACCCGGCCGGCGCCATCCAGACGCGGGCCGAGCGGCGCGGCGACACGTGGGTGCTGAACGGCCGCAAGGTGTTCATCTCCAACGCCCACAACGGCAAGTGGGGCATCGTGTTCGCGCGGACGAACAAGGAGAAGGGCCGGGCCGGCATCTCCTGCTTCATCCTGGAGCCCGGCACGCCGGGCTTCACGGCGAAGCCCATCCGCACGATCCGCACCCAGGCCATTCCCAACGACGTGCTGTTCGAGGACTGCGCGCTGCCGGCCGACGCGCTGGTCGGCGCCGAGGGGCAGGGGCTCGATCTCGCCTTCGACCTGCTCGTGAAGAACCGCTTCCCGTATTCCGCCTGCAACCTGGGCGTGGCCATCGCGGCACATCGCATGGCGATCGAGCACGCCAAGCAGCGCTCCACGTTCGGGGCGCCGCTCAGCACGCGCCAGGCCATTCAATGGATGCTGGCCGACGCCGAGGTGGAGCTGCGGGCCTGTCGCTGGCTGATCTGGGAGGGCGCGTGGAAGGCCGACCGCGGCGAGGACGCGCGGGTGGAGGCCTCGATCGCCAAGCTCTACTCGAGCGAGGTGCTGGGGCGCGTGGTCGACGCCGCCGTGCAGATCCACGGCGGCTATGGCGTGTCGAAGGAGTTTCCGCTGGAGCGCTGGTATCGCGAGGCCCGTGTGCGCCGCATCGGCGAGGGGCCCTCGGAGGTGCATCGCATGGTCATCGCCCGCTCGCTCTTCCGCTGATGCTGCCGCTGTCGGGTGTCCGCGTCGTCGAGATCGCGCAGAACCTGGCCGGTCCCGTCGCCGCCGAGATCCTGGCCCACATGGGCGCCGACGTCCTCAAGGTGGAGCGGCCCGAGGGCGACGACGCCCGCCGCTGGGGCCCGCCCTTCCACAAGGGGACCTCGCCCGGCTACCTGGCGGTCAACGCCAACAAGCGCTCGATCACCGTCGACCTGAAGGACAAGGCCGCGGTGGCGCGTCTGACCGAGCTGATCGGCGAGGCCGACGTGGTCGTGCAGAATCTCCGCCCGGGCTCGCTGGAGGCGCTCGGCCTGGGCGCCGGCCCGCTGACCGAGCGCTACCCGCGGCTCGTCTACTGCTCGGTGTGGGCGTTCGGCCGGTCCGGGCCGCTGAAACTCAAGCCCGGCTACGAGCCGATGGTGCAGGCCTTCTCCGGTCTCATGATGATGAACGGCGACGAGGGCGGACCGCCGACGCGCATCGGGACCTCGGTGCTCGACTACGGCACCGGCATGTGGGCGGCGATGGGCATCCTCGCCGCGCTCGTGCGCCGGGCCAGCACGGGCGCCGGCGGCATCGTCGACGCCTCGCTGTTCGAGACGGGCCTGGCCTGGCTCAAGGGTCACTACGCCAGCTTCCGCGCCTCCGGCACCGTCCCCGAGCGCCATCGCACCGGCAGCAACCGCGTGGTGCCGTTCCAGGCGTTCGAGACCAAGACCGGCCCCGTGATCGTCGCCGCCGGCAACGACCGGCTCTTCGTCAAGCTCGCGCAGGTCGTCGGCCATCCCGAGTGGGTGAAGGACCCGCGCTTCACGACCAACGCCGCCCGCGTGGAGAACAAGGGCGCGCTCTGCACGATGATCGACGAGATCTTCCTCACGCGCAGCAAGGGCGAGTGGATCGACGTGCTCGAGGCCGAGGGCGTGCCGTGCTCGGTCATCAACAGTCTGCCCGAGGCGGCGGCGCATCCCCAGGTGGCGGCCCTCGACATGATCCAGCCCGTGCCCGGCGACGACTTCTCGCTCGTCGCGCTGCCGCTGTCCTTCGACGGCGCCCGGCCCAAGATCGTCCAGGCGCCGCCGGGCATCGGCGAGCACGACAAGTCGTTCGCGGCGGGGGAGCGCTGGCGGCCCCGCTAGCTACTCGTTGGGCAAGCCCAGCGCCTGGCGCAGCGCGGCCCGCCGGAACTGTGATTCGGACCACGAGCGGCCACCGCTCAGACCGCCGTCCACCACCATCGCGTGGCCGTTCACGAACGTCGACTCGTCGCTGGCCAGCCACAGGGCGGCCTGGGCGATGTCCTCCGGCAAGCCAGAGCGCTTGATCGGCTGCACGTTCTCCAGCACGCCCTTCATGAGGGGCACGATCGCGTCCGCTTCCTCTGCCGACATGCCGAGGCCCTTGCCGAAGATCGGCGTGGCGATGCCGCCGGGGCAGATGCAGTTCACCCGGATGTTGTGCTCGCCCAGCTCCATGGCCACGGTCAGCGTGAGCTGGATGACGGCGGCCTTGGCCGCGCTGTAGACGTGGGGGCCGAAGCCGGCGGACAATCCAGCCACGCTGGCCGTGCTGATGATCGAGCCGCCGCCCTGCCGCTTCATCACCGGCGCCGCGTGCTTCATGCCGAGCAGGACCCCGCGCAGCAGCACGCCGATGGTCTCGTCGAATCCCTCGACGGCAATCGCCTCGATGCGTCCGCCCACGCCGCCGTAGCCCGCGTTGTTGAAGATGCAGTCGAGCCGGCCGAAGCGCTGCGTGGTCGCGGCGACGGCCCCCTGCACGTCGGCCTCGCGGCTCACGTCGGCGTGCACGTAGGCGGCCCGCTCGCCCAGCTCGGCGGCCAGGCGCTGCCCCCGCTCGTCCTGGATGTCGGCGATCGTCACCGACGCGCCCTCGGCGACGAAGAGCCGCACCGTGGCCTCGCCGATGCCGCTGGCCCCGCCGGTGATGAGCGCGACCTTCCGGGCCAGCCGGCTCATGACGCCGGCGGCGCCAGCGGAGCACCGCCCCAGCGCTCGAGCATCGCGAACTCCGCCACCGGCTTGCGCTTGAGCTTGCTCAGCGTCTTCACCGGGCGGCCCAGCGGCATGACGGCGGCCACCGCCACGTGCGCGGGAATGCCGAGCAACGCCTGGATGCGCGGCTCCTCGGCGATGGCCAGCGTCGTGATCGTCCCCGCGAACCCCTCGTGGCGCGCGGCCAGCAGGATGTTCCAGGCGAAGGGATAGATGGACGCGCCGCTGATGACGCCCACGCGCGGCAGGTACTGGTCCGTCGAGGCGACGACCTTCAGGTCGACGCAGATGACGAGCACAACCGCGGCGCCCGTGCGGACCGGATCGGTGAGGTGCGGCGGGGGCGGCGTGCGCTCGATGGCGGCGGCATCCACGCCCGGCGGGTCGATCGTGTTCCAGGGGTTCTCGCCGTTCTGCGCCTGGGCGGTGTAGCGCTTGGCGGCCGGCTCGGTCAGCCGGGCCAGCGCCTGGCGCGTGGCGGGATCGCGCACGACGATGACGCGCCAGCCCTGGCGGTTGCCGCCGCTCGGCGCGAAGCGCGCGTGGTCGAGGATCCGGAAGAGCGTGGCATCGGGCAGGGGATCGCTCGTGTAGTTGCGGCCGGAGAACGTGGTGTGCATCACGTCGAACAGCTCCATGCCTGGCCTCCGAGCCCCGGTTGGGCGGGCCCATCCTAGCAACGGCGGCCACCGTATGCGCGGACCCTTTATTGACTAAACTATTTACCTCCTGTAACGTCGTAGGACTATGGCCCGCCGCGCCGGCGCCCACTCCGTGGCCCGCGACACCGAACGCTTGCTCGACCTCCTCAACGCGCTGGGCAGCACCACGTTCCGCCAGCTCCTGTGGCAAAAATCCTCGGCGCTCGACCTCACCTACGCGCAATCGCAGGTGCTGTTCTACGTGGGCGAGCACCCCGGCTGCCGCATGGGCGAC
>JBGQLG010000042.1:0-31962 GCA_041499965.1 Methylomirabilia bacterium
GGCTGGGCCGGGCAGTTCGACTTTGGGCCGCAGGTGTTCTTTGGCGTCGGGGCGTACACGGCGGCGCTGCTGTACGTGAAGTTGGGCGTGGACACCTGGCTCGGTTTGCTGGCGGCGGTGGTTGTGGCCGCGGTGATCTGTGCGGTGCTGACGTATCCGCTCACGCGGCTGCGCGGACACTACTTTGCCATCGCGACCGTGGCCATCTGGATGATTGCGCAGCCGATTGGGGCGACCTGGGAGTTCATCGGAGGGAGCCAGGGGTTGTTCATTCCGGTGAAGGCGCATGGGGGTGTCGTGCGGTCGGCGCTGTCGATGCAATTCTCGGGGTCGACGAAGGCGCTGGGGTACTACTACAGCGCGCTCGTGCTCTTTGTCGTTACCCTCGCGCTCATGCGGCTCGTGGAGCGGTCCAAGCTTGGCTTTTACTTCCGGGCGATTCGCGACGATCAGGAAGCGGCGGAGGGGATCGGCATCGACAGCCGGCTGTACAAGGTGATCGCGCGGAGCATCACCGCGGCCGTGTTCGCGGGCGGGGGTGTGCTGTATGCGTTCTGGGCGTTGTCGGTGTTTCCGGACCAGGTGCTGGAGCTGAACTGGAGCACCCTGCCGATCATGGCCACCGTCGTGGGCGGCATCGGGCGGTTGTGGGGACCGGTGCTCGGCGCCGTCATCCTGATCCCGATCGCGCAGATCATGAGCACGACACTCGGCACCGGGCCGCTCGCCGGCCGTGGCATCGACCTGATCGTCTACGGCCTCATCATCGTTCTGATCGCGGCGTTCCGGCCGACCGGCCTGCTCTCGCTGCCGTGGGGTCGCTGGCTGCGCCGGCGGCGGTCGGCGACGGCGTAGCGCATGGCCCCCCTGCTCAGTCTGGAATCCTCCACCAAGCGCTTCGGCGGCCTGCTCGCCAACCGCGACGTGTCGCTGGCCATCGAGGCGGGCGAGATCGTGGGGCTCATCGGGCCCAACGGCGCCGGCAAGACGACGCTGTTCAACTGCATCACCGGGTACATGCATCCCGACGCCGGCCGCATCGCCTTCGACGGCCGCGACATCACCCAGGCGCGCCCCGAGCGCATCTGCCGCCTCGGCGTGGCGCGCACCTGGCAGGTGGTGCGCGCCTTCGGACGCATGACGGCGCTCGACAACGTGGTGTGCGGCGCGCTGCAGCGCACCAACCGCGTGGCCGAGGCGCGCGCCCGGGCCACCGAGCTGCTAGAGTTCACCGAGCTGCACGGCCGGGGCGACATGCCCGCCGCCACGCTGACGCTGGCCGACAAGAAGCGCCTGGAGATCGCCCGCGCGCTGGCGACGCGGCCCCGCCTGCTGCTGCTCGACGAGGCGATGTCCGGCCTCACGCCGCTGGAGACGGCGGCCGCCGTGCAGCTCGTCCGGCGCATCCACGAGGAGCTGAAGGTGACGATCTGCGTGGTGGAGCACGTGATGGAGGTGGTCATGCCGCTTTCCCATCGCGTGGTCGTGCTCGACTACGGCGTCAAGATCGCCGACGGCGCGCCCCCCGAGGTCGTGCGCGACGAGCAGGTGATCCGGGCGTACCTCGGCGAGCGCCGTGCCGCCCGCTAGCCTGCTGGAGGTACGCGACCTGCACGTGGCCTACGGCGCCGGCGTGCGGGCGCTGCAGGGCGTGTCGCTGCGCGTGGAGCCCGGCGAGGTGGTGGCGCTCATCGGGGCCAACGGTGCCGGCAAGACCACGCTGCTCAAGGCCATCGCGGGCCTGGTGGAGCCGCAGGCCGGCCAGATCTCCTTCGCCGGACAGGCCATCGGCGCGGTGGACGCGGCCGATCGCGTGAAGCTCGGCGTGGCCCTCGTGCCCGAGGGGCGCCGCCTGTTCAGCCGCCTGAGCGTCGCCGAGAACCTCACCCTGGGGAGCTACAGCAACGGCGATCCCGGTCACCGGCGCGAGATGCTCGAGCGCATCGAATCGCTCTTTCCCGTCCTGCGCGAGCGGGCCGGGCAGCGGGCGGGGACGCTGAGCGGCGGCGAGGCCCAGATGCTGGCCATCGCCCGCGCGCTCATGTCGCGCCCGCGCTTCCTCATGCTGGACGAGCCGAGCCTGGGGATCATGCCGAAGCTGGTCGATCAGGTGATGGACTCGCTGCGGCGCCTGCACGAGACGGAGGGCCTCACCATGTTCCTCGTCGAGCAGAACGTGGCGGCGGCGCTCGATCTGGCCGATCGCGGCTACGTGCTGCAGACGGGCCGCGTCGTCCTCGAGGGCCGCAGCGAGGCGCTGCGCGACAGCGACCTCGTGCGCCAGGCCTATCTCGGGATGTGAGGCTGCGGCGCGACTGAACAACGGGCGAGCGCGGCAGCCAGGGCGGCCTGCGTGATCGGCTTGGCCAGGTAGTCGTCCATTCCCGCTGCCCGGCAGCGCTCCCGATCGCCCGCCATCGCGTTCGCCGTCAGCGCCACGATCGCCACGTGGGCGCCGGTCCCGCGCTCCAGGACGCGGATCGCGCGCGTCGCCTCGAAGCCGTCCATCTCCGGCATCTGGCAATCCATCAGCACCAGGTCGTAGCCGGCCTGCCCCAGCGCCGCCAGCGCCTCGCGCCCGTTGCCCACCACGTCCACGCGATGGCCGGCCTTCTGCAGCATCCGCACGATCACGATCTGGTTGACCCGGTTGTCCTCGGCCACCAGCACCTGCAGCGGCGTGGTCGCCGCGCTCGGCTCGGTCGCCGCGCTCGGCTCGGTCGCCGCGCTCGGCTCGGGCGCGGCGCTGGCGGCAGGGGGCGCCGCGGCGGCCGCCGCCCGGAGGGACACCGTGAACCAGAACGTGCTCCCGCGCCCCGGCTCGCTGTCGACGCCGATGGCTCCGCCCATCGCCTCGACGAGACGCTTGCAGATGACCAGCCCCAGTCCCGTGCCCCCGTAGCGTCGCGTCGTCGAGCTGTCGGCCTGCGAGAACGCCTCGAACAGCTGACCGCGCGCCTCCGGCGCGATGCCGATGCCGGTGTCGACGACCGCGAAGCGCACGATCTCCGGGTCGGCGCCGGGCCCGCCGCCGCGGACGTGCACGGTGACGCTGCCCTCCTGGGTGAACTTCATCGCGTTGCCCACGAGGTTGAGCAGCACCTGCCGCAGACGCCCGGGATCGCCGATCACGCGCGCCGGCACCTCGGGCCCGATCACGCAGCCGGCCTGCAGCCCCTGGCTCCTCGCCCGCGGGGCCAGGATCTCCAGCGCGCCGTCCACCACCTCGCGCACGCCGAACTCGAGCGCCTCCAGCTGCAGGCGCCCCGCCTCGATCTTCGACAGGTCCAGGATGTCGTTGATGATGCCCAGCAACGCCTCGCCCGAGCGCTGCACGGTGTCGGCGTACTCCCACTGCTCGGGGGTCAGGGGCGTGTCGAGGAGCAGCCCCGTCATGCCGATGACGCCGTTCATCGGCGTGCGGATCTCGTGGCTCATCGTCGCCAGGAAGTCACTCTTGGCCCGGGCCGCGCTCTCGGCGGCCGCGCGTGCCGCCTCCAGCCGCTCGACGTTCTGGCGGCGCTCGATGGCGAGGGCGGCGTGGTCGGCCAGCAGCCGCATCAGCTCCTGGTCCTCGGCGCTGAACTCCCGGCAGGTGCCGAACACCATGGTGAGGACGCCGATGGGGCCCTCGCGGGTGATCATCGGCAGCGCGGCGGCGGCGTGGAGTCCGGCGGCGACGGCCCCCGCCTGGCTGGTCCAGCGGGGATCGCCCTGGATGTCGGCGGCGTAGATCGGCGCCCGGCTGGCGAAGGCGGTGCCGCTGAAGTTCGCGCTGTTGGAGAGCTCGCCGATCGCCCGGCACATGGCGCGCACCGGCTCGTCGCCCCCGCCGATCCCGGCCAGGTGCAGCACCCGGCGCTGGGGATCGTCCACCCACACGAGGGCAGCCTTGGCGTCGAGCAGGGAGACCGCCGCCTCGCCGATCGCCTGGAACATCGCGTCGCTGTCGGCGGCTGAGGTGATCTGCTGCGTGAGCGTGCTCAGCGCCGTGAGCTTGCGCGCGCGCTCGCCCGCCCGCTCGTAGAGCCGCGCGTTCTCCAGCGCGAGGGCGGCCTGATCGGCGACGAGCTGGACGAGGCGCACCTCGCCCTCGTCGAAGGTCTCGCCGAGCGGCCGCCCCAGCGCCAGCGCGCCGACCACGCGGTCCCGGGCGATCAGCGGGACGCCGAGGACGGCCCGGAAGATCGGGTCCAAGTCGTCCTGCAGCCCGGGGGACATCTGGATGCGCGGATCGCTGGTGAAGTCGGGCGTGATGACGGGCCGCCGCTCCTCGACCGCGAGCCCGACCGTCGCCGTGCCCCGGGGAATGACGACACCGGCCGGCCCGGTCTCGCGATGCCAGCCGGCGAGCGGGTGAAGGTCGCCGGTCTCGGGGTCGACGCGGTAGAGACAGAGGTGGGGCGGCCCGAGCAGCTCGCGCACGCTGTCGACGATCTGCTGGGCCACCTCCCCTGGATCGAGCGAGCGCGAGATCGCGTGCCCCAGCCCCACCAGGCTCTCCGCCGCGGTGCGCGCCGCCTCCAGCCGCTCGACGTTCTGCCGCCGCTCGATGGCCAGCGCGGCGTGGTCGGCCAGCAGCCGCATCAGCTCCTGCTCCTCCGCGCTGAAGTCGCGCCGGGTGCCGAACACGATGGCCAGGACGCCGATCGGGCCGTCACGCGTGAGCAGCGGCAGGGCCGCGCAGGCGTGCAGGCCGGCCGCGGCCGCATCGTCCTGGCGCTTGCAGCGCGGATCGCTCCGGAGGTCGGAGGTGTACACCGGGCTGCGCGTCTCGAAGGCGAGCCCACTGAACGTGGCATCGTACGGCAGCTCGCCCATGTGCTCGATCACCGGCCGCAGCGTCGGGTCGCCGCCGGCGACGGCGGTGGGCCGCAGCGCCCGCCGTTGCGGAACGTCGAGCCACACGACCGAGGTCCGCGCGTCCAGCAGGGTCACCGCCGCGTCGCCGATCGCCTGGAACACGGCGTCGCTGTCGGCGGCGGAGGTGATGTGCTGGGTGAGCGCGCTCAGCGCCGTGAGCTTACGCGCGCGCGCGCCCGCGCGCTCGTAGAGCCGGGCGTTCTCCAGGGCCAGGCTGGCCTGGTCGGCGAAGAGCTGGGCCAGCCGCGCCTCCTCCTCGTCGAAGGTCTCGCCGACCTCCCGCCCCAGCGCCAGCGCGCCGACGACCCGGTCGCGGGCGATGAGCGGCACGGTGAGGGCCGACCGGTAGGGCACCTCCGCGAACTTCTCGCGCAGCTCGTCGGTCAGCCGGATGCGCGGATCGTGGAGGAAGTCCGCGCTGGTGACGAGGCCGCGCGTCTCCACGGCCAGGCCGATCGTGCCCATGCCCGGGGGCACGCGGACGCCGGTCGGTACCCGGTCGTCGCGATTCCAGGCGGCCAGCGCGGTGAACTCGCCCGAGTCCGCGTCTCGCTGATACAGGGCGGCGCTGGACGGCGCCAGCAGCTTCCTGACGCTGGTGACGATCTGCTGCGCCACCTCGGCGGGATCCAGCGAGCGCGAGATCGCGCGGCCCAGCTCGACGAGGCTCTCGGCCGTCTGCCGCCGTTGCTCGCTTCGCGCGAACAGGCGGGCGCCGTGCAGCGCGAGCCCGGCCTGAGCGCCGAACCCGGCGAGGAGCGCCATCTCCCGCTCGGTATATCGACGGCCGGTGACGTCGGCCAGCAGGAGCGCGCCGAAGGTCTCGCCGCCGGCCGTCAGGGGGATGGCCAGCGTCGAGCGAAGGCTGTCGCGGTCGAGCCAGGCGCGGGCGCCGTCGATCTGGTCGATCGTCGGCTCCTCGAGCAGGTCGGGAACGTACACGGGACAGCCCTCGACCACCGCACGCCCGGCGGTGCCGAGGCCCGGACGGATCGTGCGGCCGATCCAGCTCTCGTCCAACCGCGTGCCCGCGGTGGCGACGCAGGTGAGGAGCCCGCGGGTGGCGTCGAGGCGGTAGAGGTTCACGCGTGGCGTGCGGAACAGGCTCACCACGGTGGACGCGATACGCTGGGTGGCCTGGGCGACGTCGAAGGTGCCGACCAGGTCCTGGCTGGTCCGCGCCAGGGCCAGGGCCGCCTGCTCGGCCTGGGCCAGCTCGACCGCGTGCGCCTCGAGCCGAGCGACGCGCTCTCGCAGTGTCTGGATCTCGGCCGCCGCCTCGGGGGTCACGCAGTCCTTCCCGGCGGGGAGATCGACACACCCCTGCCGCGACATGAGGGGGGCTTGCGGGTGGTCGTCGCTATACTGGACGGGCTGTGATGCAAGCGACGAACAGTCGCCTGGTCCTCTCCCCCTCCGATCTGAACGACTACGTCGAGTGTGCGCACCTCACGACGCTGGCCCTCGAGGTCGCCCGCGGCACCCGCCGGCGCCCGCACGTGCCCGACGACCACGGCGAGCTGCTCCGCCGCAAGGGCGAGGAGCACGAGGCCGCGTACCTGGCCAGCTTGCGCGCGGCCGGGCGCCAGGTCGTCGACGTCATCGGCGCTGATCGCTGGGACTTCGACGGCTCGGCGCGCGCGACCATCGACGCCATGCGGGCCGGCGCCGACATCATCTACCAGGCCACCTTCGTGCTCGGTGACTGGCGGGGCCGCGCGGATTTCCTGGAGCGCGTCGAGCGGCCCAGCGCGCTGGGCGCGTGGGGGTACGAGGCCCTCGACGCCAAGCTGGCCCGCGCCGAGAAGCCCACCTACGTGCTGCAGCTCTGCTTCTATACCGAGGCGATCACCGCCATCCAGAAGGAGTCGCCGAGCGCCATGCACGTGCTGCTCGGCATCGGCGAGCGGCGCACGCTGCGCCACGCCGACTTCGGCGCCTACTACCGCCGTGTTCGCGCCGGCTTCCTCGCCGCCCTCGGGCGCGCGGCGCCGACCGAGCCCTACCGTGTCGATCACTGCTCGCTGTGCGAGTTCCGCGCCGTCTGCGACGAGCGCTGGGAGCGCGAGGATCACCTGTTGCTGGTGGCCGGCATCCGGCGCGAGCACGTCACGCGGATGCGGGCGGCCGGCATCGGCACGCTGGCCCAGCTCGCGGGGGCGGCGCCGGCCACGAGGATCGAGCACGTCGCGCCCCACACGTTCGAGACGCTGAACGACCAGGCCGGGCTCCAGCTCCATCGCCGGACCACGGGCGCGCTCGACTGGCACGCGTTGCCCGTCGAGCCGGAGCGCGGCTTCGCGCGACTGCCGCGGCCCTCGCCCGGCGACGTCGTCTTCGACATCGAAGGCGATCCGTTCTGGGAGCCCGCCCGGGGCCTGCACTTCCTCTTCGGCCTGCTGACGGACGACGACGGCCCGTGGCGGTATCGGGCGATCTGGGCACACGACCGGGCGGGGGAGCGACAGGCGCTCGAGGGGCTGGTCGACTTCTTCCACGAGCGGCTGGCGCGGGATCCCGGCATGCACGTCTACCACTACGGCGCCTACGAGCCGACGGCGCTGAAGCAGCTCATGGGCGTGTACGCCACCCGCGAGGACGCCGTGGACGCGCTGCTGCGCGCCGAGGCCTTCGTCGATCTGCATACGGTCGTGCGCCAGGGCCTGCGCGCCGGCGTGCCGAGCTACTCGCTGAAGGACGTCGAGGCCCTGCCCGCGTTCCGCCGCCAGGCCGACGTCAAGAGCGGCACGCGCGCGGTGCTGGCCTATGAGCAGTGGATGGCCTCGCGCGCGGAGGCGCGGCTGAGGGAGATCGCCGACTACAACGAGGAGGATTGTCGCGCCACGCTCGCGCTGCGCGACTGGCTGGTGGCGCGGCGACCGGATGACGCGCCGTGGGCCGAGCGCCCGGACGCGCGGCCGATCGACGACGACCGGCAGAAGACCGACGCCCAGCGCGAGGTCCTGCGCCAGTCGCTGCTCGCGGACGCCCCGCCAGGCTCGCCGCGCTGGCTGGCGGCGGAGCTGCTCGAGTACCACCGGCGCGAGGCACGGCCGGCCTGGTGGTGGTTCTTCGCGCGCTGCCAGATGTCGGCCGACGAGCTCTTCGACGACGCCGAGGCGATCGGCCGGCTGGAGCCGGTCGGCGCGCCGGGCCGGGCCAAGCAATCGCTCGATCACCGCCTCCGCTTCCCGGCCCAGCAGCACAAGCTGGCCGCCGGCGACCGGCCCACGGATCCGGCCACGGGCGAGGACGCCGGGGTGATCGTGGAGCTCGATGATCTCTCGGGCGTCCTGGTGCTACGGCGGGGTCCGAGCCTCGCGCCGGTGCCGCTCCCCCGGGCGTTGATTCCACCCGGTCCGTTCAGGACACGCGAGCAGCAGGGTGCCCTCGCGCGCCTCGCAGCCTCCGTGCTGGCGGGCGACGGTCGCTATCGCGCGCTCCACGACATCCTCGCGCGGGCGCGGCCGCGGCTGACCGGCGGCTTCGGCGCGGCGATCCACACGATGGATCCCGGCGAGCAGTGCGCGCGCGCGGCCGCCCTCGACGACAGCTACCTGTTCATCCAGGGCCCGCCCGGCACCGGCAAGACGTGGACCGGCGCGCGGATCGTCGTCGATCTCATCCGCCGGGGCCGGCGCGTCGGCGTCGCCGCCACCAGCCACAAGGCGATCCACAACCTGCTCGACGAGATCGAGCGGGCGGCGCGCGAGGCCGGCGTGCAGATTCGCGGCCTCAAGAAGTCCGGCGCCGGCGCCGACAGCGAGTACCCGGGCGACTGGATCACCAACGTGACCGACACGCGCAAGCTCGCCGCGGCGGCGCCGCGCGCCCCGCTCGTGGCCGGCACGGCCTGGCTGTTCGCGCATCGCGATCTCGACGGCGGGGCGCTCGTCGACACGCTGGTCATCGACGAGGCCGGGCAGGTGGCGCTGGCCGATGCGCTGGCCATGGGCACCGCGGCCCGCAACGTCATCCTGCTCGGCGATCCGCTGCAGCTCGCCCAGGTCTCGCAGGGCACGCATCCGCACGGCACGGGCGCCTCCGTGCTGGAGCACCTGCTGGGCGACCGGCCGACGGTGCCCGACCACATGGGAATCTTCCTCGATCGCACGCGGCGCATGCACCCCGACGTCTGCCGGTTCGTCTCGGAGATCGTCTACGACGGCCGGCTCGAGGGCCTGCCGCATCTGGCCGGCCAGACGACCGCGTTCGGGACGGGGCTGCGCTTCCTGCCGGTGGAGCACGCCGGCCACGACGTGGCCTCGCCCGAGGAGGCGGAGCGGATCGCCCGGGAGATCGGCGCCATGCGGGGCGGGGCGTGGACCGACCGCGAGGGCCGGACGCGGCCGCTCGGCCAGCGCGATTTCATGGTGGTCGCGCCGTACAACGCCCAGGTGCGCCGGCTGCGCCAGGCGCTCGAGGCCGCCGGGATGACGGAGGTTCCCGTGGGCACCGTCGACAAGTTCCAGGGCCGCGAGGCGCCGATCGTCTTCTACTCGATGGCGACCTCCAGCGCCGAGGACGTGCCGCGCAGCCTCGAGTTCCTCTTCTCGCGCAACCGCCTCAACGTGGCCGTCTCGCGCGCGATGGGGCTGGCCTGCATCGTCGCCAGTCCGCGCCTGCTGGAGTCACGGGCGCGGACGATCGAGCAGATGCGGCTCGTCAACGCGCTCTGCCGATTCGTGGAGATGGCCGACGCCCAGACGTTGCCTGGCCCTTGACGACCGCTGGGCGGTGGCGGTAGCGTCAACGGATCAGCGCTGCGATGGACAACGTGCCGAGCTCCGGAGAATCCGAAGCGCTCCTCGCGGCCGCCCGCGATGCCGTGCTCGTCATCGATGACGCGCGCCTGTTCGTCGACGCCAACCCCGCCGCCTGCCGCCTGCTCGGACTGTCGTTGCCCGCCCTGGTGGGCCGCCGCTTCGACGACTTCCTGGCCGAGCCGGGGCTGGATCTCGACGCCGCCTGGCGGACGTTCCTCGACGGTGGCGAGCAGACGGGCGAGCTGCGGATCATCCGGGGGGACGGCGAGGTGCGGCCCGTCGAGTACAGCGCGACGGCGGGGTTCGTGGCCGGCCGCCACCTGGCGATCCTGCGCGACATCTCCGGACGCAAGCGGGCCGAGGCCGAGCGGGCCGAGCTGCTGCGGTTCGAGCAGCGCCGCCTGCGCGAGACCGAGACGCTGCTGGCGGTGAGCCGCGCGCTGAGCTCCACGCTCGATCCCACCGAGACGCTGCGCCGCGTGGCCCGCGAGATCGCCCTAGCCCTGGGGGCCGACATGGTGGGCGCCTACCTCGCCGACGGGACGCGAGACAGTCTGCACCCGGTCGCCGGCTATCGCGTGCCCCGCGACATGATCGACACGTTCCGGCGGTTCCCGATCCCGATCCGCAACCATCCAGCGATCGAGGAATCGTGGGCGAGTCGGCGCGCGGTGTGGACGGACGACATGCCCACCGATCCCCGGGTGGATCCCGAGACCATCCGGAAGTTCCCGCACCAGTCGGACCTGTTCGTGCCCATCCGCGTGAAGGACCGGCCCGTCGGGGGCTTTTTCGTGATCTGGTGGACGGAGCGGCGGGCGATCACGGACGGCGAGATGCGACTGCTCGAGGGCATCAGCGACCTGGCCGGCATCTTCCTCGACAACGCGCAGCTCTACCGCGAGGCCGCCGAGACGAACCGTGCCAAGGACGAGTTCCTCGCCACGCTGTCCCACGAGCTGCGCAACCCGCTCGGGGCGATCGCCAACGCGGTGACCGCGCTCGAGCGCCGGAGCGGCGCCGAGGAGGCGGCGGCGCGGCTGCGGCAGATCATCCACCGGCAGACCCACCACCTCGCGCGGCTGGTGGACGACCTGCTGGACGTGGCCCGCGCGACGGCCGGCAAGATCCCGCTCGACCGCCAGCCGATCGACCTCAGCGAGGTGGCGGGCGGCTGCGTCCGGACGCTGCGCGAGGGCGGGCGGGCGCGGCGGCACCGGGTGACGTTCCGGGCCGAATCGGTCATCGTAAGCGGCGACGCCACCCGGCTGGCGCAGATCATCACGAACATGCTCGACAACGCCATCAAGTTCACCCCCAGCGGCGGCTCGGTCGACGTCGACGTCTGGCGGGAGGGCCAGGACGCCGTCCTGCGCGTGAGCGACACCGGCATCGGCATCGGCGCCGAGATGCTGCCGCGTGTCTTCGAGCTCTTCGCCCAGGCCGGGCAGCCGATGGACCGCTCCGTCGGCGGGCTCGGGATCGGCCTCACGCTCAGTCGTCGATTCGTGGAGATGCTCGGCGGCACCATCGCCGCGTCCAGCGACGGGCCTGGACGGGGAGCCCAGTTCACGGTGCGGCTCCCGGTCGAGGCGGCCGGCACGCCGCCACCGCGGCCGGTGGTCCCGGAGCCCGATCGAAGCCGGCGCATCCTCATCGTCGAGGACAACGATGACGCCCGCGAGTCGCTGCGGCTGCTGCTGGAGTCGCTGGGGCATCGCGTGCTCGAGGCGGGGGACGGGCCACGTGGTCTCGCCCTGGCGCTGCATCATCAGCCCGAGGTCGTGCTGATCGACCTGGGCCTGCCGGAGCTGGACGGCTACGAGGTTGCGCGGGCGCTCCGCGGGAGCCCGATCGGCAAGACGGCCGCGCTCATCGCCGTGACCGGCTATGGCCAGGCCGACGATCGCCGGCGCTCGAAGGACGCCGGCTTCGATGCGCACCTCGTGAAGCCCGTGTCGCTGGGCGTGCTCGCGAGCCTCCTGGCCGCGCCGTGAACGCCCGGCCGCGAGGCGCCCACCGTCACTGAGCGGCTGAACGCTTCTTCTTCACGGGCCGCGGTTCCCCCGCCGCCCGCCACAGGTACCACGCCGCCACCGACCGGTACGGCTTCCACCGCTCGCCCAGCTTGCGCAGCGCCTTTGGCGTCGGCTGGGCCCGCGTGCCGTGGGCGCGCCGGTAACCCTCGCGCACGCCGAAGTCGTCCACGGGCAGGACGTCAGGGCGGCCGAGCGTGAAGATGAGCAGCATCTCGACGGTCCACCGGCCGACGCCGCGGATGGGCAGGAGGCGCTCGATGATCGCCTCGTCGTCCAGGCGCGCGGCCGCCCGGCGCGTCGGCACCGTGCCGGCCAGCGCGTGACGTGCGATGTCCTTGATGGCGCGCGCCTTGGCCCGCGAGAAGCCGGCGCTGCGGAGCCGCGCGGGGGGCGTGGCCATCACGTCAGCCGGGGTTGGGAAGCGGCCGTCGCCGAAGAGGGCCACGAAGCGGGTCAGGATCGTCTGGGCCGCGCGGCCGTTGAGCTGCTGGTGGGCGATGGCCCGCGTCAGCGCCTCGTAGGGCGACCAGCGCCGGCACGCCAGGCCGCACGGCCCGTGGCGTCGGATGAGCCGGCGCATGACGAGATCGCGCGCAAGATGGCGATGCGCTGCGGCGTGCGCGGCCACTAGGTGGCCGACCCGGGGGCCAGGACTTCGATCACTCGAGAGGCCCGTTCGGCGGCGGTGCGGGCAAGGACGTCGTCCACCGGCATGAGACGAAGCCCGGGCAACCGCAGCAGCGCCGCTACGGCAAGCCTCGCCAGACGAGGCGCGCCGGTTCGGCGCGCCACCCGGTCGAGCGTGGACCACATCACCTCGATTTCCTCGCCGCGATCCCGGAGGTCACGCAGGACCTGGCTGGCTCGCTGCTTCAGTTCCCGCACGCCGACTGACCGCATCCGACTCTCCTTGAGACCACAAATGTAGACACACAATTGTCGCCGCCCGGTCTCGGCGGGTCAATGTCCCGAGAATGAGAGGTGCAGCATACTGAGGGTAGGAGGCTTGCCATGGATCTCGCGTTCCTCGACGTCGCCGACGCGCCGCCGCCCCCGCCCACCGCCGCCTACAGCCACGCCGTCCGCGCCGGCGACTGGCTCTTCGTCACCGGCCAGCTCGGCGTCGATCCCGGGACCGGCGCGCTCGTGCCGGGCGGCACCGTGGCCCAGTGCCGGCAGGTCATGCAGAACCTGGCCACCGTGCTGCGCGGAGCCGGCACTCGCCTGGATCGGGCGGTGATGACGCGCATCTATCTGACCGACTTCGGCGACTATGCGGCGGTGAACGCCGAGTACGCACGGCACTTCGCGCCGGGTCGGTTGCCGGCGCGCACGACGGTGGGCGTCACCGCCCTGGCCCTGGGTGGGGCGGTCGAGATCGATCTCATCGTGCGCGTATAGTCGCACCATGCCGATCGCGAGCGGACGCTCCGAGCGGGTGAACCAGTTGCGCGGGCTCGCGGCGCTCGCGGTCGTCGCGTGCCACGTTGGGGTGTCGGCCTACCGCGACGCGCCCAACGTCGGCGGCAGCCCGTGGCCCTGGCTCGGGTTGCTCCTGGGCTTCGGCTATCTCGGCGTGCCGCTCTTCTTCGTGATCAGCGGCTTCTGCATCCATCTGCCCCAGGCCAGGGTGCTGGCCATGACCGGCGCGTCCGGATCGCCGCCCATCTGGCGCCGCTTCTTCCTGCGACGGTTCTGGCGTCTCTATCCGCCCTACGTCGCGGCGCTGGCGATCGCGCTGGGGCTGCACCTCGTGGGCAGCGGCGGCCTGCCCGTCCCCTCGCACGCCGTCGTGGCGCAGGCGCTGCTCGTGCACACGTTTCACCCGGCGACCTTCGACGGCCTGAACCCGCCCGCCTGGAGCCTGGCGGTCGAGGCCCAGCTCTACGCCGTCTATCCGATCGCGTTCTGGCTGATCGTGCGGCGCGGCGCGCTGCGCGCGCTGGCGATCGTGCTCGGCGTGACGCTGACCTACCGCGTGGCCCTGAACTTCGATCCGATGCCCTCGCCGTTCGGCGGGGTCGCGTGGGAGTTCTTCCTCGCCCGGTGGTTCGAGTGGGTCCTCGGCGCGGTCATCGCCGAGTGGGCCGTGGGCCGGGTGCGGTTGCCGCGGATCGTGGCCCAGCCGTGGCTGGCGGCGACGGTCTTCGGCCTCGGGGTCCTGCTCGAGTGGCACCGCTGGCACTACGGTCTCTACGCGCTCATGGAGCCGGTCTATGGCGTCGCCTTTGCCCTCCTGCTGTGCGTCGTCCTGCGGCGGGAGCACGACGTCCGGGCTTCGTCGATCGGTCGCTACATCGCCGGCGTCGGGCTGTTCTCGTACAGCCTGTACCTGCTCCACCGGCCGATCCAGCTCGCGTTCGAGCCGCTGGCGCGGCAGGTGTCTGCGTGGCCCGCCGTCGTCGAGCACGGCATCCCGTCGAGCGTGCTGATCATGGCGGCCTCGACTCCGATCGTGCTGTGGGCGTCGCGGCTCTTCTACCGCTACTGCGAGGCGCCATCCATCGCGCGAGCCGAGCGCGCCCGAGGGGCCGCCGCCCGGAGCTTTGACTCGCGCCGGACGCGCGTGTAGCCTGACCGCGCCCCGCGGGGCAGGGGAGGATCCATGCTGCCAGACCGTGTGAATCGTCGTGTCTTCCTGAAAGCGGCCGGCGCCGTCGCCGCGCTCGGTGCGCTGCCGTCGCTCGGCCGGGCCCAGGCCACGGAGGTCAAGCTGGGCTACATCCTGCCCGTGACCGGGCCGCTGGCCTTCGAGGCGCAGCTCTCGCTCAACGGCCTGCAGCTCGCGGTCGACGAGATCAACGCCGCCGGCGGCGTCAAGGCGCTGGGCGGAGCCAAGCTGGCGCTCTCGCCCGGTGACACCCAGCAGAAGGTCGAGCTGGGCAACTCCGAGGCGGCGCGGCTGATCGACCAGGGCATCTCCGCGCTGATCGGGCCGTTCTCCAGCCTGGTCGCCTTCTCGGTGCGGCAGGTGACGGAGAAGGCCAAGACGCCGTTCATGCTGCTGGCCGCCGTCGCCGACAACCTCACCGAGGGCGGGCTGCGCTACGTCTTCCGCGTGCAGCCCAACGGCAAGGCGATGTCGACGCTGACGATGAACAACATGCTCGAGATGGCCAAGGCCGCCAACGTGGCCATCAAGCGCGTGGCGATGATGCACGAGGACGGCAACTTCGGCACCACGATGGGCAACCACGTGGAGGGCTTCGCCGCCAAGCTCGGCTACGCCATGGTGCAGCGCATCCCGTACAGCATCAAGTCGCCGGACTTCACGGCCGAGCTGTCGAAGGTGAAGGCCTCCAAGCCGGACCTGCTCGTCATCAGCGGCTACTACGGCGACTCCAAGATCATCGCGGAGACGGCGGCCAAGCTGCGCATCGGCGTTCACGCGCTGGTGGGCCTGGCGAACGCGGCGTACTCCAACCCGAAATTCATCGCCGACAACCGCGAGCTGACCGACCAGCTCTTCGACGGCAACTACTGGCACAACCCGCAGTCGGCCCGGGCCAAGGCCGTCTTCGCCGCCTACGAGAAGCGCTTCAGCTCCACGCTGACCTCGCACGGCGTGCAGGCCTACACGGTCATCCACGTGCTGAAGGACGCGCTGGAGCGGGCCGGCTCGGCCGATCGCGACAAGCTGCGCGATGCGCTGGCCAAGACCAACCTGGCCGATCACATCCTGCCGCAGGACGCGATCAAGTTCGACGACACCGGCGAGAACGTCAACGCCACGCCGGCGCTGCTGCAGGTTCAGGGCGGCAAGCCGCTCGTCGTCGGCCCGGCGCGCTTCGCCGAGTCGAAGCCGGTGTTCCCGGTTCCCAAGTGGCACGGCTAGTCTCGTGAGGCTCGTGGACTCGGGTGACGCCGGGGATCGCGCGTGGGGACCGCCGCGGGCGCGCCAGCATGGCTCGCCTGTCGCCGTAAGTCGCTCCGAGCTCGGCTCGCTCGGGCCCCCCATCCCCCAGAGGGGGCTGGCGGGCGGACAAGTTGAATCGTGGGCGGCTCGCGAGCCGAGCCCGGAGCGACAACGGCGACGACGGCTCGCCATGATGGCGCGCCCGCGGCGGCCCCCACGCGCGATCCCCGGCGTCACCCGAGTCCACGAGCGTCACGAGACTAGCCCGCTGATCTGAGGTGACCTTCGAGCTTCTGCTGCAGGCGGTCGTCAGCGGGCTCCTGCTCGGGGGTGTGTACGGGTTGGTCGCTTCGGGGCTCTCGCTCATTTTCGGCGTCCTGCGCATCATCAACTTTGCCCATGGCGCGGTGATGATGCTCGCGATGTACACGACCTACTGGCTCTTCACCTTGGGCGGAGTCGATCCGTACCTTTCCATCGTGGTCACCGGGCCGCTGTTCTTTCTGGTCGGCATGGGCGTGCAGCGTGTGGTCATCGAGCCCAATCGTTTTGCGGCCGAGCACAACCAGCTTCTGCTCACGCTCGGCTTGGCGCTCTTCCTCGAGAACCTGGCGCTGGTGCTGTGGCAAGGGGACTTTCGCACGGTGCGGCCGGCTTATGCCAACGCCTCGTTCGTCATCGGCGAGGCGCTGGTCGAGGTGCCGCGGCTGGTCGCCTGCGGCGGCGCGGTCGTCATGGCGCTTGGGCTGTTCGCCTTCCTGCGCACGACCGACGTCGGCAAGGCCATCCGGGCGCTGGCCGAGGAGCCGGAGGGCGCCATGCTGATGGGCATCGACGTTGCGCGCATCCGGGCGGTGGCCTTCGGCATCGGATGCGGCTGCGCGGCGGTGGCCGGCGCGCTGGTGACGCCGTTCTTCTACGTCGCGCCGGACGTGGGCGAGTCGTTCAACATCATGGCGTTCGTGGTGGTGGTGCTGGGCGGCATGGGCAACTTCGTCGGTGCGCTGCTGGGCGGCTTCATCGTGGGCCTGGCCGAGTCGCTCGGCGCCACGCTGCTCCCCGGCTCGCTCAAGCAGCTCGTGGTCTTCGCGCTGTTCGTCCTCGTGCTGCTCTTCCGGCCGGCCGGGCTCTTCGGGGGCGGGCGTGGCCGCTGAGGCGCTGGGCGCCATCGCGCTCGGGCTGCTGCTCGTCGCGCCGCCGTTCCTGCCGCCGTACTTCCTGGAGATCCTGATCAGCGTGATGCTGTTCGGCTATCTCGGCTCGGCCTGGAACGTCCTGGGCGGCTACGCCGGGCAGTTCTCGTTCGGCCACGCCGCCTACTTCGGTATCGGCGCGTACACCTCCACGCTGCTCTTCCTGCGCCTGGGCGTGTCGCCGTGGCTCGGCATGTTCGCCGGCGGCGGCCTGGCGGCGGCGTTCGGACTGGCGGCCGGGTATCTGTCGTTTCGCTACGGGCTGCGCGGACCGTACTTCTCGCTGGTCACGCTGGCCTTCGCCGAGATGCTGCGCGTGGTCGCGGTCAACACCAAGGCGGTGGGCTCGTCGCTGGGCCTCGTCATTCCCACCCGCGAGGCCGCGCCGCTCAGCTTCGTCTTCGGCGGCAAGCTGTCCTACTACTACGTGATCCTGGCCATGGCGCTGGGGGCGGTGTGGATCACCCGGCGGCTGGAGCGCAGCAAGCTCGGCTACGCGCTCCGCGCCATCCGCGAGAACGAGGACGCCGCCGAGGCGGCCGGCGTGGACGCGCTCGGCATGAAGCTGCGCGCGATGGCGCTGTCCTCGTTCCTGACCGCGCTGGGCGGCTCGTTCTACGCGCAGTACTTTGCCTACATCGACCCCACCATCACGTTCGGCCCGGCGGTCTCGATCCAGGGGCTACTGCAGGCCATCGTCGGCGGCGCCGGCACCGTGCTGGGCCCGCTGCTCGGGGCGTTCGTCCTCACCCCCGTCTCCGAGCTGTCGCGCGCGGCCATCCGCGGCCGGGCCGGCGTCGACGTCATGCTCTACGGCCTCGTGCTGATCCTCGTGATCTCCTTCCTGCCCAATGGCCTCATGGGCTGGGTCCGTCGCCGGCGGCGGGCGTGATGCTGCTCGAAGCGGACAACGTCAGCAAGCGCTTCGGGGGGCTGACCGCCGTGAACCGCGTCAGCCTGAGCGTCGACGCCGGCGAGATCGTGGGCCTCATCGGCCCCAACGGCGCCGGCAAGACCACGGTCTTCCATCTGCTGTCCGGCTTCCACGCACCCACCGAAGGCGCGATCCGCCTCAAGGGCGCGTCGATCGTCGGCGCCAAGCCGCACGCCATCTGTCGCCGCGGCCTGGCCCGCACCTTCCAGATCGTCCAGCCGTTCGTGAACCTGACCGTGCTGGAGAACGTGATGGTCGGGGCCTTCAACCGCACCGACGACGTGGGCGTGGCGCGCGCCCGAGCGGTGGAGGTGCTGGATTTCGTCGGCCTCGCCGCCCGCCGCGACGCCCCGGCGCGCGAGCTGACGCTGCCCGACCGCAAGCGCCTGGAGATGGCCCGCGGCCTGGCCACCCGGCCCGAGCTGCTGCTGCTCGACGAGGTGATGTCCGGCCTCAACCCGACGGAGATCGAGGCGATCATCGGCCTCATCCGCCGCATCCACGCCCAGGGCGTGAGCCTGCTGATCATCGAGCATGTCATGCGCGCGATCATGGCGCTCTCCCAGCGCATCGTGGTGCTGCACCACGGCGAGAAGATCGCCGAGGGCTCGCCGGCCGAGGTCTCGCGCGACGCCACGGTGGTCGAGGCCTACCTGGGAGAGGAGGGGTGAGCCTGCTCGAGCTGTCCGGCGTCGACGTGGCCTACGGCGACCTGCCCGCGCTGCGCGGCGTCGACCTCGTGGTCGAGGCGGGCGAGACGCTCTCGGTGGTGGGCGCCAACGGGGCCGGCAAGACCACGATGCTGCGCACGATCTCGGGGCTGCTGCGCCCGCGCCGCGGTGAGATCCGCTTCGAGGGCGAGCGGATCGACCGCTTGCCCTGCCACACCGTCGTCGAGCGCGGCGTCGTACACGTGCCGGAGGGCCGCAAGGTGTTTCCGAGCCTGGCGGTGCGCGAGAACCTCGAGCTCGGCTCCTACACGCGGGCGGCGAAGGCGCGGCGCGCCGACAGCCTCGAGCGCGTCTTCACCATGTTCCCGCGCCTGCGCGAGCGGATGGGCCAGGCGGCCGGCACGCTGTCGGGCGGCGAGCAGCAGATGCTGGCCATCGGCCGGGCGCTGATGAGCCTGCCCAGGCTGCTCATGCTCGACGAGCCGTCGCTCGGCCTGGCCCCGCTGATCGTGCGGGAGATCTTCAACACCATCGGCGAGATCAACCAGGCCGGCACCACGGTGCTGCTGGTCGAGCAGAACACGCGCCAGGCGCTGGCCCGCTCGCGCCGCGGCTACGTGCTGGAGAACGGCCGCATCGTGCTCGTCGGCTCCGGTGCTGCGCTGCTCGGTAACGAGTACGTGCGCCGCGCCTACCTCGGGCTGTAGCGCTGGTGGTAGGCTCCTGCCCATGAAAGGGAGGACCCCATGAGCCGCATCGATCCCGTCTGGGCCACCGTCGCCGAGCTGTCCCGCGCCTTCGGCGAGCGCGCGCTGTCGCCGGTCGACGCCGTCGAGGCGCTGCTCGAGCGCATCCGCAAGCGTGACGGCGCGCTGCACGCCTACATCGCGGTCTACGAGGCGGACGCACGGCTGGCCGCCGAAGCGGCCGACAAGGCCATCCGCTCCGGGCATCGCGTGGGGCCGCTGCACGGCGTGCCCATCGCGCTGAAGGACCTGGTGGACCTGCAGGGGCGCGTGACCACCGGCGGCTCCAAGGTGTGGCAGGACCGGGTCTCGACGGTCACCGCCACGCTGGCCGAGCGGTTGATCGGCGCCGGCATGGTCGTGCTGGGCAAGACGCACACGGTCGAGTTCGCGATGGGCAGCTTCGGGACCAACACGCACCTGGGCACCCCGCGCAATCCGTGGGATCCCACCGTGCACCGCACGCCGGGCGGCTCCTCCAGCGGCTCGGGCGTGGCCGTGGCCGCCGGCCTGGCGCCGGTGGCCATCGGCACCGACACCGGCGGCTCGGTGCGGCTGCCGGCCGGCTGGTGCGGCGTCGTCGGCCTCAAGGTGACGGCGGGACGGATCAGCACCTACGGCGTGCTGCCGCTCAGCAGCACGCTCGACACGCCGGGGCCGCTGGCCCGCTCGGTCGAGGACGCCGCGCTGATCTTCCGCGTGCTCAACGGTCCCGATCCGCGCGATCCCCAGACGCTGGCCTGGACCCCGGCCGATCCGCTGCCGGAGCTGCGGCGCGGCGTGGCCGGCCTGCGCCTGGCCGTCATGCCGGAGGCCGAGCGAGCCGGCGTCGCCGCCGACGTGCTGGCGGCCTACGACGCCTCGGTCGACGCGCTCGCCCGGCTGGGCGCCCGCATCGTGCGTCCGGCGCTGCCGCACCGGTTCAGCGACTACGCCGCGGCCACCGGGCGCATCATCGGCGCCGAGGGCTATCGCTTCGTCGGCCACCTCGTGGACGACTTGAGCCTGCCCGTCGATCCGCACATCCGCCCGCGCATCCAGCTCGGGCGCAACGTCTCGGCGCGCGATTACCTGCTGGCCCTGGCCGAGCGGCAGGAGCACTGTCGCGAGTTCGCGGCGGCCCTGACCGACGTCGATGCGCTGCTGACGCCGACGACCCAGACCGCCGCGCTGCCCATCGACCAGGTCGATCAGTCGACGACCGCGGCGCACTTCACGCGGCCCGGCAACTACCTCGGCCTGTGTGGCCTCGCCGTGCCCAATGGCTTCACGCCGGGCGGGCTGCCCACGTCACTGCAGATCCTCGGACATCCCGGGCAGGAAGCGATGGTGCTGCGCATCGGCTGGGCCTACGAGCAGGCCAGCGACTGGAGGGCGCGCCGGCCGCCGGAGGCCTAGCCGATGAAGGCCCGGGGGGCCGAGCGCCCCCCGGGGTGCTGCTCAGCTCAGCGTCGCGACCTAGTCGTCGTCGTCATCGTGGTTCTTCTTTGCGCCCGTCCGGCTGATCTTCCAGACCACGCCGGTGTGAGGGATCACGACCAGCGGCACGTCGGCGTCGACCTTGAACTTCGAGTCAGGATCGCCCTGGCCGAAGTCGCGGACCGCGCCGTAGTCGACCAGGTAGAGTGCGCCGTCGGGCCCGAAGCGCGCGGTCACGGGCCGGTTGATACCCCGGATCTGGCTGACGAACGCCTGATCGGCGATCGACAGACAGATGGGCGCCATGCCGGGGGCCCGGACCTGATCGGCCTCTGGGCAGTTGAAGGCAAAGCGTGTGAGCTCGAGCCGCAGCGGCTCGCCGGGCTTGCTGAAGTTCACGAGCTCGATGTCGTGGCCTTCCGGCGGCGTGCCGTTCTCCTTGGAGAATCCGAAGTCGCCCTCGCGGGAGACGAGCGAGGCGCCCTTCTTCACGATCCCGTGCAGGAACGAGTCGGGCGCGAAGTCGTGGCCGACCGCCGCGACGTCGGCGGCCTGCAGGGCCAGCGGCGCGACCGGCGGCTGTGGCGGGAAGGCGAGGACCGGCAGCACCGGCTTGCCGACGACCGCGGGCGCGTTGTCGTCGCCGGGACCGCCGACGGGATTGAAGACGGCCTGCGTCGACTCCAGGAACCCGAACCGGTCCGGCCAGCCGTGATAGTCGGGCTTGCCGTTCTTGTGCTGCTGCGCGAGCTGCAGGCGATCGGGCGCGAAGTTCGTGGGTCGCGCGCCCCGCTCGTCCTCGCCGTTCTCGGTGACGAAGAGCCCGCCCTTGAGGGCGTGATCATGGGGGGCGAACCGGATCCCGAACGGATTACGATAGCCCCACGAGAACGGCTCGATCGTGTTCTCGGGGTGGGACGTATGGATCTTCGCCCTCAGGATGGCGCCCGTGCACATGCCGGGCTTGGTGGCGTCCTCGAAGGCGGGAACGACGGCGCCGGGCCGGGCCACTCCGTGGTTCGAGAAGCCGCTGGTCTTGTGGCCGTCGCCGGAATCGAACGTGTTGTTGCTGAGCGTGATCTTCTCGCAGGCGATGTCGTGCTGGTTGCCGCCGGCGCCGTTGTCGTGGCCGGTCGCACCGGAGTTCGTGGCCGAGCCCTGCGACCAGTAGATCCAGCCGTCCTTCACGATGACCTGCTCGGTGGGATGGTCACCCGTGGGCAGGCCGACGATGAAGGGCGTGACCGCGCCGGTGCCGGGGTGGACGGTGAGGAGCCGGGAGGTGTTGTTCCCCGTCCCCGGCGCGCCCCGGACGCCCTGGTTGGAGTCGCTGGCGAACAGCGTCCCCCCCTGGAAGTTGTGCTCGAAGCCCAGGCCGATGGCGGGGCCGTCGGGCTGGAAACCGCCGCCCGCGGCCGTCGGCTTTCCGAGGGGTCCGGCGAGCAGGTGCCCGGCCATGTTGAAGATGAGCAGATCGGGCGTGAACGGATTGGTCACCGCGAACTTGCCGCCGAACGCGGGCAGCTCGTTGTTGTTGCACCGCCCGGGCAGCCCTGTGCCCGATTCCAGCACGTAGGCGCGGCCGTTCGCGAAGACGATATCGGTCGGCATGTTCAGGTCCTTGACGAACACCTCGACCTTGTAGCCGTCGGGCACGAGGATGTCCTGGCCGTTGCCAGGATCGTAGAAGACGTCCTCGCCCGGGCAGGCTGGATTGCCGACCAGCTGCGCAGCGGCGCCGACAGGGGAGATCACCAACAGGCACAGGACGACGATCAGGCAGTACCGCATGAAGCCATCTCCATTGATTTCCTTCACGCAGGGAGCTACACAGCCACTCCTGGTGGCCACGTTGAGGGCTCGAAACGGGCGCGCCTCCCTTCTCCGGACGCTGGGCCTTGATTAGCGATTCCCGCGGCCCCCGAGTCAAGGGCAGATGCGAAGCGGGACGGAAAAAAACTTCCTACCGTGTAACTCTTACGAACTCGACCCGCTGCCCAATCGAGCGGGCCTAGCTCTGCGGGGCCTCGTAGGACGGGCGCGGCGGTGCCCGGCGCTCGGGCTTGAGCGTCAGGACGAACGCGAGCTGGGCGGGCTCACCGGCGGTGATGGTGGCGGGCTTGCCGGTCTTGTCCGGCTCGCCGCGCATGCGCGGGTGCCAGACGCGCGCCTCGTAGGCGCCGGGCGGCACGTCGGCCAGATTGACCCGGCCGTCCGCCGCGGTGCGGCCGAAGTACGGCGTGGGCACGACGTAGACGTAGCCGACCATCCAGTCGTGGATGTTGCAGCCCAGGACCACCACGCCGGGCTTGTCGAAGACGACCGGCGCGGCCGGCGTGCCGATGTAGAGCGGCAGCTCGAAGCGCTTGGGTGCCGAGAACGAGTAGACGTGGTGGCGGATGTTGTCACGATTGGGAAACGTCACCGCCGTGCCGACCGGCACCGGCAGTACCTGCGGGACGAACTCCTTGTTCTGCTGGTCCATCACCGCCGTCGCCGCGTGCGGCGCGACCGCGGCGGCGCCGGTGGGGGTGAGCGAGACGATCGCGTCGGCCACCGGCGCCCCGCGGTCGTCCTTCACGGTCGCCTCCAGCGCGCCGGCGGCCGAGAGCGCGGGCGAGTCGTGGGCGGCCAGCAGCGCCACCGCCACGATCCCGGCGAGCGCGCGCCACCGCGTCACGGCCGCACCGATCCGGCCCGCAGGCCGGCGACGTCGTACACGACCACCGGCTTGGCGAAGCCCCGCAGCGCCAGCGGGCCCATCGGCGTGGCCTCGACCAGGCGCTCGACCTCGGCGTGCACCGGCTGACTCACGAGAATCTGCCCGTCCTGCGCCTCTCCGCACAGGCGCGCGCTCAGGTTCGTGACCGTGCCGATGGCCGCGTAGTCCAGGCGGCCCTCGAAGCCGATGCGTCCGATCGTCGCATAGCCCATGGCGATGCCGGAGCCGAAGCCGAGCGCGTGGCCGCGGCTCCGCCACCCCTGCAGCAGCCGGCCGACGGTGTCGCGCATCGCCACGGTCATGCGCACGGCGCGCGCCGCCGGGTCCGGGCAGGGCACCGGGTCGTTGAAGAACACCATGCACCCGTCGCCGGTGAAGCGCTCCAGCGTGCCCTCGTACTCGAAGACGAGCGGGCCGATGGCCGCGTGGTAGGCGTCGAGCAGCTGCATGACCTCCTCGGGATCGGCCGCCTCGGCGAACGCCGTGAAGCCGCGCAGGTCGCAGAAGACGACGGTGATCTCGCGGCGGTGCGAGGCCAGCAGCGACTCGTCGCCGGCCGAGAGCGCGTCGGCCAGGTGCGGCGAGAAGAAGCGCTTGAGCCGCGTGGTGCGCTCCAGCTCGTTGCGCACGCGCTCGTGCTCGCGCAGGCCGCCGACCATCTCGTTGAACCGGTCCGCCAGCTCGCCGAGCTCGTCGCGCTGGGGGACCACCACCTCGGTGCCGAAGTCCCCGGCGGCCACGCGCCGGGCGCCCGCGGCCAGCGCCATCACCGGGCGACTCACGCGCCGGGCGACCAGCACCGCGCCCAGCAGCGCCAGCACCAGGCCGGCGGCGGCGACGGCGAGCAGGATCCACAGCAGCCGCTGGGAGGGCGCCAGCGCCTCGGCCAGCGGTTCCTGCAGGACGACGACGACGTTCTGGCCCACCGGCTCGACCCGCAGCAGGTGCTCGCCGCTGGCCAGCTGCAGCACGCCGGCCTTGCGCCCTTCAGGGAGTTGGCGCGCCAGGGCCTCGCGGTCGGCGCCGTCGAGCGTGGAGGCGGGCACGACGGTGCGGCCGTCCTGGCGGGCGACGAACGACACGTGCAGGCCGCTGAGGCGGCGCAGGTCGGCCGCCGTCCGGTCGTCGATGGCGAAGCCGGCCGCGAGCCAGGCGATGGGCTCGGGCGCGAGCAGCGGGACGACCGTGAGCTGGTGCAGCCGTCCGTCGATGACCACGACGTCGGAGGCCTCGCGCCCGGCCTCGGCCTCGGCGATGAGGCGCGGCGCCGGGAACGGCGTGCCGGGCCGGGCCGGCCCCCGCATGTCGGCGATGACGGCGCCGTCGAGCGAGGCCAGCAGCAGCAGATCGGCGTCGACGCGCCGCCCGTGGTTGTCCAGCACCGAGGCGGTGGTGGCGTGGTCCGCGGTGGCCACGGCGGCCTTCAGCGCGAAGTCCCCCGAGAGCAGGCGGGTCGCGGTCACGAGCTGCTGGGTGCGGACCGCGAGCTGCCGGGTGAAGAGCACGCTGGCCAGCCGCAGCTCTTCCTCGACGGTGTGGCGCGCGCTGGCCCGGACGAACGCGCCGACCACGAGGTAGCCGACGGCCTGGATCAGGACGAAGAGCCCGAGGAACACGACGACGAGACGACCGCGGAAGCTGCGAAAATGCATCGTCCCCCTACAGCTTCGGGATGCGGATCGTCTTGCTGATCATCAACGAGCCGGACAGCGCCCACAGCAGCGCCAGCGGATGGAGCGCGCCCGACCCCAGCCGCACGACGCCCAGCGGCAGCGCGTCGCCCACGCGCCCCAGCCACGCCGCCCCCGCCAGGATCCCGATCAGGATGAGGCTCGAGGGGATCGGCGCGCCCTCGAAGTACGCGACCTTGCCGCTGGCCGTGGACAGCGACTCGGCGGTCACGTTGAAGCGGGCCAGCCGGCTCACGCCGCAGGCGACGAAGTAGACCAGGACGACGACGTCCCCCAGGCCGCGCATGCCGCTTCCGTACGCGATGGCCGCCGGCGCGACGCCGAACGAGATGACGTCGGCCAGCGAGTCCAGCTCGCGCCCCATCGCCGAGTGGCGCTGGCGCGAGCGCGCGACCCGGCCGTCGAGCACGTCGAAGATCAGGGCGAGCGGCAATAGCCCCGCTGCCGCCAGCAGGTGCCGGACGTCACGCGTCTCGACGTAGGCCATGGCCGCGAAGACCGCCAGCACTCCGCAGGCGGCGTTGCCCAGCGTGAGAAAGTCCGCCAGGTGGAAGCCGCGGATCATCGTGAGGTGCTCGGGCCGCGGGGGCCGGCTCATATTCTCACGCGGGCGCCGGGGTGCCCAGCCAGAAGGGCGAGGTCTTGCCGAGGCGTTCCAGCACCGCCCGCCGCTCGGCCGCTCGCTTCGGGTACCACGCCGAGAGATAGTCGGCGTCGAGCATGTGCTGGCGCGTCTCGGTGCCGAAGAACGCGGCCAGGTCGGGCAGCGCGATGAAGCCCTCCTCGGAGGCCGGGTTGAACTGCGACCAGCGGCGCGCGTGCTCTTCCGACCGGAAGAGATTCATGCCCGTTCACAGATAGGGCGGGCGGCCGCGCGAGGGGCCGAACCCCCAGTTGAGGTGACCGACGACGCCGGGCGGATCGACGGTGACCAGGCGGCCGTTGCGCATCTCCACGACGACGGGGTCGCCGCAGTCCAGGCATGGCGCCTCCACGCGCACGGTGGCGCCGGGAAAGAGCCACGTCACCGAGGTGGCCTCGAAGCCGCACTGCGCGAACCACTTCTGCTCGCCCCGGACCGTCACCCGGTACTGGGTGGGCAGGTTGTTGAGCGGCGGGAACGATGCAATGTAGTCGGTCTCGGGGTGCAGCCAGCCGATCGGATACGCCTGCATCACGTCCAAAAGCAGCCGGCGGCCCTCCTCGACGCCCAGCCCCAGCGCCGGCGCCAGCTCGGCGTAGTGGGGGGCCCGGCCCGTCTCGACGAGCCCGCGCATCACCCGGTGGAACATCTGATCGAGGAGCCGGAGATCAGTCATGCTCGGGCCTCCCCTCGTCCAGGGCGTGGAACGGCAGCGGCGTTCCGTCCTGCCAGCGGTCGGGGACGATGCCGAACGCCTCGATGAACCGTTGCCAGCCGCTGGCGAAGGTCAGCGTCATGCCCAGATCGATCAGCTGATCGCCGCTGAAGTGCCGGCGCAGGGCCGCATCCAGCTCGGGATCGATCGTCGGGTGATCGCCGGCCAGGCGGTCGGCCAGGCGCAGCGCCACCTTCGTCCGCTCGGGCAGATCGGAGCTCTCGTAGTCCTCGAGCTTGGCCACCATGTCTTCCGTCGCGCCCCGGCGCACGGCCGAGGAAGAGCGCGCCAGGCTTCAGTGGACGCAGCGGTTGGCCCAGGCCAGCCGTACCCGCAGGAGCTCGAACAGCTCGGGCTCGATGGAGGAGGCCCCCCCGTAGATGTAGCGGATGAAGCCCCAGGTAGCGTCCAGCAGCCCCGGGCGCCGGGCCATGGTCAGGAACAGGTTGTCGTCCTCGTAGGCGTTGCGATACCAGCGGTCGAGCAGCTTCCGCAGCGGCTCGTCCAGCTCCTCCCGATGGGCTTTGGGCAGCAGGCCGCGGTCGGTGGCCATCATTCCTCCTCATTGACCTGTGGCACAGGGCTGCTACTGTGTCGCCAGTATGTACCTGACCCACTTCGGCTTCACGGAGTGGCCCTTCTCCAACACCCCCGACCCGCGGTTCGTCTACCTGAGCCCGCGCCACGAGGAGGCGCTGGCCCACCTGCTCTACGGCGTCCGCGAGCGGGGCGGCTTCGTGCAGCTCACGGGCGAGGTGGGCACGGGGAAGACCACCACCTGCCGCTACCTGCTCTCGCAGCTCCCCGAGGGCGTGGACGTCGCGCTGGTCGTCAACCCGATGCTGACCCCCGAGGAGCTGCTGGCCACCGTGTGCGACGAGCTGGGCGCAGCGTATCCGCCCGACCCGCGCACGCGCAAGACGTTCGTCGACGCGCTCTATCGCCACCTGCTGGCCGCGCACGCCCGCGGGCGCCGCACGGTGCTCATCGTCGACGAGGCGCAGAACCTCAGCACCGACGCGCTCGAGCAGCTGCGCCTGCTCACCAACCTCGAGACGGCCACCGACAAGCTGCTGCAGATCATCCTGATCGGCCAGCCCGAGCTGACGATGCTGCTGGCCCGGACGCAGGTGCGCCAGGTGGCGCAGCGGATCACCGCGCGCTACCACCTCCTGCCGTTCGCCGAGCGCGACACCCGCGCCTACATCGCCCGCCGGCTGCAGATCGTCGGCCAGGGCCTCAACGTGTTCGAGCCGGCCGCGGTGCTGGCGGTGCACCGGGCCTCGCGCGGGGTGCCCCGACTCATCAACGTCATCTGCGACCGCGCCCTGCTGGGCACCTACGCCGAGGGGCGCCGCACCGTGAACGCGCGTACCGTACGCCGGGCGGCCCGCGAGGTGGCGGGCGAGATCCGTCGCCCGCCGCGCCGCGTGCGTTCCGGCGCGGTCGCCGTTGCCGCGCTGGTGGTCCTGGGCGGTTTTGTCGGCGCCGTGGGGTTCGCCGGCGCCTGGCGACTGCCGTCGCTGCGCGCGCTGCGCAACATCCGGCTCACGGCCGCGCCTGACCCCACGCCGCCGCGGGTGGCGGAGCTGACGACGACCGTCGAGGCGCCGCCGGCCGGCCCTTCGGTGGCCGCGGCCGCCGTCCCCGTGGTGCCGCCCGCGCCCCGCCCGATGCCGGACCTCGGCGCGCTGCTGGCGGCGACGCGGCCGGCGGCCGATCTGCCGGCGGCGCTCACCCGCGTGCTGGCGCGCTGGGGTGTGACGGTCGCGCCCGGGGAAGATCCTTGCCGGGCCGCGGTCCGCGGGGGCCTCGAGTGCTACGACGGGCGCGGCAACTGGACGGTCGTGCGGCGGCTCGGCGTGCCCGTCGCCCTCAAGCTCACCGCGCCGGACGGCGCGCGCCACTACGTGGCCGCGACCGCGCTCGACGACGACACGGTGACGCTGCAGTGGGGGCAGCGGACCGAGGTGGTGCCGCCGGCGGCCGTCGACCGGTGGTGGGACGGCGCCTTCTCGACGGTCTGGCGGCCGCTGCCGGGCGTGGCGCGGGTGCTCGCCCCGGGCATGCAGGGGCCGGGCGTCGCCTGGCTGCGTCGCGCGCTGAACGACGGCGTCATCACCGGGCACGAGCGCGGGCCCGCCGTCTACGACGACGCGCTCACCGCTCGCGTGGTGGCCTACCAGCGGCGGGAAGGGCTGGAGGCCGACGGCATCGCGGGGATCGAGACGCTGGTACGGCTGAGCACCCAGCTCGACACGCGCGCGCCCCTGCTGGCCGGCGCGCCCGCGGGGAGGTGAGGGATGTCGTACATCCTCGACGCGCTCAAGCGGGCCGAGCAGCAGCGCGGCGGTCCCACGCGGGTGGGGACGCCGGTGACCCGGCCCGTCGTGTTCAGCGACGCCGCCCGCTGGTGGCCGTGGATCGCCGCCGCGTTCGGGGGACTCGGCCTCGTCGTCGCCGCCATCGCGCTGTGGCCGGCGAGCTCGCCGACGCCGCCCGTCGCGTCACCGGCGCCGACCGGCGCGCCGGCGGCCACGAGCGACCCGGGGGTCACGAGCGCGCCGGTGGTCGCCAGCGCGCCCATCGCTGCGCCCGCGCCGGTCGTTCCACCGCCGCCGGCGCCTATCGTCCATCCACCCGCGCGCGCGGCAGAGTCGCGCCCGCCGGTGGCGCCCGAGCGTCGGGCGGTCGCCAAGGCTTCGCCGCCACCGCCCGCGGTCGAGCGCAGCGTCACGTCGCACCCGTTCCCGCCGCCCGTTCCAGACCGGAGCCCCGCGACCCGCGTGATCACCTCACCGGTGACCCGGCCGGCGTCGCGCCCGGAGGAGCGCGCGACGCCGCCCGCACCCGCCGAGGTCGCCCGCGCGGCACCGCGCCCGAGTGGGCCCGAGCCGGCGCCGCCGGCCGCGCCGACCGGCAACGCCAAGGCGCTCGCGGCCAAGATCTCGCTGCAGGTGCTGAGCTGGGCGCCCGAGCCGAAGGACCGCTTCGTGTTCCTCAACGGGCGGAAGTACGGTGAGGGCCAGACGATCGACGGTATGCTCATCGAGCACATCACCGAAGACGGCGTGACGCTCTCGTTCCAGGGCGAGCGCGTCACGCTGAAGAACCCCTGACACCCTGGACGCACGGAGAAGAGCCATGACTGCCTCGACGACGCGGCGGAGACTTGCACTGGCGGTGGCCCTCACCGCGCTGGTGTCGGTGACGCTACCGGCCACCGCTCAGCAGACCCCGCCGGCGCCCGCCCCCAAGGAAGAGGAAGTTCCGTTCTGGGCGATCGGCAAGCCCAAGGCCGGGCCGGGGGCGGCGATGGCGCCGGTGCCGGCGTTCCCGATCGCCACGCCGGCCGACAAGCTGCCCATCGCCAAGATGAAGGTGCCGCCGGGCTTCAAGGTGGAGGTCTACGCCGCCAACGTGCTCGACGCCCGCGGGCTGCGGCAGGGTGACAAGGGGACCGTGTTCGTCAGCACCAACTTCGTGGCCGGCAAGCTCTACGCGCTGGTCGACAAGGGCGGTACCCGCGAGGTGAAGACCGTCCTCGACAAGCTCGAGCTGGCCAACGGCATCGAGTTCCACAAGGGCTCGCTCTACCTGGCCACGCCCAAGATGATCACGCGCTATGACGACATCGAGAACAAGCTCGACAAGCCGGGCGATCCGGTGAAGGTTTACGACCAGCTCCCCGGCGACGTGCCCCACGGCTGGAAGTTCATCAAGATCGGCCCCGACGGCAAGCTGTACGTGCCGGTCGGCGCGCCTTGCAACCTCTGTGATCCGCCGTCGGACACCTACGCGCACATCCGGCGCATCAACCTGGACGGCAGCGGCATGGAGATCGTCGCCCGCGGCGTGCGCAACACCGTCGGCTTCGACTTCCATCCCCGGACCGGCGAGCTGTGGTTCACCGACAACCAGCGCGACTGGCTCTCCGAGGACCTGCCGCAGGACGAGTTGAACCACCTGACCAAGCCCGGCCAGCAGCACTTCGGCTTCCCGTACTGCCACCAGGGCGACTTCGCCGACCCCGAGCTCGGCTGGGGCAAGTCGTGCGAGGACTTCGTCAAGCCGGCGGCGCTGCTGGGACCGCACTCGGCCCCGCTGGGGATGCGCTTCTACACGGGCAAGATGTTCCCCGCGCAGTACCACAACCAGATCTTCATCGCCCGCCACGGGCCGTGGAACCGGACCAAGAAGTACGCGGCCGACGTGGTGGTGGCCCACCTCGACAAGAACGGCAAGGTGACGAAGATCGAGCCGTTCCTGACCGGCCTCGTCGAGAACAACGCCTACCTGGGCCGTCCGGTGGACGTGCTCGTGCTGAAGGACGGCTCGCTGCTCGTCTCCGACGACCACAACGGCGCGGTCTACCGGATCAGCTACGGCAAGTGATCGGATCCCGCGCGGCGCGGCGCTGGCAGCGCTCCTGCTGCTGACGCTCGCCGCGCCGGCCCGTGGCGCCACGTTCGAGGAGCGCACGGCGGCCTGCCTGGCCTGCCACGGAGCGAACGGCCAGTCGGTGATCCCCGAGACGCCGTCGATCGGCGGCCAGCCGTCCTTCTTCGTCGTCGCCCAGCTCTTCCTCTTCCGGCGCGGCGCTCGCGGTAACTCCTCGATGGCCGAGGTCGCCAAGCCGATGACCGACGACGACCTCCGCGCATTCGGCGAGTGGGTGTCGAAGCTGCCGCCGCCGGCGCCGCCGGTCGAGCCGCCCGAGCCCGCGCGCCTCGGCCGGGGCCGCGCCCTGACCCAGCAGCGCCCGTGCGCGACCTGCCACAATCCGGACTTCTCCGGCCGCGAGCAGATGCCGCGGCTGGCCCATCAGCGGGAGGACTATCTGCTCAAGGCGATGCGCGAGTACCAGCGCGGCGCCCGCGTCGGCTACGGCGCGGCCATGACCGAGGAGCTGCACGGCCTGAGCGACGCCGATCTGCAGGCGCTCGCCCATTTTCTGACCCACCGGGGACGTCCGTGATCCTGTTCGCGCTGCCACTGCTGCTGCTGCTCGGCCTGTTCTTGCTGCTGGTGGTCTTCGTCCTGATGATCGAGCTGCGCGTGCTGAGCTACGCCTACCGCAAGATCGGGGTGCCGCCCCGGTACATGTTCGCCCTGCTGGTGCTGTCGCTGGTCGGCGCCCACGTCAACGTCCCGCTCTACACCACGCACGGCACCGTGGTGGCGATCAACGTGGGCGGGGCGCTGGTGCCGATCCTGCTCTCGCTCTACCTGTTCTTCCGCACGGGGCTGTACGGGCGCATGCTGATCGGCACCGCGGTCGTCGCGGCCATCGTGCATGCGCTCGCCCGCATCGTGCCCGGAGCCGGCATCGCGGTGCCGATGCTGATCCCGCCGCTGGCCGCCGCCGGCGTGGGCCTCCTGCTGTCGTTCCGGCGGGCGCCGCCGGTCGCCTACGTGGCCGGGTCGATGGGCACCCTGATCGGCGCCGACCTGCTGAACCTGCAGCGTGTCACCGAGCTCGGCGCTCCCGTGCTCTCCATCGGCGGCGCCGGCACCTTCGACGGCGTCTTCCTCACCGGAATCATCGCCGGCCTGCTGGCGTAGCAGGCTGCGGAAAAAGGCCCATCTGCTTCGTTGGCGCCCTCGGCCGCACGCTCAACGTACAGGGAGTACGCCTCGCGTGCGGCCTTCGGGCGCCGCCTCGCATCTGGACCTTTTTGCGCAGCCTGCGGTTGTTCCCGCA
>JBGQLG010000043.1:0-31816 GCA_041499965.1 Methylomirabilia bacterium
CAACAAGATGGGGGCCGACTACTTCGTGGTCTCGACCGACTATCCGCATTCCGACGGCGCGTTCCCCGAGGCGATGGAGCAGTTCTTCGGGCTGCCGTTCGGCGACGAGGTCCGCCGCAAGATCCTCTGGGACAACTGCGCGCGCCTCTACAAGATCGCCACACCGACGGCCGCGTTGACGAAGGACGCCACCGTGCTCCGATAGAGGCTGGGGACAGGCCCGGCTCCAGCGTCTCTTACACTGCCGCTGGAACGGGCCTGGCGCGGACTTCCGCTCGGCACGCCGGGATCACGTGCTTGCCGAACATCTCGATGGAGTGCAGGGCCCGCTCGTGCGGGATGGTCTCCGTCTGCATGATCAGGATGACCTGATCCAGCGCGGGACCGAATGAGCTATAGACTCGTCGATGAGGCGAGCTGGGGACGGGCGAGGAGGACACCGATGGCGGTCGAGACGGCGACGGCACGACGACGCTTCACCCGTGAGGAGTACCACCGCATGGGCGAGGTGGGCATCCTCAAGCCGACCGATCGGGTCGAGCTGATCCGGGGCGAGATCCTCGAGATGTCGCCCATCGGCCGACGGCACTACGCCTTCGTCAACAATCTGAACCAGCTCCTGGTCGTGCGTCTGGCCGGTCGCGCCATCGTCGCGGTCCAGGGCCCCATTGTTCTTGCCGACGACACGGAGCCCGAGCCGGACCTCGCCATCATCCGGCGCCGCCCGGTGCCCTACAAGGACCGAGAGGCCTTCGCGGAGGACGCGCTCCTGTTGATCGAGGTCGCCGACAGCTCCCTGGCCTACGACCGATCAACCAAGCTCAGGCTCTATGCCGCGGCCGGGATTCCCGAGTACTGGGTGGTCGACTGTGTTGCGGAGAGCGTGGAGGTCTACCGCACACCCGACGCGAGCGGTTATCGCGACGTCAGCCGCGTCGTCGGGATCGGAACGGTCGCCTTGCAGGCGTTTCCCGACGTCACGCTGACGCTCGCCGAGATCTTCGCGTAGGCGGTCAACAGACGCTCAGATCACGCCTTCCTCGGCGAGGGCCTTGATCTCCTTGGATGACATCCCCAATAGCTCGCCGTACACGTACTCGTTGTCTTCGCCATAGTTCGGAGCGCCGCGGTCGAGACGTCCGCCGATGTAGGCGGGGCTCTCGCCCATTTTGACGGGCACCTCGGCCAGCGGCCATCGACCGATCTTCGTGCCCGTCACCTCGGTCAACCACGACAGCGCCGCCAGCTGCGGGTCGTGGTCGCAACGGTCCCCCGCCGTCTGGCACACGCCGGCCGGCACGCCGGCGCGCTGCAGGGCCAGCATCGTCTCGTACCCATCGCGCGATCGCATCCAGCCACCGACGAGCGCGTCGAGCGCGTCCTGGTGGACCAGTCGCCCCGCGAGATCCGTGAATCGCCCGTCGGTCACCCACTCCGGATGGCCCGCGACCTCGGTCAGCGCGCGCCATTCGGCGTCGGTGAAGCAGGCGATGGTGAGCCACCGATCGTCCCCGGCGCAGGGATAGACGTTGTGGGGCGCGGCGAGCTTGTACGGAGAGCGGTTGCCGTAGCGTGACCAGATGCGCCCGTTGGCCGACCAGTCCAGGATGGTGGTGCCGCTGATGAAGAGCCCCACCTCGGACTGCGAGGCGTCGACCCACTGCCCTTCGCCCGTCCGCGCCCGATGGAAGAGCGCGGTGAGGATCGCCAGGGCAAAGCTGTAGGCTCCCATCCAGTCCAGATAGGAATAGCCCCAGCCTGCCGGCATCGCCGGCTCGGGGAGCCCGGACATCTCCGACAAGCCGGAAAAAGAATTCGCGATCGGCCCCACGGTTCGAAAGCGGCCGTACATGCCCTTCGCCCCCATGCCCGACTGCTGGACGTAGATGATGTCCGGCTTGATGGCACGCAGCGCGTCGTATCCCAGTCCCCAGCTGTCGAGGACGCCCGGCGAGAAGCCTTCCGCGACGACGTCCGACATCGCCACCAGACGCCGCGCGATCTCGAGGCCCTTCGGATGCCTGACGTTCAGCGAGATACCCCGCTTGCCGGGGTTCTTGTTGTTGAACTGCCCGCCCATGTCCGGGTCGGTGACGCCCGGCAGCGGTCCGGTGGCCCGGTCGCGGGCGGCACGACCTCCGACCGGCGCCATCGCGGCCATACGGGTGTCCGGGTGGCTCTTCAGCTCGACCTTGATGCTCTCGGCGCCGAAGGCGCTCAGGAACCGCGTGCCACCGGCCGAGGCCAGGAACCACGTGAAGTCCAGGATGCGGATACTGTGCAGCGGAAACGGCTTGCCGCCAGGCGAGAGTCCCTCGTCGACCGGCGCACGCGCGGAGGCATCGATCACCGGCAGGTCGCGACCCGGCGGAAGGGCCACGGCCTCGGCATCCTCGTTCAACAGCGGGGCGCGCCGGCCGATCGACCAGGAGGTGCCCGTCGCCAGCCACTTGCTCGTGGCGTAGCGGAAGGAACGGCCCAACTCGGGGTGCAGGACGTCCGTACAGCTCTGGCGCGCGAGCCAGTGCGGATCCATGGCGTTCTCGTGCGGCTTCCGCAACGGCGCCCAGAGCATGCCGGCCTCCTGGGCTTCACGCCACGGCACGTTCTCGTAGGTGAACGCCCGCACGAAGCGCTGCACGGCCTCCATCGCGTGGTCGCGCTTGGCCGTGCTCGGCCCGGTGCCGGGCACGAACCGTCCGCTCGACGGCAGGGAGGGCTTCTCCGGGTCGAGGCCGGCGTCCATGCCGTAGCGCTCGAGCAGCGCGACGAGCCGCTCCGTCTCGCCTGGGCGCGTGCCCAGGTTCGCCATCACCCAGCGGCCGTCCTTCGTGTGCACGATGGACGGATGCGGCGTGATGGTTTCACGGGCGTGGCGACAGGTCTGCCGCAGCACGGGGACGCGTCGCATCACCCACGACATCAGGTCGACCTCGGTGGATTTCGCCACCGCCTCGTGGACGGCGCACGAGAGCTGCTGCCCCTTCCCCGTCCGCCAGCGAAACAGCAGCGCGGCGACGATGGCCACGGCGAGCTGCTCACCGGCGATGTGGAAGGCGTGCCACATCTGCGGCGCGATCGGCGGCAGATCGTACGCGCCGCCGGGCGCGGGATCGTAGCCGCAATTCATCATCACGCCCCCGAGCGCCAGGTGCACCAGGTCCGAGCCCTTGAAGTCAGCCCACGGGCCGTGGTCTCCGAACGGGGACATCCTCGCGATGATCAGGGTGGGACACTGCTGCACCAGCGTGCTCGCGCCGAGCCCGTGGCCGTCGAGCTCGCCCCTCGGCGTCGACTCCAGCAGCACGTCGGCGGTGGCGACCAGCGCGCGGAACCGATCCCGGTCTTCCGGCTGGCGTAGGTCGAGCACGATCGAGCGCTTGCCGCGGTTGTACTGCCAGAAGAACAGCGAGCGCTCGGGATCTTCCCGATCCTGGTAGAAGGGCCCGATGCGGCGCGTGGGGCTGCCGCCGGGCGGCTCCACCTTGACGACGTCGGCGCCCAGCCCGGCCAGCGTCAGCCCACAGTACTCCGCCTGCTCGTCGGCCAGCTCGATGACCCGGATGCCTGTGAGAGGACCCCGGCTGGGCGTGAGGTGGCCGGGAACGGAACGCTGATCCTGGGCTTCCATCGTGACTCTCCAGTCCTTGCCGTGGCGAATTCGACCGCACGCATTGAACGGCCCGCGCCGGCGAATATATCCTGTTCGGACGGAGGAGACTCGGCTCGCACGAACGCCGGTCGCTCGACGGAAGGATCGGCCGGTTTCGCGCCCTTGCGGCTTCGGCCGGCGCGTGGACCGCGCTGCCGGACTCTCGATCAGGTGAGCGGGAGCCGCACGCGCATCCGCGTGCCGCGCCCGGGGTTGCTCTCCGCCTCCAGTACTCCGCCGTGCGCCTCGACGATCCGCCGGCTGATAGGCAGACCGAGGCCGGTGCCGGCTCCCTCCGGCTTCGTCGTGTAGAAGGGCTCGAAGACGTGGGGCAGGAACTCAGCCGGGATGCCGGCGCCGGTGTCGATCACGTCGATCCCCGAGTACCGGTGGCCGTTGTCGCCGTGGAGTCCCGTCTCGATCGTCAGCAGCCCGCCCTCCGGCATGGCATCAATGGCGTTGCCGATCAGGTTGATGAACACCTGCGTCAGCTGATCGCGATCCCCCGGCAGCAGTGGCGGCCCGCCGTCGAAGACCCGCGCCACCTCCACGCGGGCTCGGTGCAAGCGGCCCTCGAGCAGCGCCAGCGCACGATCCACGAGCTGGTCCAGCGAGACCAGCTCCCGGTTCGGCTCGCGGCGCCGGGAGAAATCGAGGACGTCACGGACGATCCTCCCAGCACGGTTCGCCTCCGAGACGATGGTCTCGGCGTGCACGGCGGCGGTCGAGTCGGCCGGCAGCTCGCGCTGCAGGAGGTCACTACGACCGAGAATCACCATCAGGGGATTGTTCAGCTCGTGGGCCAGGCTGGCCGCCATCTCGCCGACGGCGGCGAGCTTGGCCGTCCGGAACAACTGCTCCTGAGTGCGCCGGGTCTCCTCCATCTGCTTGCTGAGGTCCTGATAGAGCCGGGCGTTCTTCATCGCGACGGCGGTCTCGCCCATGAGGGTTTCGAGCACGTCGATCTCGACTCCCGAATAGACCTCGCCGGAGAGCTTCTCACCGACCGCCAGCACCGCGTGCAGTTCGCCATCCAGCAGCAGCGGGACCAGCAGCGCCGTGTGTGAGCGCTCGAGCCGGGCCACCGGCAGTCGCAGCCGCTCGTACGCCTCGCTGGGGAAGCTCGTCTCCTCGACGATGAACGTACGCCCGGTCATCGCGAGCCACGCCGCCACCGGCTCCTCCACCGTCACCGGCGTGGCCGGCCCGTCGGTCGACGGCGACACCGCAGCCCAGGCCTCGACGAGTGCGTTCGTCATCGCGTCGCGGACGTGCAGACTGGCGTGGCGCGCGGGCACGTTGCCAACCAGGCCCTCGGTCAGCGTGCGGGCCAGGGCGCCCGGGTCGAGCAGCGAGGGCAATTCCCGGCCGAGGGCGGTCAGGACATCGCGCACGCCGTGCTGCCGCCGGAACATGAGCCGTTCGAGCGCGAGCTCCAGCCGCCGGAGCAGCGGCAGCGCCACGGTGAAGACGAGCAGCAGCATGAGAGCGTCGCGGATCAGGCGCCCGAGCTCGTCGCCGGCGGGCGCCGCCCGCCGGACGAGTGCCTGATCCACGGCGTAGAGGCCCAGGAACAGCACCGGGGCCAGCGCCGCCGACGTCGCGAGGTAGAGGATGAGGCGGCGCACCAGGGTGCCGACGTCCATGAGCCGGTAGCGCACGATGGCCACGCCCAGCGCGAGCGCGAAGAACGCGTTGGTCGGGATGCCGATCGGGTACAGCCATCCCAAATCGAGGATGAACCGCACGAAGTCCACCGCGCCACCGAGCAGGCTCACGAGGAGGCCGACGATGACGAGCGCCGTGCGGTTGCGCCGAAAGCTCGAGGTCTGGCCCCGGTAGGCCCCCACCAGCCGGACCAGGCCGACGACGAGGTAGCTCTGGAAGAAGACGAAGAATGGCCCGTAGAGCACGCCGGCAGCGGGCACGAAGCCCCACGGTGTCTCCCGCACGCCGGCGATGAACGCCGGCGTGGCGCTGACCATCAGAAAGCCGGCACCCAGCGCGTACCCGACTCCGAGCAAACGCCGCCGGGGAAGCTCCAGGAAGACGAGCACGTAGTGATAGAAGAGCACCGGAATCGGGATGACGCCGACGTGAAGAATCCGCTGCCACAGCAGTGCCGTCTCGGTGTCGGCCGCCCCTCGGAGCCCGAAGGCTCCGAGGTTCCAGAGGGCGAGGGATGCCGCGAGATACGCGAAGACGACATTCCGGGAGTTGCGGCGGTCGCCGGCCAGCGCGCTGCCGAGCAGCAGAAGGTTCAGGCCGAGCGCGAGGAGGGGAACGAGCTTATGAATCGTCATCGCACGGCCAGAACCCCATATACGGGAAGCCTTCCCGCGCGCGCTGCCGGCGCATCTCGTCCTCGAGCATCCCGAACACCAGAATGTCCCACCGCTGGCCATCCCAGGTGCGCGCCTGGCGAAGCACGCCCTCCTGGACGAAGCCGTTGCGACGCAGCGAATTGACGCTCAGCGCGTTGTAGGCGTAGACCTTGGCTTCCACCCGGCGCAGGCCGAGGGCGTCCATCGCCCATGCGACCACGAGCCGGGAGGCCTCGACTCCCAGCCCGGCCCGCAGCGCCCGGCGGTCCACCAACGCCGTTTCGAGAAAGCCGAAGCCCTCCCCCAGGTTGACACCGTACAGGCGCACGAAGCCCGCAGGCGTGATGCCGTCGCGCGGATACACGAACATCGTGAACGCCGTCGGGTCGTGCAGCGCGCAGGCGACGACGTCGGGGTGGTACGGTCCCAGGTGACGGCAGAGTTGGAGCAGTGAACTGCCGACCATCTGCTCGAGCAGCGGCTCCTTCGCCCACTCGGCGATGAACTCCATCTCGCCCCACGCCGGCCGCTTGATCCCCAGCCTCGACGTCGACGCCACGCTGGTCGGCTCCTGGGCGCTTCCCACCTCGATCGTCGCCGTGCCCTCAGGCGGTTCGACGCCGCGCTGCTCGAGCGGCAGGTCTTCGAGAATGGCTGCGCTCAGCAAGGCGCGGTACACGGCTGCGCTGGGCATCACCGACACCCGGACTCCACCGGCCTGAAGAAAGCGACATGCTTGCAGCGTTGCCGCGAGGCCGACGACGTCGGCGACTTTCACATCCTCCAGATCGAGCCAGACGTGGTCGGGACCGGCGCCCGCATCGTGCACGGCCCTGCACAGCGCAGGCGCGATGGCGCTGGTCAGCACGTCGTGCAGACGGATCCTGAGTTCCGATTTCATTTCGATGCCGTTGAGTGCAACCCCGGCGCCAGGCCGGGTGGCGGTTAAGTAGCCAATCCTGCAGGAGAACCGAAGGATAGAGCCGGCGCTCGCTGGATGATTCGTAGTCAGGACCACCAGGGAATGAACAGCGCTCAAGCGCGGCGTGACCGTCTACCTTCCGGATCCCTGAGGTGGTGACGCCCCAGCTCAGGTCTCGTCCAGCCGGATCCCGAGCGAACGCGCGAGGTCGCGCGCCGCCGCCGCTCGCCTGGGCGCGTTGGCGGCCTCGAACGTCGCGATCGCGGCCGCGAGATGCTCGCCCGCCGCGGCCGTGTTCTGCCGAGCGGCCTCCACCGCGGCGAGATCCACACGGGCTCGCGCCGCCTCGAACGCGGCCCCGCATCGCGTCAGCGTCTCGAGCGCCTCGGCGAGGTGGCGGCCGGCCGCCTCCAGCTCACCACCGACCAGGCTGATGCGTCCCAGCGTCCGCTGGGCTAGCCCGACGTTGAGCGGCATGCCGTCCACCCGGGCGGACCCCAGGGCTCGCGTGGCGGTTTCGCGGGCGCGCGTGGGATCCTTCGCCGTCAGATACGCCTCGGCAAGCGGCACCATGTTGCGGATCTGCGCGTGACGCATCGGACTGCTCGCCAGCTTGTCGACGACCTCCTCGAGAATGGTCTGGGCGGTCTCGGCATCGCCTTGCTCCAGGTAGGCCTGCCCCAGGAAGCCCGAGATCAGGCCGGCGACCAGCGGGTCTCGCGAGATCGCCAGCGCCTCCCGCGCGATCACCACCGCGCGCTCGGGGGTGCCGCGGAGCACGTGGACCCAGGCGCTGATGAACGCGGCGAACGCGAGCAGGCGCGGCAGGTGCGCGGTGCGGCCGATCGCCTCGACGCGGTCCGCCGCCGTCAGCGCGGCTTCGAGGTCGCCGGCCACGAGGTGGTTGATGGCCAGGTCGTAGTACACGAGCCCGAGCCACGTCTGCGCAGGAGGCCGGTCCAGGAGCCCGATGGCCCGCGTCGCGTGGGCGATCCCCTCCGCGGGCCGGCCCGTCTCGTACGCCTGTAGCGACAGGACGTGCAAGGCCTTGCCGACGGCCTCCGGCTCGCCGGCGCGCTCGCCGAGGTCGAGGGCCCGTTCGGCTGCCCGCTGCGCCTCCGCGCCCTGGCCGAGGAAGAATCGTGTGAGTCCGAGGCGGAACCAGTACTCGGAGGCCAGGGCGGCGTCGGGGACACGCTCCAACACGTCAGCGTGCGCCTCCAGCAGCTCCAGGACCTCCCGCTGGCGACCGAGCGTCGACAGCACGAACGCGCGCTGCAGGGCGACCTCGAGTCGGCAGCGGTCGCGCTCCGGCGCGGGGAGCTGATCCACCGCGACCATGGCCTGGCCGAGCACTCGATCGGCATCGTCGAGCGCATAGCGGTGGCCGGCAAGCTGCCCGAACCGCATCAGATGCGGGATCGCCCGCCGGAAGTCGCCCGCCTTGGAGTAGTGGCCGCCGAGCTGATCGGCGACGTCGTCCAGACGCTCGCGGTGCAGCGCCTCCAGCGCCTCGCCGATGGCGGAGTGGAGCAGCGCGCGTCGCGCCGGCAGCAGGCGATCGTAGGCGACACGCCGGATCCAGTCGTGGCAGAAGTCCAGGCGATCGCCCACGGCGTCCAGGATGCGACGGCGCACGAGCTGCTCGACGATGTCCGCGGTCTCCCGCTCGCCCAGGTGCGCCGCGTGCGCCAGCAGCGGGAATGCGAAGTCACGGCCGATGGCCGCCGCCACCGCCACGCAGTGACGGGGCAGCTCGCCCAGCCGCTCGAGGCGGGCGGCGACGAAGTCCTGAACGCGGCGGCCCATCCCGGCGCCCCGGGTCCACGCCCCGGCGGGCTCCTGCAGCAGGCTTCGCGTGGATTCGACGATCACGAAGGGATTGCCCTCGCTCGTGGCCCAGATCTCCCCCTCGAGTCGATCCCAGTCGCGGCCGAAGCGCGACGAGGAGCGCAGCGCGCGGGCCAGCGCCCGCCCCTGGGGCTCGGAGAGCGGGGCCAGCGCCACCTCGTCGAGCCGCCCGTCGTCGCGCAGCTCCTTCAGCGCCTGGGCCAGCTCCGGCGCATCGATGAGCTCCTCCGGGCGTGTGCTGCCCACCATGAGCACCGGCCACCGATGGATCCGCCGGCCCAGGAACGCGAGGAACCGCGCGCTCATGGTGTCGGCCCAGTGCAGATCCTCGATGACCACCACCGCCGGCTGCTCGGCGGCGAGCGCGCCGATGAGCTCCAGCAGCGGCTCGAAGAGCAGCGCGGGGACCGCGCCGGCGCTCGGGGCTTGGTCCGTCGATGCCAGCAGCTCGGGAAAGAGCGCGGCCAGCTGGGTGCACGTCGCCGCGGCCAGTCGGTCGCGGAGACTTCCCTCCAGGGCCGCGCCTTCACCCCGCAGCGCCTCGATCCACGGGCGAAACGGCAGCGTCTGCTCGGTCTCGTGGCAACGACCGAAGGACAGCCGAAACGTGCGAACGGCCTCGCTCGCCGCGAAATCCTGGATCAGCCGGCTCTTGCCGATTCCCGCCTCGCCGGTGATCAGCGCCACGTGCCCGCCGGTCTCGAGCATGCGCTGGACCGCCCCCCGCAGGCGCTCGCGCTCCGGCTCGCGCCCGATCATCGGCGTCTCGACGGCCCGCGTCGCCGCGATCGCGCCGCGGCTCGCGGCGGACATGGGCGCGGCGGGGGGATCGAGGGCCGGGCGCGAGGCTCGCAGGATCTCCCGGTAGAGCTGCCGGGTCTCCTCCTCCGGCTCGGCCCCGAGCTCGCGCTGGAGCGACACCACGCACGTCTGGTACTGCTGCAACGCCATCGCTCGACGTCCCTGGCGCAGCAGCAGTCGCATCAGGCTCCGGTGGACGGCCTCCTGCAGCGGATCCAGGGCGAGGATGCGCAGCGCCACCTGGATCGCCGCGTCGACGCGCCCGGTCCCCAGGTGCTCCCGGAGCAGCTTCGTCAGCGCCTCCAGGGCGAGCTCGTGGAGCCGCTCTCGCTCGACCAGCCGCCACTCCTCGAACGGCGCCTCGTCGAGGGTGAATCCGTCGAGCAGGTCTCCACGGTACAGGCGGGTGGCCCGCTCGAGATCCGCCGGGCTGCCGGCCGCCACGGCCGACGCGAAGTCGACCGCATCCACCGAGACGCTGGCCGCTTCGAGGGCGAGGCGGTCCGCGCGCTCCTGCAGCAGGTGCTGGCCCCGGTCGGGAAGCGCCCGGCGCAGGCGCGAGAGTGTCTGGCGAAACGCCTGCCGGGCCTGCGCCTCGGGGGCGTCGCCCCAGAGCAACGCGGTGAGCTTTTCCCGCGAGTGCCAGCGGCCCGGCGGCAGGGCCAGATAGGCCAGGAGCGCCTGGGCTTTGCGGGCCGGTAACAGGAGCGGCTGGCTCTCGCCCAGGCTGACGGAGAATCCGCCCAGCAGTTCCAGACGAAGCAGCCTGGCCGCGGCGGTTGATCTCAAGGTCGGAAAACTCTAGCACCCGTTCGAGGCCAGGAACAGCCACCGCCCGCGTGCGAAAGAGTTGCGCGGACGGCGCCCACGGGCGGCTGTCACGGCGCAGTCACACCCCCTGGTCCACCCTGGCCGCCGATGGATACCGAGCCCGATCTGCGGCGGCCGCACACGTTCGTGATCCGCGTCGCTCCGCACCGCGGCGGCGAGCTGGCGGGATTGATCCACGACGTCCGCACGGGCGAGAAGCGCCGCTTCTCCGGCGTGGCTGACCTGGGCGCGGCACTCCGGGGCATGGTCGAGGGCACCACCACCGACAAGGAGACATCATGACGATCGTCCCTCGCCTCGCCCTCGTCGCCGTCACGCTCCTGCTGACGCTGATGACCGGCCGCGCCGAGGCGCACGATCAGCCGACGATCGGCGGCTACACGCTCGTCGAGACGAAGACGACGGCCAGCTATCGCTACCTGACCTTTCGCGCTCAGCTCACCAATCACCTGCCCGTCGCGATCACCGGCGTCTGGGCCACGCTGAGCTGTCGGACGCCGGCCAGCGAGGTCAGCGACGGCACGCTCAGCTTCCCCGACGCCGAGCCGCACTCGACCGTGACCAGCCTGGACACCTTCACGCTCCGCCTGCCCCGGTCGCTGTCCTTCAATCCCGCGCATCTCGACTGGACGATCCGGTACAAGACGCGCAACGGCGTCGCCGTGGCCGACGCCGGGCCCGACCAGACCGTGACGCGGGGGGCGCGCGTCGATCTGGACGGCAGCGGATCGAGCGACCCCGAGGGCCAGCCGCTATCGTTCACCTGGAAGTTCGTCTCCAGGCCGGCCATGAGCTATGCGGTGTTGTCCAGCGCGACGGCCGTCCGGCCCAAGTTCGTCGCCGACCGCGACGGCGTCTACGTGGTCGAGCTCGTCGTCAGCGACGGCAAGAACAAGAGCGCGCCCGACCGCGTGCAGGTCTCGACGGGAGCCGGGAACACCCGCCCGGTGGCCGGCGCCGGCGGCGACCAGACGGTCGTCGTGGGCACCGTCGTTCAGCTCGACGGCAGCGCCTCGACCGATGCCGACGGCGACGCGCTGACCTTCCGCTGGCGATTCATCACCCTCCCGCCCCAGAGCGGCGTGGTGCTCTCCAATCCGGCGGCCGTGCGTCCGACGTTTCAGGTCGATCGTCGAGGGACGTACGTGGCGGAGCTGGTCGTCAACGACGGCCGTCTGGACAGCGTGGCCGACACGGTACAGATCTCGACGCTGAACTCGCGACCGGTGGCCGTCGCCGGCGCCGATCAGACCGTCGACCGCGGCGACACCGTCGCGCTCGATGGCCGCGCGTCCGCCGACGTCGACGGCGATTCCCTGACGTTCGCCTGGGCCTTCGTCGAGCGCCCCACCGGCAGCCAGGCCACGCTGACGGACCCGGCCGCCCCCACGCCGGCCTTCGTGGCCGATCTGCCGGGCCGCTACGTCGTCCAGCTCGTCGTCAACGACGGGCTGGTGGACAGCGTCCCCGACACCGTGCAGATCGACACGCGCAACTCGCGACCGGTCGCCGTCGCCGGCCCGGACCAGAGCATCGCCACCGGCGCCACGGTGAAGCTCGACGGCCGGGCCTCCGCCGACGCCGACGGCGACGTGCTGACGTTCCGCTGGTCGTTCACCGCCCGGCCCGACGGCAGCGCCGCGGCCTTCGACGACCCGACCGCCGCTGCGCCCGCGTTCGTCGCCGACGTCGCCGGCACCTACGTCGCGCAGCTCATCGTCAACGACGGAACCGAGGACGGCCTGGCCGACACCGTCGTCGTGACGACGGCGGCGGTCAACGGTCCGCCCGTCGCCGACGCCGGCCCCGACCAGACCGCCGCCACCGGCGCGACGGTCCGCCTCGACGGCAGCGCGTCGTTCGACCCGGACGGCCCCACGCCGCCCACGTTTGCCTGGACGCTCTCGCGTCCCGACGGGAGCACGGCCGTGCTCTCCAACGCGACCATCGCCAGGCCGACGTTCGTCGCGGATCGCGCGGGCCCGTACGTCGCCCAGCTCGTCGTCAGCGACGGCGCGCTCTCGAGCCAGGCCGACAGCGTCACAATCACGGTGCAGGACGGCGCCGACCTGCGCATCGCGTTCGCCGGCCCGCCGACCACGCCGCCGGTGGGCGGCAGCGTCTCGCTCGTGGTCGAGGTCGTCAACGATGGCCCGGCGAGCGCCAGCGGCGTGAGTGCGCGCTTCCAGGTCCCGGCCGGCTACGCCGTGGCCTCGACCGCAACGACCGGCAGCGCCGGCACCGGCGGCACCTACGACGGCACGACCGGTACCTGGACGATCGGCTCCGTCGCCGCCGCCGGGCTGGCGCGACTCACCGTCGCCGCCACGGTGAAGGCCGCCGGCCCGTACGATCTGACGGCCGCGATCACCGCGAGCAGCCCGACCGATCCCAACCTCGCCAACAACACGGCGAGCGTGCTCGTCGTGCCGAATCCCAACGCCGACCTGCGCATCGCGTTCTCGGACGTGCCGACCACGCCGGCCGTGGGCGCGGGCGTGACGTTCGCGGTCGAGGTCGTCAACGACGGCCCCGCTAGCACCACGGGCGTCGCGGCACGGTTCCAGCCGCCGGCGGGCTACACCGTCACCGGTGCCACCACCACGGCGAGCTTCGGAAGCGGCGGCACGTACGACAACGCCACGGGCAACTGGGTGATCGGCTCCATGCCCGCCGCCGGCCTGGCCCGCCTCGCCGTGTCGGCCACGGTCAACGCGACCGGCCCCTACGACGTGACGGCCACGATCACGGCAAGCGGGCAGCCCGATCCCAACCCCGCCAACAACACCGCGACGGCGAGCGTGGTGCCGAGCGGCGGCGCGGCCGACCTCAGGATCTTCTTCTTCGACCCGCCGGTCGCCCCGCCGATCGGAGCGACGGCCAGCTTCTTCGTCGAGGTCGACAACGGCGGGCCCACCGCCGCGAGCGGCATCACCGCGCTCTTCAAGATCCCGGCCGGCTATGCACAGGTCAACGGCGGTCCGCAGGTCGGCACCTACGACGTCGCCACCGGTCTCTGGACCATCGGGGCCATGCCGAGCGGCGGCCTGGCGCGCCTGATCCTGTCCGCCGTCGTGCAGCCGACCGGCCCGTACGACCTCACGGCGACGATCACCGGCAGCAGCCAGCCCGACCCCAACCCCGCGAACAACACGGTGACCGCCGTGGTCACGCCGAACCGGAACGCCGACCTCACCATCTCGTTCTTCGATCCGCCGAGCGGGACGCGGTCGCCGGGCTCGGTGGTGAGCCTGTTCGTCGAGGTGAGGAGCGCTGGCCCGTCCAGCACCACCGGCGTGCGGGTGAGCTTCCCGATCCCCGCGGGCTACGCGATCCTCAATGGCGGCCCCCAGGTCGGCACTTACGACGGCACGACCGGCGAGTGGATCATCGGGGCCATGCCGTCCAGCGGTCTGGCGCGACTCATCCTCGGCGCGACGGTCAACGCGACCGGATCGACCGCGCTGACGGCCACCATCACGGGCAGCGACCAGCCCGATCCGAATCCGGCGAACAACACGGTGAGCGTGTCGCCGATCAATCGCCCGCCCGTGGCGGGCATAGGCCCCGACCAGACGGCGAGCACGAACACGACCGTGACGCTGGACGGCCGTGGCTCCGGGGACGCCGAGGGTGACGCGCTCACGTTCCAGTGGACGTTCGTCCTACGGCCGGTGAACAGCACGGCCACGCTAGTGGGCGCGAACACCTCCACGCCGTCGTTCATCCCCGATCAGGGAGGCACGTACCGGGTTCAGCTCGTCGTGACGGACGTCCACGGCTCCGCCAGCGCAGCGACGACGACGACGATCGTCGCCTCCGTCGGCAATCACGCGCCGACCATCCGGTCGGTGCCGCCCACGGCCGCGACCGCCGGCCAGCCATATCGCTACGCCGTCGACGCCGCCGACCCGGATGTCGGCGACGTGCTGACCTTCGTCCTGCCCACAGCGCCCGCCGGCATGACGATCACGCCGGCGACCGGCGCGATCCAATGGACGCCGAGCGAGGCCCAGGGTGGTCCGCAGGCCGTCGTCGTACGCGTGCAGGAGCAGACCGGACTGTTCGCGACGCAGGCCTTCGAGATCCAGGTGTCTTCGGCGGCGAACCAGGCACCGGTGGCCGTGGACGACGCCTACGAGGCCCGCCTCGGCGAGGCCCTCGGCGTCGCCGCGCCGGGCGTGCTCGCCAACGACACCGATGCCAACGGCGGCCCGCTGGCGGCCGTGCTGATGACCCAGCCGACCAACGGCGCGCTGAGCTTCAATGCGGACGGGTCGTTCACCTACGCGCCGCACACCTTGCAGGCGGGGGAGCTCGTCCTCGCGGAGAACGTCAACCTCGCCGCCCGCCTGTCGGGCGTCATCGTGAACGCCAGCGGCTTCTTCCCCGGCCGGTCGCCGGCGCTGGTCATCGACGAAAATCTCTCCACGTCGTGGATCTCAGGCCGCGGCGACAACCCCGTGTTCCTCGAAGTCGTCTTCCCGCTGGACGTCACCGTGACGCAAGTGCAGCTCTTCGGTCACCGCGACCCCAATCTGCAGAACTCAAAGATCACCGCGGGGATCTTCCAGGTGTTCGCGGGTGACGGCACCGAGCTCCACAACACCGGCGCGGTCGAGCTCCCGGCCCCCAACCGGGACGCGATGCTGATCCTTCCGGGCCTCACCGGCGTCCGGCGCGTCCGCTTCACGGCGACCGCGGGCGACAGCGATCTCGGGTTCGTCGGTTTTGCCGAGCTGAAGGTGATCGGCTCCGCGCTCATCCGCCGCGAGCTGGTGCTCGAGCCCAACCTCGTCCAGCTCGTGCCGACCGCGGTCCAGGCGAGCAGCTTCATTGCCCCGAATACGCCCGAGAGCGTGCTGGACGACAACACCGATACAAACTGGTATGCGGGGTCGTTCGCCGCGGGCGAGTTCATCGAGATCACCTTCCCGCTCGACGTGACGGTGACCGGGCTGGAGACGCGGACCCCCTCGGCCCGACCCGACGGCTTTGGCAGCTCCGATCCAATCCTCTGCCGAGGGACCTTTCAACTCTTCGACGCGAGCGACACCGTGCGGTTCGATACCGGCGTGGTCGACACGCCGGTCAACGATCGTGGCACCGGCGCCGCACTCTTCACCCTGCCGATTCCGACGACCACCGGGGTGCGACGCTTGCGGTACACCGTCTCCTCGTGCGCGGGCAGCTCGTTCCCGGCTGGGTTTTCCGAGCTGCGCGTCCTTGGCGCCGCGCCGCTGACGACGCCGGCCTTCCAGGTGGCCAAGAAGTTCCAGGTGCTGCTCGGCCGCGAGGTGCACTCCACCCCGATCGTGATCAACCTCACGGACGACAACGGCGACGGCCGGATCGACGCCCACGACATCCCCGACATCGTGGTGCCGGTGGAGAGCCTCACCAACCAGCTCACCGGCGAGATCAAGGTGCTCAGCGGCGACGACGGGCGTGAGCTGTTCACCGCCGGCGCGCCGGGAATGGTCTCGCCGTGGTCGGAGCTCGCCGCGGGCGACCTCGACGGTCAGGGGTTCCCGACGATCGTCGCGGTGCACAGCGACGGCAACCACCTGATCGCCTTCGATCACACGGGCGCGGTCAAGTGGCTCAGCGACCCCAATCCAATGCCCCGCTTCGCGATCGGCGAGTCCTTCCTCATCGGCGGCGCCGTCTCGATCGCCAACCTCGACGGCGGGCCCCGGCCCCACATCATCGTCGGCGCCTCGGTCTTCGACGCCGACGGCCGGCTGCTGGGCGACGGGCGCACGCTCGGCGGCACCACGGGTGGCATCGGGCTGCGCTCGGCCATCTCCGCGGTCGCGGACATCGACCTCGACGGCACGCCCGAGCTGGTCGCCGGGCCCACCGCCTACCGTCTCGTCAACGGCCAGCTGACGAAGGTCTGGCAGCGAACCGACCGCGCCGATGGCTACGTGGCCATCGCGAACTTTGACGACGATCCTCGGGCCGAGATCGTGGTGGTGGCCAACGGCTTCGTCTACATGCTGCACCACGACGGCACCGACGCCGAGGTCTGGAACCCGCCGTCGCACGCTCCGGTGGCCATCCCGGGTGGCGGCCAGGGCGGCGCCCCGCTCATCGTGGACGTGGACGGCGACGGCATCCCCGAGATCGGCGTGGCCGGCGCCAGCCACTACGTGCTGTTCAACCGCGACGGCAGCGTGCGCTGGAAGGCCGCCATCAGCGACCGCTCGTCCAACTCGACGGGCGCGGTCGCCTTCGACCTGGACGGCGACGGTCAGGTCGAGATCATCTACCGCGACGAGCGATTCCTGCGCATCTTCCGCGGGGCGGACGGCGTGCTCCTGGCCAAGGTGCCGGTGCAATCCTCGACGTGGGCCGAGCAGCCGGTGGTCGTCGACGTCGACAACGACGGCCACGCCGACATCGTCGTCACCTCCGATCTCTTCACCGGGGCGACCGGCGATACGGGCGTGCTCGTCTTCCAGGACGTCGCCAACAAGTGGACGCGGACCCGCCGGATCTGGAACCAGCACAGCTACCACGTCACCAACGTGAACGAGGACGGCACGGTCCCCGCGGTCGAGACGCCGCACTGGCTCGTGCCCGGACTCGACGCCTTCCGCACGAACGCCTTCGTGCCCGGCGAGTCCGCCGACGCCAGCGACAGCTTCACCTACGTCGCGACGGACGGCATCCTCGACTCCAACGTGGCGACCGTGCGCCTCGCCGTCCGCACGCCGAACAGCGCACCGCGGTTCACCTCGTCGCCGATCACCAGCGCGGCCACGGGTGTGCCGTACACCTACGCCGCCCGAGCCTCCGATCCCGACGCCGGCGACGTGCTGACGTTCTCACTGCCAGCGGCGCCCGCGGGCATGACGATCGAGCCCGCCAGCGGCCTCGTGCGGTGGACGCCGGCCGCCGCGCAGCTCGGCGGCCAGGCGGTCGTCGTCAAGGTGCAGGACGCGCACGGCCTCTTCGCGCTGCAGAGCTACACGGCGCAGGTCGCCGCCCCGGTGACCGTGCCGAACGTCGTCGGCCAGGCCCAGACGACGGCGCAAACGGCGATCACGTCGGCCGCGCTGTCCGTCGGCTCCGTCGCCACCCACACCAGCGCCACCGTCACGGCGGGCGCGGTCATCAGCCAGAATCCCGCCGCCGGCACGCTGGCGGCGCGCGGGGCGCCGGTGAGCCTGGTGGTCTCGCTCGGTGCGCCGCCGGTCGGGGCCATCCCTGACGTCGTCGGCCAGGCGCAGGCCGGCGCCCAGGCCGACATCGCGGCGGCCGGCTTCGTGGTCGGCCAGCTCACCGGCCTGAACACCGCCGTCGTGCCGCTGGGCGTGGTACTGAGCCAGAACCCGTCCGCCGGGACGCTGGCCGCTCCCGGCTCGGCCGTCAGCCTCGTGGTCTCGCTCGGGCCACCGCCGGGCGACATCGACTTCGACCGCGATGGGTTCACCGGCAACCAGGGCGACTGCAACGACACCAACGCCGCGATCAACCCGAACGCCATCGACATCGCCGGGGACGGGATCGATCAGAACTGCAACGGGCGCGATTCGATCGCCGGGGACACGACGTCACCGGCGGTGAGTATCGCCATCCCGGCTGATGACGCGATCATCACGCTGCCCACCGACATCGTCGGCACGGTGACGGACGCCAACCTCCTCCGCTATGCGATCGACCTGGCCCCGGTGGGGCGGGGTACCTTCGTGCGGATCGCGTCGGGCACGGCCCCGGCGACCGGCGGTGTGCTGGGCCGGCTGGACCCGACGCTCCTCGAGAACGGCCTGTACCGGCTCCGCCTCACGGCCGAGGACGTGAACGGGCAGCTCACCGTCCTCGATCGTGTGGTCCGGGTCCAGGGCCTGGCCAAGGTGGGACACGTCCGGCTCTCGTTCATCGACCTCTCGGTCCCGGTCGCCGGCATCCCCGTCACGGTCGTCCGGACGTACGACAGCCGTGTGAAGACGGCGGAAGACTTCGGCGTCGGCTGGACCCTGGACGTCAAGCGCGGCTTCTACCAGCACAATCGCACGCCCGGCGAGGCCTGGCAGATCCTGCCCAGCGGGTTCCCGGCGCTGCCCTGTCGCACGATCAGCGAGACGGCGGCCCATCTCACCGAGGTGAGGTTGTCGGACGATGAGGCGTACACCTTCGCGCTGACGCTCTCGAATCCCTTCGCCCTGGCCGGGGGATGCCAGGCCAACGCCGGTTTCCGCTTCATCGATGGACCGCGCGGCGGCGCCACCCTCGAGATCCTCGACGGTACCGACGTGTTCTACCTCAATGGGGACAGCCAGATCGTCGACCAGAACACCTTCCTCGTGTACAACCCCTCGAAGGTCCGGCTCACGACGGCTGACGGCCGCGTCTTCGACCTCGATCGCAACACCGGCATCACCCGGATCCAGGACACGAACGGCAACGCGCTCACCATCACCGACGCCGGGATCGTGCACTCGAGCGGCCCGAGCGTCGCGTTCGTGCGCGATCCGCTCGGCCGCATCACGCGCATGACGGACCCCGCCGGGCACACGCTGACCTATGCCTACGACCCGGACACCGGCGATCTCGTCGCCGTGACCGATCCGCTGGCCAACCGGACCACCTTCACGTACGACACCCGGCACAACCTCCGGGAGATCCACGACCCGCTCGGTCGCCGGCCGCTCCGCGCGGAGTACGACGACGACGGCCGGCTGGTGGCCGTCACCGACGCCGCCGGCCAGCGCACCACCTTCGGCCACGATCTCGCGAGTCGCCAGGAGGTCGTCACGGATCGCCTGGGCCATAGCAGCGGCGTCGAGTACGATGCGCGAGGCAACGTGGTCCGTCGTACCGATCCGCTGGGCAATGTCACCACGGCCACCTACGATCCGCGCGACAATCCCCTGTCGATCACCGACCCGCTCGGCCACACCCAACGGTTCACGTACGACGCCGCCGACAACGTGCTGACCGAGACCGACCCGCTTGCCCACCCCGTCACGTACACGTACAACAGCCGCAACCAGGAGCTGACCCGCACCGATCCGCTCGGTGGCACGATCCGCCGGGCCTACGACGCCAAGGGCAACGTGGTCACGCTGACCGATGTGCTGGGCCATGCGACCGGGTACACGTACGACGATCGCGGCAACCTCCTCACGACCGTCGATCCGCTCGGCACCACCAGCACCTTCGAGTACGACGCCAGCGGCCGTCAGCTCGGCGCCATTGATCCGCTCGGGCACGTCACGACGTACGGCTACGACGCCAGTGGCAACCGCGCGAGCGAGACCAGGACGCGGACCACCGCCGGCGGGGCGATCGAGGTCGTGCGGACGACGTACGTCTACGACGCGCTCAACCGCCTCGTGCAGACGGTCCAGCCCGATGGCTCGACCCGGACGACGTACGATGGCGTGGGACAGATCGTCGCCGTGGAGCGGCCGGCGGGTCGGACCACCTACGCCTATGACGAGCAGGGCCGACTCATCAGCACCGGGCTGGCGGACGGCACGAGCAGGGGCTCGGCGTATGACGCCGAGGGGCGCAAGGTCGCCACGACGGATCAGGCCGGGCTCACCACCCGGTATCAGCTCGATGCGCTGGGCCGCGTGACCCAGATCACCTACCCCGACGGCGCGACGAGTGGCACCGCCTACGACGGTGCCGGGCACGTCCTCTCCACGACCGACACCCGCGGCCACACGACCTCGAGCGAGTACGATGCCGCCGGCCGGCGGACGAGAACCGTCGACGCTCTCGGCAACGCGACGACGCTCGCCTATGACGCCGCCGGCCGGGTGGTATCGCTGACGAGCTCCCGCGGGAACGTTACCCGCTACGAGCACGACGACGCCGGCCGCGGCACCCGTGTGATCCATCCGGACGGCAGCGACGAACGGGTCGCGTACGACGACGCCGGCCGCGTGAGCACGCGGATCGACCCGCTGGGTCGGGCCACGCGGTACCAGTACGACGCCCTCGGTCGGTTGACGGCGGTCACCGACGCCCTGGACCAAGTGACGAGCTATGCCTACGACGAGCTGGGCAACCGGCGGACGCAGACGGATGCCGCCGGGAGCACGACGCGGTTCGAGTACGATGCTCTCGGCCGGCGGACGAAGCGCATCCTGCCGCTCGGTCAGACGGATTCGGTGGCCTACGACGTCACCGGCGTGCTGTCGAGCCGGACGGATTTCGAGGGGCGGACCACGACCTACGGCTATGACGCGCTCCGGCGGGTGGTCCGTCGGACGCCCGATCCCCGTCTCGACGAGCCGCCGGTCACCTTCACGTACACGGCGACGGGGCGACGCGCCAGCATGACGGACGCCAGCGGGACGACGGTCTACACGTACGATGCGCGGGACCGCCTGATCCACAAGGCCACGCCGCGGGGGACCCTGAGCTATGCGTACGACACCGAGGGCAACGTGCTGTCAATCCGCTCGTCCAATCCCAATGGAGCCGCGGCGGACTACACCTACGACGAGCTGAATCGCCTGTCCAGCGTGGCCGACGGCCGCCTGCCCGCCGGCCAGACCATGACGCTCTATGCCTACGACGCCGAGGGGAACCTGCTGAGCCGGACCGACTCCAATGGCGTGGTCTCGACGGGGACCTATGACGCGCTGAACCGCGCGGTCCGTCTGTCCATCGCGAGCCCGGCGAGACCGCTCGCGGAGTACACGCATGCTCTCGACGGGAGCGGGTCCCGGGTGTCGGTGGGGGAGCTGAACGGTCGGACGGTCCGCTACACGTACGACCCGCTCTACCGTCTCACGGGCGAGACGATCGCGGGAGACCCGGCCGGCAACAACGGCGCGCTCACGTACACCTACGATGCCGCGGGCAATCGACTCGCGCGGACGTCGACCGTGCCCGCGGTGTCGCCGGCGTCGTACGGCTACGACGCGGACAACCGGCTCACCCGGGACGGCTACGATCGCAACGGCAATACCATCGCCACGAGCGGCGCGACGTATGCCTACGACTCCGAGAACCGCCTCACGTCGGCGGGCGGCGGGGCCGTCACGTTCGTGTATGACGGCGACGGTCACCGGGTGTCGAAGTCGGTGAACGGCACGATCACCGAGTTCCTGGTCGACGATCAGAATCCCACCGGCCACGCCCAGGTTCTCGAGGAGATCGTCGGCGGCGCGGTCGAGCGGGTCGCGACCTATGGACGCGGCCTGATCAGCCAGCGATCGGCGGACGGCACCGTCCGCTTCCACCACCACGATGGCCAGGGCAGCGTCCGCCTGCTCACGGATACCGCGGCCGCCCCCACCGACACGTACGACTACGAGGCCTTCGGCAGCCTCCTGCGAGCCGGCGGTGACACGCCCACCAGCTACCGCTTCCGCGGCGAGGAATTCGACGCGACCCTCGGTGCGTACTACCTCCGAAGCCGATACTACCAGCCCGATACGGGCCGGTTCCTCACCGCCGACACGTGGGAGGGCGATACGACCAGGCCCCTGACGCTCCACGCGTACGCCTATCCGTCCAGCAATCCGGTGATGCTGGCGGATCCGACCGGCCACATCGGCCTGGCGGAGGTCGGAGCCAGCCTCGCCATCTCCGGGACCCTCTCGCAACTCTCGATCGTGACGCCCGCGCCGCAAGGCGTCAAGGGCGGAGGGCCGTTCAAGAACGTGGTCGTCGACGTGGTGACGTGGCTGGTGGGTGCCGACCCCTTCGTGGAGCACGTCACGGCGGCGAACACGATCTTCGGGACCAACGGCGTGCACATCAAGGTCACACCGGGCAGATACCGGGAGCTGCCGGAAGACAGACTGGGGTACGTCTTCGGCCGCGACAATGCCATCGAGGACGGCTGCCAGGGGGCGAGGGGCGAGCTGGTGCCGGAGGAAGTCCGGCGGCTGATCGGCGAGGTCCCGCGAACGCCGGGCCGCATCACGCTCTACTACGTTCCCAAGCTCAAGAGCGGAGCCGACGGGCTGACCTTCCACACGCGGTCGTGCGATCCCGGTGGCTTCGCCGGCGGGGAACCGCCGTTCGTCGTCCTGTCCACCGCCGTCTGGTACGACGACACCCTGGCTCACGAGCTCGGACACGCCATCGCCGATCTTGACGATCTCACGACGGACAACTTCCGGTCCCGTCTGATGTACGGATACGGAAACCGGACCGGCCACGTCGTCCTACCGGCGGAGATCAAGCGCTTGCGCGCCAGTCCCTATCTGTCCCCCTAACAGCCGGACGGCTATCGGCTGAGGCAGCCGGCCAGGGAGGCGGCCTCTCGGTGCGGTCGCTCGTAGACTCCACGAGATCCCCCTCGCAGATCGCGGCGCATGTCCGCGGGCTACTGCAGGACGCCGGGGAATCGCTGCCGGATCGTCTGTCGCCAGCACAGCGGGTCCTCGGTGACCTCGAGCGTGCTCGCGATCGTGCGGGCGTCGGCCAGCTCGAGCGCGGTGACGACCATGACGAGCCCGGCATCGAACGGCGCCACCACGCGGAGCGGCAGGCGCGTCGTCTGACCGGCCGCCCGCGTCACATCCTCGAACTCGACCACGACAGCACCCGGCCGCAAGGTGGGAAAGGCCTCGACCCGGGCCCGAAGGGGCACGCCCCACTCGTGTTCTGTGTCGGCGATGATCCGCGTGATCGCGCGGGTGACGAGGTCGCTGCCAGGCGGGCCCGGCAGCACCTCGGCGCTCTGGAGCACCACGCCGACCAGGCGGCGGTGATCGGTCGTGCTGAGCGCCGCTTGCTGGGCGGCGAATTCCCACTCGCCGTCGAGCACATAGGCCAAGCAGTGAGGGCGCCGGTTCTCGAAGAAGTGGCTACGCCCACCCGCCAGGACGAGAATCTCGGCCCCGCGTGTAGTTGCCTTGGGCGATGGCCCAGCCGGCCGATGCTGCGTCGTGGCACAGGCGCCCGCGAGGAGCGCGAGCAGTCCGATGGCCGCGAGCGCGACGCCGGGGACGCGATACGTCGTCACTCGCGAACGCCGATCCAGGCCGAGCCGGAGGAGGCACGCTCGCACGTCGGGTCCCACGATACCTCGCCGGTCACTCCACCGGAGTCTGGCCCGCTTCCTCCGGGAACCGGGTCGCCGCCGCCGACTCACCAGCCTCCACGAGCCGGGGGTACTCGCGCGCGAACGTCGTCACGATGTCCGCCATGGGCACGTCGGCCTGGACGCCGCGGTCGCGAACGTACTCCATGTGGCGCCGGCCGGCTCTGTCATAAGGCTGAAAGACCGAGTCCTCGCGGCCATCGAACTCCAGCGGGAGGACGCCGAAGCGTTCGCAGAGACCGCAGCCGCGCGGGGATACCCTCGGCGCGGGCCGCCGCGGCCAGAAGCGCCGCCTTGCCCACGCAGAACCCGGCGCCCTTCGCCAGGACCGCGCTGGCCCGGTAGGTGTCGGGCGACCGGAAGTCGCAGTACGGCGTGTAGGTGACGGCATCGCGCACCGCATAGTAGAGGGCGATCGCCCGTCGCCGCGGATCGGCGGCGCCGCCCGCGGCGGCCCGGGCGAACGCGACGATGGCCGGCGCGTCACTATCGACGAACGACGTCGGGCGGCGCCACCAGCCGGGATCCTCGATCGCCATGACCAGCCGCTACTTCGCCAGGGCCTCGCGCATCCGCGCCAGCGCCGACCCGTAGACGTGATCGGGTCGCAGGACCATCGCCACGCGCTTGTCGGCCGCCGCGATCCGGTCGTACTGCTCCCAGTCCCCACTGCGCCGCCGGGTGGTGGCGCTGAAGATGTGACGGCGGGCCAGTCGAAGCGCCTCGGGGTCGCTGTTGCCGGAATGGACGAGCTCGGCCTTGCCCTCGAAGACCAGGAACCCGGACCACCAGTCGACGTGCGACACCAGCACCGAGCAGCGAGGGTCGCGCAACAGGTTCTTGAACTTTGCCCGGGTCTCCGTGATGGAGATGCCGACCCCACCGTCCCGCGGGTACACGGTGACGATGCTGAGCTGCGGCAGGCCGTTGCGCCTGAAGGAGGTCAGGACACCCTGGGGATTGTCATGGAGGAACTGCTCGATCTGAGGAACCAGCGGGCTCGGCGTCGGCATGGAGCGCTCCCTCGCGAAGATACCGTCGCATCGACGGCTCGGCCGACATTGTATTCGGACGCGCGTCTTCACGCGAACCGGCCGCGTCGTTACCCGGACGGACCGATCACCCTCGCCGTCCCGACCGGCGCAGTCCGTCACGCGGTTTCTTATTTGTCGGCGGTGGCCCTCGACCTCCTACCCACACGGAACCCGGTAGAGCCACGCCTAACTACCTCGCGGCACGTCCGGCTGGCAGGCGAACGGTGGCGACCGTCCCGCCTTCGGCGCTCGCGATGCCGAGCCACCCTCCGTGCCGATGGACGATCCCGTAGGCGACGCTCAGGCCGAGCCCGAGGTGCAAGGCTTCCTTGGTCGTGAAGAAAGGTTCCAGCGCCCGCCGCCTCGCCTCCTCGGACATGGCCGCGCCGGAGTCGGCGACCGAGCACAGCACGCTGCCATCGGACGCCCAGGTCCTGACCGTGATGCGGCCGCCGCTCGGGAGTGCCTCGATCGCGTTGAGCAGCAGATTCCTTAGGACCTCCTGCAACTCGGTCGGCTCCCCTGCCACGGCCGGAATGCCCGGCTCGAGCAGGACCTGGATCTGGATCCCCCGGGCTCGCGCTTCGTCACGCCACTGGCCTCGGGTCGTCTCCAGCGCGTTCTGGGCGAGCTGGTTCAGATCGACCGGGACGGTCGGGACGACCGGCCGCGCCTCGGTGAACCCCATCAGGCGTTGAATCACGTCGGCGCCGTTTCGCGCCGCCTGCTCGACGGCTTCGAGGTCCCGACGAATCTCTGGCGCGTCCACCCTCCGCAGCAGGAGCTGGAGCCGTCCCAGAACCACCATCAGGATGTTGTTGAGATGATGGGCCACGCCGGTGGCAAGGTCGCGGTTGGCCCGAAGGCGCTCCGTCTCTACGAGGCGTTGCTGCGACGCCTCGACCGTCTGCAGCGCCCGGTGCAGCTCTTCGTGCAGCCGGCTGTTCTCGAGCGCGACCGCCGCCTGGGCCGCGAACGCTTGTGCCAGCTGGACCTCCTCGTCGTCGAACGCGCGGCCCGCTCTGTCGCCGATGCCGAGCGCGCCCATCACACTGTCCTTGGCCAGGAGCGGCACCGCCAGCACCGCACGATACGGGGCCCGCTGGATCGCGGCACGAATCTCGGGCGTCAGCGTCACGCGGGGATCCGCGAGCAGATCCGGGGTGACGACGGCCTGGCGTTCACGAACGGCGAGACCGGTGACGCCGGTCCCGTGCGGAAAGACCAGCGTCGTGTCGAATTCCTCGCCCACATCACCCGAGACGGCCAGCGCGACCAGATCCATCGACGACGGCTCCAGACGAAAGAGCGTGGACACCTTCGCGTCGAAGAGCGTGAAGACGCTGTCCGCGATCCGTCGCGCGACCTCCGCGGGATCGAGCGATTGAGAGACGACGCGGCTCACCTCGGCGAGCCGCTCGGCCACCCCTCGGCGCCGCTCGCTCTCCCTGAGCAGCTCCGCGTTCCGCATCGCGACCGCGGCGTGGGCGGCGAAGAGCGACAGCAGCCGCAGGTCGTCCTCGGTGAAGACCCGGTCGGCCGCGGTCGCCACGACCAGGGCGCCGACGATCTCCGGGACCGCGCCCAGGGGTACCCCGACCGCCGACCGGTACCCTTCCTCGCGGAAGAGCAAACGCTCCCAACCGGGCACGGTGAAACGGACGTCCGCGAGCAGATCCGGTGACCAGATCGCACGGCCCTGGGCGACCGACAGCCCGGCGACGCCGGCGCCCGATGGAAGCCGCCTGCCGATCCACTGCTCCCGACTCCCCGCGCCCGCGGTGGCGACGCAGACGAGCTCGCCCGTCGCGCGGTCCCGCTGGTAGAGGATCGACCGCCGGCCCGCGAAGAGTCGAAGCACCGCGCCGACGATCCGGCCCATGATCTTCTCGGGGTTGTGTGTCGTGCCGAGATCGTGCCCGATCTCGGCGATCTCCCTCGTCGCCGCGTCAGCCCGCTTGCGTTCTGTGGCATCGCGCAGGATGACGACCAGGGAACCCCGGCGATCGGTGACGAGCTCGCACACGACATCGGAGGACCCGGCGACGTCGCGCACGAAGGCGCTCAACGGCTTCCCAAGCACCGCGGCCGCCCCGTGGCCGAGGATCCTCTCGGCGGTCGGATTGACGGAAAGGATCTTGCCCGCGGTGTCGAGCGTGATGACGGCGTCCGCGATCTTGCCGTAGGCGTCCGCGGAGGCTGGCGATGACAGGTGGGCCGGCCCACCCGCGCGGCCACGGCGCTTGACCGCCGAGGGGCGCGGTGGCCCCGCCGGAGTCGAGCGAGGGGTCGGTCCTCTCGGTTTCATGCGGTCCACCTCCCCCGCACAGTCGCTGTTGCCAGCAAAACATGGAATCAGAGATTCCACAGCATTCTTTGTTCGCCCTCCCGTCGGTCACTTCGTACCGAGATCGTTGGCGCCGGCGAAACGAGCGGCCGCCGAACGTAGCGATAGGCGCTCCCCCGGGCGGCAGTTCTGCTGGGCGTCTTCCTCGTCGGCATGTCACGTGCTGGCCTCGGCCGCCTGGTTCGTCTTCTTGCGCGCCGATGTCTCCCGGGTTGGGGGACCGCGGTCCTCGTCCCACAACTCGTCGTGGTTGACTCAGGATTGGCGCGAGACGATCCTCGTTAGGTACGAGAGGTCCCTCCGATTGTCGGAGCTCGACCTCCGTGCGGGTCGCCTGTGAAGGGACGTCGAGATGAAACGCGTCGTGGCGGTCGTCGTTCTCGCCCTCCTGAGCGGATTCGTAGCGCGCGCAGAACCGCAGACCTTTGGCACCTGGGCCACCAGCATCGACGACACGGGAGGCGTGTACGCTTCAACCGTGACCGACAGCGGCCACATCCTGGGGCAGTATTGCGATCCGAGCGTGGCATCGTGCTATTGGCTGCTCGGCATGAGCACCCGGTGTAAGCCCGGAGCGAAGTACCCGGTGTTGGTCAACTCCGACACCGCCGCCCAGGGCCTCGAGGTCGGCTGCACCGGCGAGACTGCCGGACAGGCGGGAACCTACGGGCTCGTGTTCACGGACTTCGAGGCGATCTCCAGGATCATTGCGAGTAGTCATCACCTCGGAATTGCGTTTCCCCTGAAGGGCGATCAGTTCCGGGTCGTCAGGTTCGATTTGGTCGGCGCGCCAGCGGCCCTCGCGGCCATGCGCGCGGCAGGCTCGAAGCCGCGGCCGGCGCCACCAGACACGCAAGACAAGGAGCTATAGGGGCACAGCTCAGGCCCCTCGGCCCGCCGGTACATCTCCGAGCCGATCCCCTCGAGGCCGCCGCCTCCGCCGCGCTGGCCGACGCGTGAGTCCCGGTCACGTTCTTCCCGATCTTCGTTCAGTTCGCGCCGCCTGTTTCCGCGACGAGGGGCCATAGCCCGGCTTACCGCCCAATCGACGACTCTCTGCGCTGGCGCTGGTCGCCGAGCCTTCCTTAGGGACTCACGCGGAGGTCGGGATGACGCCGCCTGAAGTATGCAGTCATCGCCGCCGCCGCCAGAAGATTGGCCACGAGGATCGACCACGACGACAATGCGCGGAGCACCGGCGGCGCGAAGATCGTCGCGGCCACGATGAATCCGAACTGGAACATGACGAAGAGCAGGAGCACCCCGAAGCCTGAGCTTGGATGGCGCTCGACGTAGTCCAGCAGGCGAGCCACGATCCCACCGAGTACGACGAAGACGAGGCCGTGGATCCATGTGAACATCAACACCATCTCGAGAGACACCGGCAGCGTCTCCGGTGCGCCGAGCCCGGCGCCGCCACGGAAGATCGCGGTGCCGAGGATCGTCGGCGTCCAGAACGGTCGCCCAGACAGTGTGTCGAGGAGGAGAAACCACAACGCAATCGTGAGCGCGCCGATGACGCCACCAATCATGCCCTCCTGGTAGACCGCAGCAGCATCGAGGGGGGCGCGGCGCGAGCCATCGACCGGGATCGAGAGATGAGCCTGAGTGGTCATGACCCTCTCCTTTCTGGGACAGGACCGAACCCTGGGACGTACGAGCGCGATTCTACTCCCGGCGTCGGGCGCAAGACAGGGCCGCCAGGCGGCCCTGGGCTGTGTCTCAGCTCTCGTCACGCGGGATGCATAGCCTCGGCTTGGAGACCTGCCCCCGTGCGGGCCAGAGCCTAACCTTCGACATTCGGGGTGTGGCCCTTCGGAGGTAAGCGCCGATCTGACTCCTGGCGAGGCAGCGGACTAGCGCACTCCACTGGGCGGGGTGTCGCCGGCCAGCAGCTGGCCGTTCATGCCGAGCGGCCCGTGGAACTTGCAGGAGAAGGCGAGCACCCCCGAGACCGGGAAGGTGACGTCGAATTGCACCTTGCCCTTGGGCGGGATGTCCTTGTCGATGCCGAGCGCGGGAATGCTGATGTTGTGCAGCGTGCTCGCCTCGTTCTCCACCACCAGCGTGAGCGTCTGCCCGGGCTGACCCCGCAGGAAGGTCGGCGAGAAGTAGTAGTCGTCGGCCTCCAGTTCCAGCTTCGCCCGGTTCCGCACGTCGTTGGTCCCGTGGTCGGCGTAGCTCACACCGCCCAGGGTGATGGACGTGCTCCTTCCGGAAGGCGCGGCGGCGGCTCGCTCCGGCGCTGGGGTCGTGGCCGCCGGGCCCGACACTGGCTGCACGGCGATCTTGCGCGGAGCATTGCCGACGGCAATGGTGGCCGTCACCGTGCGGCTCGCCAGGTCCACCACCGAGACGTCGTTGGAGCCTTCGTTGGTCACGTAGGCCATGCGGCCGTCGGAGCTGGACGTGCTCCAGTGCGGGGCCTTGCCCACCGCGACCGTACCGGCCAGCGTGTTGCTCGCGGTGTCCAGGATGCCCAGCTCGCCGGGCCCCTGGACCACGGCCAGCGCCCACCGGCCGTCGGGTGTGAAGGGCGCGTAATGCGGTGACGCCCCCACGGGGATCTGCGCGACGATCTGGTTGGTGGCCGTGTCCAGCACCTGAATCGCATTGGCGCCGGCCAGCGTGAAGAAGATCCTGCGGCCGTCCGGGCTCAGCTCGAGTCCGCGGGGCGTCTTGTCCAGCGGTACTCGAGCCACTTCCTTCCACGTGGCCAGGTCGAGTCGGACGAGCGCGGTGGCGCCCTGCTGTTGAGAGGCCACCCACCCCGTGCGCCCGTCCCGGCTCAGTGTGCCGTTGTGGGGTTGGGCAACAGGCACCTTGCCGATGACGCGGTCCGCCGTCGTGTCAATGACCAGCACGTGGTTCGAGCCCCACCCCATGACGAGCACCCGGCTCCCGTCGCCCGAGACCGCGAGCCCGTGGGGATTCGCGCCCACGTCGATGCTGGCCACCACGCGGTCCGTGGTGGTGTCGATGACGCTCACCGTGGCGGCGCCGTCACTGCTGACGTAGATCTTGCGGCCGTCCGGCGTCACCACGAGTCCGTGCGGCCCCTTCGGGACCGAGATGGTGCCGAGCACCTTGTTCTGGACGGTATCGATGACCGCCACGGCATCGTCCTTGAATAGCCCGACATAGGCCTTGGGCACGCCGGCGGCCGTGAGAGAGCCCGTCCCGACCACCCATCCGCCCAGCAGGACCAGCACCCCCAACACCACCGCCCCACGCTTCAGCATCGTGTCGCCTCCGGAGAATATTAGGCTCGTCCACTCGTGCTAACGCCGCCGCACGCGATTCGTTCCACGATCGCGCCGAGGAACGCATGGAGCCTCGAACCCCTGTTCCACGTCTCACCGGGGGCCTTGCCCCCAAGGAGGGGCCTTGCCCCCAGGCGCAGACCGAGCGCTGTCTCCACCGTTGTTGCCATGTCGACCTCCGGATCGTAGCGAGAGAGTCTAGCCCGCCACTGCTCGAACGAAGCGCTCCACCTCGGACTCGTCGTTGTAGTAGTGCACGCTGGCGCGAACGAGCGCGTCGGCTCCGCCCGCTGGCAGATCGACCCGCGACAAGCGGGCCTCGTGGGCGTTGATGTTCATGGCGCGCAGCCGGTCGCGCGTCTTGGCCGGTGCTTCGCCGTCCTTGAGAAAGGCGACGATCCCGCACAGCTCCACTCCGCGATCGTGCACGCTCACGCCGGGTCGCTTCGCGAGCTCCCGCCGCAGCAGCGCACCGAGCGCTTTGACCCGTGCCTCGATCGCGGCGATGCCCACCCGCATCGCGTAACGGGCGGCGACGGCCAGGCCGATCTGGCCGGCGATGAATCGCTCCCAGTTTTCGAACCGGCGCGCGTCGTTACGGACGACGTAGGTGTCGGCGTCGATCCAGCTGGCGGCGTGGAGATCGATGAACGGCGGCTCGAGCCTCTCGATGGTGTCGCGCCGCACGTAGAGGAAGCCCGTGCCGCGGGGTCCGCGCAGATACTTGCGGCCCGTGGCCGAGAGCATGTGGCAGCCGATCTGCCGCACATCGACCGCGAGCTGGCCGACCGACTGGCAGGCATCGAGCAGATAGAGGATGCCGTGGCGCGCGGCGATGCGGCCGACGTCGGCCGCCGGATTGACGAGCCCGCCTCTCCCGGGCACGTGCGTGATCGCAATCAGCTTGGTGCGCGGGCCGATCGCGCGCTCGAGCGCGGCGAGGTCGAGCTGCCCAGACGCGTTGCTGTCGACCACGTCGATCTCGATCCCCACGCGCGCCTTCATCTGCAGGAACGCGAGGTAGTTCGACAGGTACTCGGCCCGCGCGGTGACGACGCGGTCGCCCGCCCGGAACGGAACCGCGTAGAACGCCATGTCCCAGGCCCGCGTGGCGTTTTCCACGAACGCGATCTCGTCCGGGCGGGCGCCGATGAGCGTGGCGACGGCGTCGTAGACATCCGCGATGCGATCGGCCGCTTCGGCCGCAGCCTCGTAGCCGCCGATGGCGGCCTCGCGCGCCAGATGGCTCATCACCGCCTCGAGGACCGGACGCGGCGGCAAGGCAGCGCCCGCGTTGTTGAAGTGAACAACGTTGGCCACACCGGGCGTGTCCAATCTGAGCAACGGCACGTCGAGCGTCATCTTCATGACGGCCTCCTCGTCAGCGCGTTACGATTGGCCCGATCCTCGTGATCGCCCGTTCCGACGTGTAGCCTCAGTCGATCCGCGGCGCGCGCGGCGGTCACCTCACGAGCGACCCCAGAGCTGACGAGTGGCCAGTCGGGCGCCCTCGGCCAGGGCGGCGAACTTCAGCCATACCGCCGTCGGGTGGACGTCGTTGAACCGTATGCCCGAGGCGGCGAAGCCGCAGTCGGCGCCGGCGATGACGTTCTCTCGCCCAACGATCCGGGCGAACCGGACGATGCGCTCGGCGATCAGCTCGGGGTGCTCCACCAGGTTGGTGGTGTGGCTGATGACGCCCGGGATCAGGACCATCTCGGCCGGCGGCTTGAACTGCTCGAAGACGTGGTACTCGTGCTCGTGCCG
>JBGQLG010000044.1:0-31140 GCA_041499965.1 Methylomirabilia bacterium
CGAGGTCGAACCGGTGCTGCTCGCGAACCTCCGCGGTCTGCGCGATCATGCGATCTCCCTCATCGAGGCGACTGCCTGGCCGTCGTATTGCATATCACGAAATCACCGATGCGTATCGCTCAGGTTGCTCCCCTCTTCGAAGCGGTCCCCCCGCAGCTGTACGGGGGCACCGAGCGCGTAGTGTCGATCCTGACCGAGGAGCTGGTGCGCCGCGGCCACGACGTGACGTTGTTCGCCAGCGGGGATTCCCGCACCACGGCCACGCTGGTGCCGGTCGTCGAGCGGGCCATGCGCTGGGGCGTGGAGACCCGCGATCGTCTGGCGGCCGAATTCACGCGCGAGCTCGGCCTGGTGTTCGCGCGGGCCGCCGACTTCGACGTGATCCACAGCCACGTGGACTACCTCGCGTTCCCCTTCGACGCCCTGACCCCGACGCCCACGGTGCACACGATTCACGGCCGGCTGGACCTGCCCCACCTGGTGCCGCTGTACCGGCAGTTCAGGACGGTCCCGCTCGTGTCGATCAGTGACGCCCAGCGGGCGCCGCTTTCGCCGCTCGGCATGCGCTGGGCGGGAACGGTGTACCACGGCCTGCCGATCGATCGCTACGCCTTCGCCGCCCACGACCAGGGCTATCTCGCGTTCCTGGGCCGGCTGTCACCCGAGAAGCAGCCCGACCTCGCCATCGAGATCGCGCGGCGCGCGGGGCTGCCGCTCAAGATCGCCGCCAAGGTCGACGCCGCCGACCGCGAGTACTTCGAGCGCACGGTGGCGCCGCTGCTCGACGAGCCGCTCGTCGAATTCCTGGGCGAGATCGGCGACGACGACAAGCCCGCGTTCCTCGGCGGTGCCCGGGCCCTGCTGTTCCCCATCGACTGGCCGGAGCCATTCGGCCTGGTGATGATCGAGGCGATGGCCTGCGGCACCCCGGTCGTCGCCCGTCCGTGCGGCTCGGTGCCCGAGGTCGTCGTCGACGGCCGTACCGGCTTTCTCGCCTCGACGCTGGTGGAGCTGGCCGACGCCGTCAAGCGCATCGACGAGATCGACCGCGCGGAGTGCCGGCGCCACGTCGAGGCCCACTTCAGCGTCGGGCGGATGGCCGAGGACTACGAGGCCGTGTACCGGCGGCTCGGCGCCCGGCGGCAGGCGGCATGACCGACTATCACATCCTGGCCTCCGAGGGTGCCGCCGACCCGGCCAAGCTCGTCCTCAAGCACGACGAGGCGTTCCTGGTCGCCAACCGACGCGGCGACCTCCCGAGCATGGCCGGCACCGAGCTGGGGTTCTACGTCGACGGCACCCGGTTCCTGCACCAGCTCGAGCTGCGAGTGCAGGGACAGCGCCCGATCGTGCTCAACGCCGGCGTGTCCGAGGACGCCCTGCAGGCGGCGATCGATCTCACCAACCCCGACGTCGCGCTGACACCAGACGTGCGGCTGCCGGGCCGCTCGCTGCGCATCGCCCGCCGCCTCACGGTGCAGAACAGCCAGCTCTACCAGCGGCTCCTCGTCGAGGCGTTCCACCCGGATGCGCTCGACCTGTCGCTCGGCCTGCGGTTCGCCGCCGATTTCGTGGACGTGTTCGAGGTCCGCGGCCATCCCCGCGAGCGCCGCGGCCAGCTGCTGCCGGCGGTGGTGGGCCAGGCGACGGTGCGCCTGGCCTACCGCGGGCTCGACAAGGTGATCCGCATCACGACCCTGACCTTCTCACCGCCGCCGGACCACCTCGACGAGACCGGCGCCGAGTACCGTCTCACGCTGGCGCCGGGCGCCTGCGCCGACCTCACGCTGGTGGCGACCGCCACCACCCAGCCCGACGTCCCGGCGCCGGCACTCGACTACGGCGAGGCGCTGCGCCGGCGCCGCGACGCCACCGCACGCCTGGGCGGCGGCGAGGTGCGGAGCAACCACGAGCTGTTCGACCTCTGGGTGGCGCGCTCGCGGCGTGACCTGCGCCTGCTGCTCACCGAGACATCGGACGGCGTCGTACCCTACGCGGGCATCCCGTGGTACGTGGCGCCCTTCGGCCGCGACGCGCTGATCACCGCGCTGCAGGTGCTGCCGTTCGAGCCGGCCATCGCGGCCGGGACGCTGCGCTTCCTGGCCCGCCACGTCGGCCGCGTCGACGACGCCTTCACCGACCAGGAGCCCGGCAAGATCATGCACGAGCTGCGGCGCGGCGAGATGGCCGCCTGCCGCGAGATCCCCTTCATCCCGTACTACGGCACCGTCGACGCGCCGCCGCTGTTCGTGCTCCTGCTGGCCGAGTACTGGAGGTGGACGGCCGACGTCGACTTCGTCCGGGCGCTGTGGCCGACGGCCGAGGCGGTGCTCGACTGGATGCGGCAAGCGGCCGACGCCCACGGCGGCTATCTCGCCTACGCGACCGCCTCCCCTCGCGGCCTCGTCAACCAGGGCTGGAAGGACTCGCACGACGCGATCATGCACGCCTCGGGCGAGCTGGCCCGGCCGCCGATCGCGCTGGCCGAGGCCCAGGGCTATCAGTACGCCGCCCTGCTGGCAGCCGCCGAGGTGGCCGAGGCGATCGGCCGCCCCACTCGCGCGCCCGAGCTGCGGCAGCGCGCCGGCCGGCTGCGCGAACGGTTCGAGTCGGATTTCTGGCTGCCCGACGAGGCGTACTACGCGCTCGCGCTCGACCGCGACGGGCGCGCCTGCCGCGTCATCGCCTCGAACGCCGGCCACCTGCTGTGGACGCGTCTGGTCAGCGACAACCGCGCGGCCATCGTCGCCCGCCGGCTCATGGCCGACGACATGTACACGGGCTGGGGCGTCCGCACACTGGCCCGGGGCGAGCGCCTCTACAACCCGATGAGCTACCACAACGGCTCGGTGTGGCCGCACGACACCGCCATCGCCGCCGCCGGCATGCGCCGCTACGGCCTGGCCGAGCCGTCCCTCACGTTGACAACGGGGCTGTTCGAAGCCGTGCTGCAATTCGAGAACGTGCGCATGCCGGAGCTGTTCTGCGGCTTCCCGCGCGCCGACGGCTACGGCCCCACGCACTACCCGGTGGCCTGCGCCCCCCAGGCCTGGGCCGCCGGCGTCGTCTTCATGCTGATCAGCAGCATGCTCGGTTTCGCGCCCGCCGCCGCCGACAACCACCTCGCCCTCAACCAACCCCGTCTCCCCGCCTGGCTCTCCTGGATCGAGCTCCGCAACCTGCGTCTCCGCGACTCCCGCCTGACGTTGCGCGCCTCCCAAGCCCCCAACGGCGCCGCGATCGAAATGATCTCGCGCACCGGCTCCGCCGACCTCGTCGTCCACCGCTGACGTTCCTCGCTGACGTTCGCCGTTGCCCGGTCGTGGTTGCCCTTCGCCGCTGACGTTCGCCGCCAACGCTCGCCGACGCGCGGCGTGAGCCAGGCTGGCGCGTGGGGCCCGAGGGGGCTGCCGTCGCGACTGAGGGCGAGCCTGGCTCCCACCGTCGCGACTCAGCGGGGTGAGCGCGCCGCCAACGATCTGCTGGACAACCACCCAGCCCCCTCAGGGGGATGGGGGGCCCTCGCGAACCCCGCCGGCGTCATTCAGGCGAGCCATCGGCGCGACGGCAGCCCCCTCGGGCTCCACGCGCCGGCCCGGCTCGCGCCGCGCCCCGGCAAGGCCGCGCGGATTGACGCGTTCGAGCGCGAGGGCTACTCTCGGGCTGCGTCGGGAAGGAGAGCGTATGCACGTCGGCATGGCGTCGGTCTTTCAGAATCCGCAGCAGCACCGTACGGATCGCGAGGTCTATCGCCACGAGCTCCGGCTCGCCGACCTCGCCGAGCCGCTGGGCTTCGAGTCGATCTGGGGCGTCGAGCACCACTTCACCGACTACACGATGTGTCCCGACGTGCTGCAGTTCCTCACGTACATGGCGGGGCGGACCGAGCACGCCCAGCTCGGCTCGATGGTGGTGGTGCTGCCGTGGCACGACCCGATGCGCGCGGCCGAAGAGATCGCCATGCTCGACAACATCTCCGGCGGCCGGCTGATCCTCGGCCTCGGCCGCGGCGCCGGCAAGGTCGAGTTCGACGGCTTCCGGTTGTCGATGGACGAGTCGAGGCCGCGCTTCGTCGAGTGCGCGGAGATGGTACTGCGCGGGCTGGAGACCGGGTATTGCGAGTATGACGGTGCCCACGTCAAGCAGCCCCGCGCGGCCATCCGACCGGCGCCGTTCAAGTCGTTTCGCGGCCGCACCTACGCCGCCGCCGTCTCGCCCGAGTCGCTGCCCATCATGGCCAAGCTGGGCGTCGGCATCCTGATCATCCCCCAGAAGCCGTGGCACGAGGTGGCCAAGGAGCTCGAGACGTATCGCGGCGTCTATCGCCAGGTGAACGGCGTCGAGGCGCCGCCGCCGGTGTCGGCCGGCTGGACGTTCTGCCACGCCGATCCCGAGCGCGCCCGCGAGATGGCGCGGCGCTACATCGGCGGCTACTACCAGACGGTGCTCGATCACTACCAGTTCCAGGGCGACCATCTCGCCCAGACCAAGGGCTACGAGTACTACGGCAAGATGAGCGACAAGATCGCCCAGTACGGCATCGACAAGGTCATCGACTATTTCACCAACTTGCAAGTCTGGGGCACGCCCGAGCAGTGCTACGACAAGATCGTCGACATCCACCGCCGCACCGGCAACAGCCACTACGTCGGCGTCTTCTCGTACGCCGGCATGCCGTACGACGAGGCCGAGGCCAACATCCGGCTCTTCGCGGCCGAGGTGATGCCCAGACTGAAGAAGCTCGCGGTCGCGGCGCCGGCCCCGCCGGAGCCCGTGGTTGCCGGCGCCGGCCTCCGCGCGCTCGGCTTCTGAGATGGCGTTCGAGACGCTGCGGTACGACGTGGCCGACCGCGTCGCCACGCTCACGCTGAACCGGCCCGATCGGCTCAACGCGGTCAACAGCACGTCGATCCGCGAGCTGGTGGCGGCGTTCGATCAGGCCGACGGTGACGACGGCGTACGGGCGGTGATCGTGACGGGCGCCGGCCGCGCCTTCTGCGCGGGCGCCGATCTCGGCGGCGGCGGCCAGACGTTCGCGGGCGGCCCCGGCCGCAGCGAGCGGCCCGAGGACCACCGCGACGGCGGTGGCCTCGTCACGCTGCGCATCTTCGAGATGAAGAAGCCGGTGATCGCCGCCATCAACGGCCCCGCCGTCGGCTTCGGCGTCACGCTGACGCTGGCGATGGACGTCCGCCTGGCCTCCAGCGCTGCCAAGCTCGGCTTCGTCTTCGCGCGGCGGGGTGTGGTGCCGGAAGCATGCAGCACCTGGTTCCTGTCGCGGCTGGTCGGCATCGCCCAGGCCGCGGAGTGGGCCTATACCGGCCGCGTCTTCTCCGCCGAGGAGGCGCGGGCCGGCGGGCTGGTGAGCCGCGTGCTGGCGCCGGACGCGCTGCTGCCGGCGGCCCGCGAGCTGGCCCGGGAGATCGCCGACAACACCTCGGCCGTCTCGGTCGCGCTCATCCGCCAGATGCTCTGGCGCATGCTCGGCGCCGACCATCCCCGCGAGGCCCACCGCCTCGATTCGCTCGGCATGTGGCACACCGGGCGCTCGGCCGACGCCCACGAGGGCGTGACATCGTTCCTGGAGAAACGACCGCCGCACTTCACCGGACGGCCCAGCAAGGACATGCCGCCGTTCTACCCGTGGTGGACATGACGACACCGCTGACCGTGCACCTGCCCTTCAATCGCGACATCCTGGGCGCCGAGTTCACACCGGCCAAGCGCGGCGACAAGCCCGGCGACGGGCGTGGCCACTGGGTGCTCGTCCAGGGACAGAACCTCCTGGTCGAGCCCGACGGTGCCGGCTTCCGCCTGCCCGCCGGCGACTGCCCGGTGCCGCTCGACGGCACCGCGCCGTTCTGGCTCGGCACCTATCGCGACAGCCCGTGCTGGGTGGTGCCGGTCGCCGGCGACGCCGTGCCGCCGGCCGGGCTCAGCCGCGAGACGATGATCCCGATGCGCGGGGCGCGGCTGCCCGACGCGCTGCTCTCGCTCGGCGGCATGGCCATGCAGGCGCTCTGGTGGGAATCGACCAGCGGCCACTGCCCGCGCTGCGGCACGGCCACGACGCGCATCGAGAACGAATGGGGCAAGCGCTGCCCCCGCTGCACGTACGAGCACTATCCCCACCTGCACCCGGCCACCATCGTGCTCGTGCGCGACGGCGACCGCGTGCTGCTGACCCGCAAGGCCGAGTGGGCGCCGGGCCGCTACGCGCTCATCGCGGGCTTCGTGGACAACGGCGAGTCGCTGGAGGCGTGCGTGGCCCGCGAGATCAAGGAGGAGGCCGGCATCGACGTGAAGGACATCCGCTACGTCGGCAGCCAGAACTGGCCCTTCCCGAGCCAGATGATGATCGGCTTCGTCGCCACCTACGCCGGCGGCGACGTCGTCGTCGACCATGAGGAGCTGGAGGACGCCCGCTGGTTCCCCTGCACCTCGCTTCCGGCCCTCCCAAGCCGCCACTCCATCTCAAGATTCATCATCGACCACTACGGCCAGCCCTGATTCCTGGTCTCGCCGGATCGCTTACTCGATCACCTGATCCGCTCGCGCCAGCAGTGACGGCGGGATCGTGAGGCCGAGCGTCTTGGCGGTCTTGCGGTTGATGATGAAGTCGAACTTGGTGGGTCGCTCGACCGGCAGGTCGCCGGGCCGCCCTCCCCGGAGGATTCTGTCCACAAAATACGCGGCGCGGCGAGCCATGTCCGGACCATTGGGGCCGTAGCCGATGTGACCACCGGCTTCCACGAAGTGTCTGGACCCGGCCGAGGGGAGCCGCTTCTTTACCGCCAGATCCGCAATCACCGGATCGTTGGCGGCCAGAAACGCGTCCTCCTGAACCACGACCGCGTCCATGCGACCCGTGCCCATCGCCGAAAAGGCCGTCTCGATTCCGTCGCGCCGTCGGGCCTCGAAGGTGTGCAGCTCGATTCTCAGTGATCCGGCCGTCATCTCCATCACCTTGAGCACCGGCCCCCTCGAGGGATCGTCCGGATTCACGAGAACCGCGACCCGCCGGGCGCGGGGCACGGCCTCCTTGAGCAGCTCCAGCCGTTTCGCCATGAGCTCCGGAACGAAGAACGTCGATCCGGTGATGTTCCCGCCCGGCCGCGCCAGGCTGTCGACGAGCCCAGCGGCGACGGCATCACCGCTGCTGATCATGACGATCGGTATGGTGGTGGTGGCTCGCTTGGCGGCACGGATCGTCGCGGTCCCACCGGTCACGAGGACGTCGACCTTGAGACGGACCAACTCGACCGCCAGGTCAGCGAACCGCTCGTAGTTCCCCTCGGCCCATCTGAACTCGATGACGAGGTTGTCACCCTCCACGTAGCCGAAGGCTCTCAGGCCCGCGCGCAACGCTTCCACCGCGGGCGCCTGAGCGGACGCCGACGTTTGGCCCAGGAACCCGACCCGCACGGCGTTCCCCGCCGTCTGCGGGTCGGCAGTGGCCGGCGCGGCAAGGGCACCGGCCAGCGAGGTCAGCAGGAACCGACGGCGGTCCATGCGGGGAAGGTAGGGCGCGTGACGTGTTGGGGTCAAGGGTCCCGTGGGCTAGGCGCCGATCGGGACGGCGAGGACCGCGCCGCACGCATGGCACGTCCGAAGCGCCGCGCTCGCGTTGAACCGCTCGATGATCACCTTCAGCTCGCGCTCGATGTCCGCGCACGCGAACGTCTCGCGATAGAGCTCGGCGCCGCACCCCTCGCAGAACCAGGCCAGCGCGTCCAGCTCGTCGGGGCGCCGCTTGCGCTCGATCACCAGCCCCCAGGTGCCGGCCGGGCGGATCGGACAGTGCGGCGTGCCCGCCCGCACCAGCATGGCCTCGCCCTCGCACACGCGGATGTCGCGCAGGCGGCCGCCGGCCTCGCGGCAGCGCACGGTGATGTCGCCCTGGAGCTGGAAGAAGATCTCGTCGCCGGGGTCGAGGTGGAAGTCGTTGCGCGCGTTGGGGCCCCGGACGATCTGGTAGATGAACTCGCTCTCCGGGAACACCTCCTTGTTGGCGACGGGGGGCGTGAACAGCGCGCGATTCTGCTCGATCCAGCGCATGAGGTGAACGGGCTCCAGCTCGGCCATGGGTGCTCCTCCGGAGCGCTCAGTGTACGTCAGCCTCGCGCGCCTCCCGGCCGCGCAACGGCCACAGGAGCTGGCGGACCCAGCCGTCCGGCACCGGCGGACCGTCGAGCCCATAGGCGTCCGGCCAGCGCCCCTCGGGGAAATAGCTGGTGCCGAACAGACGGTCGATGACCGGCAGATGCACGGCGAAGTTGCGATCGACGGCCTCGAGGGCCGCGGCGTGGTGCCAGTGATGAAACCGCGGCGTCACCACCAGCCACTCGATCGGCCGGAACCGGAAGCGCACGTTGGCGTGGATGAACACCGCGTGGAACGACACGAACACCAGGTAGGCGTAGAGCGCCGGCGAGGAGAAGCCCAGCAGGTAGAGCGGCACGAACGACAGCCCGCGGGTGACGACGATGTCGAGCAGGTGCAGCCGCGAGCCGGCCAGCCAGTCCATGGCCTGCGCGGAGTGGTGGATCGCGTGGAAGCGCCACAGCCAGGGCACCCGGTGGAACGCGCGGTGCACCACGTACTCGGCGAGGTCGGCGACGACGACGATCTCGACGAACTGCACCACGAGCGGCTGCGCCTGCATGGCTCGCTGCAGGGCCGGCCGCACCGCCCAGGCGAACAGCAGGGTCGCCGGCGCCAGCGTGAGCAGCACCGTGGCCTGCACGAGCAGGTGGCTCATCGCGAAGTGCACGAGGTCGGTGCGCCACTGGGGCCGGAAGATCGGCTGATCCCGCAGCCGGCCGAACGCGCGCTCCAGCGGCACGAAGAGGAGGGCGAGCACGAGCACGTTGAGCAGGAACCAGTCGAGCCCCGCGTAGACCGCGGAGTCGCCGAGCCGGCCGATCTCGGCGCGAGAGCCCCCGAGCAGCGTCGCCACCGTGGCCAGCCCCAGCGCGCTCACGCCCAGCGATTTGGAGCGGCGCAGCAGGATCGACAGCGTGCCGAGCCCGAAGCCGGCGACGAGGCACGCGTAGATCAGGAACCGCACGACGTCGAGCGGATAGTAGCCGCGGGCATCCGGCATCGTGAGCACGGCGGGAAACCGCAGGCAGAGCACGCCGCCCGCCGCCAGCGCGGCGAAGACCACGGCGAGGACCCCGCTGATCCAGCCCGAGCCGAACCGGGTGCCGGCGCCCCGCCCGAGCGCGGAGGCCATCACGCCGCGGTGTAGCCGCCGTCCACCGGCAGCGCGACGCCGGTGACGAACGCGGCCTCGTCGCTGGCCAGGTAGAGGATGGCCGCGGCGACGTCGTCGACCCCGCCGAAGCGGCCGAGGGGATACCGGGCGAGCATCGACTGCCGCCACGCCGGATCGGCCATGATCGCCGCCGTCAGCGGTGTCTCGACGTGGCCGGGGCACACGCAGTTCACGCGGATCGCCGGCGCCCACTGCAGGGCGAGCTGGCGCGTGAGGTTCGTCACGCCGCCCTTGGACGCCGCGTAGGCCGGCGAGCGCGAGCCGCCGGTGACGCCGTAGATCGAGGCGAGGTTGACAACGGCGCCCTGCCCGCCGGCCGCCAGCGCCTCGCGCGCGGCCTGGGCGGCCAGCCAGCTGCCGGTCAGATTCACGTCGATCACGTGGCGCCAGTCCTCCGCCGTCAGCGTGGGGCCGGTGGGGCCCGCAATGCCGGCGGAGTTCACCAGCGTCGTCAGCGCCCCGAAGCGGCGCCGCGTCGCCTCGACCATGCGGGCGCACGCCCCGGCGTCGGTGACGTCGATCTCGAGCGCGATCGCCTCGCCGCCCGCCGCGACGATACCCGCCGCGGTCTCCTCCGCGAGGGCCGGCGCGCGGTCGGCGCAGGTCACGCGGGCACCCTCGGCGGCCAGGCGCAGCGCCGTCGCCCGCCCCAGCCCGGAACCGGCCCCCGTGACCACCGCGATCTTGCCGCTCATGCGCATGCTCTCGGCCTCCACATCGCCCGGAAATCGCCGGCCCGAGCCGACCGCGACGAGGATACAATCCCCGGTGGCACGCACGCCAGAGGGCCGTGCGAGCCGCAGCCGGAGGCGAGGCGAGCCTGTAACCCAAGGAGAGCGGGGATGGAATTCGAATACTCCAAGAAGACCAAGATGTACATGGAGCAGCTGACGGACTTCATGAACAAGTTCGTCTATCCCAACGAGGCCACCTTCCACCAGCAGCTCGAGTCCTCGGCCGACCGCTGGACGGTGCCGCCAATCATGGAAGAGCTGAAGGCCAAGGCGCGCGAGCGCGGCCTGTGGAACCTGTTCCTGCCCGAGAGCGAGCGCGGCGCCGGCCTCACCAACCTCGAGTACGCGCCGCTCTGCGAGATCATGGGCCGCTCGCCCATCGCCGCCGAGACCTTCAACTGCTCGGCGCCCGACACCGGCAACATGGAGGTGTTCGAGCGCTACGCCAGCCCCGAGCTCAAGAAGCAGTACCTGGAGCCGCTGCTGGAGGGCAAGATCCGCTCGGCGTTCGCCATGACCGAGCCCAAGGTCGCGTCGTCGGACGCGACGAACATCGAGTCGTCGATCACCCGCGACGGCGACTCGTACGTCATCAACGGCCACAAGTGGTGGACCTCGGGCATCGGCGACAAGCGCTGCCAGGTCCTCATCTTCATGGGCAAGACGGATCCAAAGAACCCCGACCGCTACAAGCAGCAGTCGATGATCGTGGTGCCGCGCGAGACGCCCGGCATCAAGGTGCTCCGAATGCTGACCGTCTTCGGCTACGACGACGCGCCCCACGGCCACGGCGAGGTCCTGTTCGAGAACGTGCGGGTGCCGGCCGGCCACATGCTGCTCGGCGAGGGCCGCGGCTTCGAGATCGCCCAGGGCCGCCTGGGTCCCGGCCGCATCCACCACTGCATGCGCCAGATCGGCGTGGCCGAGCGCGCACTCGAATACATGTGCAAGCGCTCGCTCAACCGCGTGGCCTTCGGCAAGCGGCTGGCCGAGAACGACATCACGACCGAGCGCATCGCCCAGTCGCGCATCGAGATCGACCAGGCCCGGCTGCTCGTGCTGCACGCCGCCTACATGATGGACACCGTGGGCAACAAGGCCGCCCGGCAGGCCATCGCCGAGATCAAGGTGGCGGTGCCCAACATGACGCTGGGCGTGCTCGACCGCGCCATGCAGCTGCACGGCGGCGGCGGCGTCAGCCAGGAGTTCCCGCTGGCCTTCTGGTGGGCGCACTCCCGTACGCTCCGGTTCGCCGACGGTCCCGACGAGGTGCATCGCCGCCAGATCGGCCGCCTCGAGCTCCGGAAGCACAGTTAGTACCTCGGAGGGGGCATCCGCTCGGAGAGGGCCTCGACGGCCCCCTCCGATGCCTCCCCCAGACCAAGAAGCAGGATTGCGCCGGCAAAGCCCGCGCTCGACAGCGGTAACTCAGGTGCGGTGAGGAGGAGTTCCGATGCGAATGACCGGAGGCGAGGCTCTCGCCAAGCAGCTGCAGCGGGAGGGGGTGCGCGTGGTGTTCGGGCTGCCGGGCGTGCAGCTCTACGGCGCCATGGCGGCGCTGCGCGACGAGAAGGACATCCGCTTCATCCTCACCCGCCACGAGCAGGCCACGACCTACATGGCCGACGGCTACGCCCGCGCCGGCGGCGGTGTCGGTGTCGCGCTGGTGGTGCCGGGGCCCGGCGTGCTCAACGCGGGCGCCGGGCTCAGCACCGCCTACTCGTGCTCGTCGCCGGTGTTCCTGGTGGCGGGCCAGGTGCCCAAGCGCTATCTCGGCAAGGACGTCGGCGTGCTGCACGAGATCAACGAGCAGCTCGACGTGGTGAAACCGATCACCAAGTGGCGCAAGCGCGTGCTGGAAGTCTCCGAGATTCCCGCCGCCGTGCAGGAGGCCTTCCGCCAGCTCAAGACCGGCCGCCCGCGGCCCGTCCATCTCGAGATTCCGCCCGACACGCTCGAGGATGAGGGCGAGGCCGAGCTGCTGCCCCCGGTCACGGTGGCGCGCACGGCGGCGCCCGACGCCGACATCGAGCGGGCCGCGCGCGTGCTGCTCGACGGCACGCGACCGATCATCTACGCCGGCGGCGGCGTCCACGCCTCGGGCGCCCACGAGGCGCTGACGGCGGTGGCCGAATATCTTCAAGCCGGTGTCGTGCAATCGGCGGAGGGCAAGGGCTCGGTCAGCGATCAGAGCGACCTGGCCCTCGGCGCGGCGCTCTGGCCCAAGAACCCGCTGCGCGAGTATCTCGACGCCGCCGACACGATCCTGGTCGTCGGCTCGCGCTGTGCGCTGGCCGCCTTCCAGCCCCATCAGAAGATCGTCCAGCTCGACGTGGACGCCGAGGAGGTCGGCCGCAACCATCCGGTGGCGGTGGGACTCGTCGGTGACGCGCGGCTCACGCTCGAGCGCCTGCTGGAGCGGCTGCGGACGGACGCGCCGCCCAGGCCGTCGCGCAAGAGAGAGCGAGAGCAGCTTCGGAATGCCTTGACCGCGCTGGACACGCAGGAGCCCAACCATTCGATCCTGGCGTCCCTGCGGGCCGGGACGCCGGAGGACGCCATCGTCATCGCCGGCATGACCCAGATCGGCTATTACTCGAGGCCGTTCTGGCCGGTCTACCGCCCGCGGACGTACCTGACGTCGTCGTACTCCGGCAACCTCGGCTTCGAGGTGCCGACGGCCCTCGGCGCCAAGGTCGCCCGGCCGGAGCGGACGGTCGTGTGCATCACGGGCGACGGCGGGTTCATGTACAACTCGCAGGAGCTGTCGACCGCCGCCCGCGAGAAGATCAATGCCGTGATCGTCCTCTTCAACGACAACGCCTACGGCAACGTCGCCCGTGACCTCGACGAGTCGTGGGGCGGCAGCCACGGCGCCGCCGTCACCAACCCGGACTTCATGAAGCTGGCCGACGCGTACGGGGTCGTCGGCATGCGCGCGGCCAAGCCGACCGACGTCGGCGACCTCGTGCGCAAGGCCGTCGGGATGGATCGCCCGGTGCTGATCGAGGTGCCGGTGGGCCGCATGGCGCGCCCGGCGTTCTTCGCCCCGATGAAGGCCCCGGCGAAGTACCAGAAGCGCTGAGCCGGCCGCCGGCGCCGGCGGGCGCACACAGGTAGCGGGCGCGCGCCGGACCTCGGCGCGCCGGCGCCGCGGGGGGCGCTACGGACCGGGAGCGGTTCGGGCCGGTGTACGCCCCGAGCGCCGCCGGGAGCCGCCGGTGGTCGCGGCCGTCACCGGGCTCGGGCCGTGCACCAGCTGACACCAGCGACGATTGTCGTCGCCGCCCGCCTCGGTGCTGCCCGAGAGAAAGGCCTCCGCCCGCACCGCCCCATCGTCGGCACCGTTCCACGCGGGCGTGTGCGCCGCGCACCAGCGGACGTCGAGGATCTCACGGCACGGATCGGCGTCGGGCTCACAGTCGGGGCAGTATGGGCGAGCGACAGCGGGGGTGTCCGGCAAGAAGTCCGTCACCGGTCGATAGCGAGGAAATTCGCCATCTCCGCCTCCCACTGTACGGCATGGCGGACGCCTGGCACGCAACCTTTCGACGCCGGCGCCCTTACTTTCTCAACCACCCTCGACCGGGCCGCGTTCCCGCCGTGCTATGGTGCCGGCGCGATGGCCGGCGATCCGCTGTTCTTCCGCGATCTCGCCCTCGTCCTGCTGGCGGCGGTGATCGGCGGCGCCCTGGCCTGGCGCACCGGCCAGCCCCTCGTGCTCGGCTACGTCCTCGGCGGCATGGCCGTGAGCCCGTTCACGCCGGGCCCGGCGATGGCCGACGCGCACCACTTCGAGTCGTTCGCCGAGATCGGCGTCGTGCTCCTGATGTTCTCGGTCGGCCTGGAGTTCTCACTCAAGGACCTGCTCCGGGTGAAGGGCGTGGCGCTGGGCGGCGGCGCGCTGGGCACCGTCCTCTCGATCGGCCTGGCCGTGGTGGTGGGCCTCGCGCTGGGCTGGCCGCCGCTGCAGGGCCTGGTCGTCGGCATCGTGATCTCGGTCGCCAGCACGATGGTGCTGGCCCGCCTGCTCCTCGACCGCGGCGAGCTGCACACGCGCCACGGTCGCGTGCTGGTCGGCATCAGCCTGGTGGAGGACCTCGCGGTGGTGGTGCTGCTGGCGCTCATGCCGGCGCTCGGCGCGCTGGCCGCCGACCGCCTGCTGATGATCGGCCGCGGCCTGGGTATCGCCGCGCTCGTCCTGGTACCGTTCGTCGCGCTGGCCGCCCGCGTCGTGTCGCCGCTGCTCACCCGGGTGGCGCGCACGCGCGACCAGGAGCTCTTTCTCCTCGTGGCGCTGGCCCTCGGCCTCGGCACGGCGGCGCTCACCCAGGCCATCGGCCTGTCGCTGGCGCTGGGGGCGTTCCTGGCCGGCCTGCTCATCAGCACGTCCGACTTCGCCCACGAGACGCTGGCCCGCCTGCTGCCCCTGCGCGACACCTTCGGCGCGTTCTTCTTCGTGACGATCGGCGCCCTCATCGACCCGCGGAGCGTCTTCGACAACCTGCCGCTGCTGGGCACGCTGGTGGCGCTGGTCGTCGTCGGCAAGCTGCTGATCCGCGTCGGCGTGGTCTGGCTGTTCCGCGAGACGCTGTGGACCGCGTTGCTGACCGGCATCGGCCTGGCCCAGATCGGCGAGTTCTCGTTCGTGCTGGTGCAGGCGGCCCGGGAGGCGGGGCACATCGGCGCCGACGTCTATCAGGCCACGCTGGCCGCCTCGCTGCTGACGATCCTGATCAACGCCGCGCTGGTGCGGGTGGCGCCGCGCTACCTCGGTGCGCTGCGGGCCGCCGGGCCGGTGCCGTCGGAGGTCGACGCGGCCGCGCCCGAGCTCGAGCACCACGTCATCCTGTGCGGCTACGGCCGGGTGGGCAGCGCGGTGGCGGAGGCGCTCGACACCTTCCACGTCCGGTGGGTGGCGATCGAGAACGACCCGGACGTCGTCCGCGGGCTCCGCGAGCGCGGCGTCCCCACCCTCTTCGGCGACGCCGCCCATCGCCGGCTGCTCGAGCACGCGGGCGCCGAGCGCGCCGCCCTGGCCGTGGTGGCCCTGCCCGAGACCGACCGTGTGCGCCTGGTCGTCCGCAACCTACGCGCGCTGAACGCGACCGTGCCGATCCTCGCCCGCGCCCACGCCGCCGAGCACCACGAGCGGCTGCGCCAGGCCGGCGCCACCGAGGTGATCCAGCCCGAGCTCGAGGCCGCCTCCACGCTCATCCGCCACGCGCTGCGGCGGCTGGCGCTGCCACGCGAGCGGGTGCTGGCGTACCTCGAGCAATACCGCGAGGCGATGGAGCTGGTCGGGCCGCATCCGGTGCACGGCGGGCTGCCCCAGCTTCGCGAGGTCACACTCGACGACGGCGGTCTCGCCGACCGCTCCCTGCACGACGCCCGCGTGCGCGAGCGGTTCGGCGTCTCGGTGGTCGCGATCACTCGCGCCGACGGCACGTCGGTGCCGCATCCCTCGGCGGACACGGTCCTACGGGCGGGCGACCGCGTTCGCCTCTTCGGCTTGCCCGAGCAGATCGACGCGCTGCTCGCCTACGCCGCGCGCGAGTAGGCGTCTACCAGGCTGCGGGTCTTTTCGGCGACCTACCAGCGCCCGGCGGGATGGCGATACGCCACGCCAACGGTGTAGACGCCCAGCCCGAGCGCGACCAGGAGCACGGCGCCGGTGAGGATCCCCAGCGGCCAGGGGTTGCCGCGGAACTCGCGCGCGTGCTGAATGATCTTCTCGGGCCGCGAGGCGGGAGCATCGTCCGAGAACCCGGCCGGGCTCGTCGGCAGCAGCCCCACGTTCACACCGCTCGAGGACTCCGCGCGAGAGCCACCGAGCAGGATGCCCGCCACCGCCACCACGATCGCACGCCGCATCATGGCTCCTGGGATCGGTGCAACCCAGGCGCCAGCGACGTCGCGTCAGGACGTCGGCGCAGCGCCTCCGGATGAGGGCGGAGCACCGCCCGAGCCGCCGCGTCGCCCCCGACGGCCCCGTCGCGGCCGGCCGGGGGCGCCGCTGGACGGCGCGGCGCCCTGGGGCGGCGGGGGCGGGGGCGCCGGCGCCTCGCGGCGCGGCGGCTCCGCGCTGGGACGGCGCTCAGCGACCCGCGGGGCGCGATCACGGCCACCACCGCTGCCACCCCGACGGCCGCCGCCCCGGTCGTCGCGACCCCGGCGGGCGTCGAGGCGGGCGCGCCGCTCCTCGGCGTAGCGGCGCCGCTCCTCGGCGCTGGGGCGGATCTCGGGCATGATCAGGTCGTCCTCAGGCCACTCGACCGTGATCTTCTGGCCGATGAACTTCTCGATCGGCTCGAGATAGAGCGCGCTCGCCTCGTCGATCAGTGCGATGGCCTTGCCGCCGGCCCCGGCCCGCGCCGTGCGGCCGATCCGGTGCACGTAGTCCTCGACGTCCTGCGGCAGGTCCCAGTTCACGACGTGGGTGACGTTCTCGATGTGCAGGCCCCGCGAGGCGACGTCGGTGGCGACCAGCACCGGCAACTGGCCTTCTTTGAAGTCGTTCAGGATGCGCAGGCGGCGCTTCTGGTCGACGTCGCCGGTCAGCGCGCGGGCCTCCCAGCCGTTACGAGTGAGGCGGTCCTCCAGCCGGCGCGCCTCCTCGCGGGTATTGGAGAAGATCAGGATGCGGTTACCGCCCTCGCGGCGCAGCAGCCCCAGCAGCAGGCCGAACTTCTCCTCGCGGCCGACGTGGTAGAGGAGCTGCTCCACCCGCTCGGCCGTCTTCTGCTGGGGCATGATCGTGATCTGACTGGGATTGTTCATGAACTCCCAGGTCAGCTCCAGGACCCGGAACGACAGCGTCGCCGAAAAGAGGAACGACTGCCGGCGCTCGGGCGGCGGCAGCTTGCGCAGGATGAAGCGCAGGTCGGCGATGAACCCCATGTCGAACATCCGGTCGGCCTCGTCGACGACCAGCACCTCGACCTTGCGCGGCGTCCACACGTGCTGCTTGAGGTAGTCGATCAGGCGGCCGGGGGTGCCGACCAGCACGTCGCAGGCGGCGGCCAGCGTGTCGCGTTGCTTGGCGTAGTCGATGCCGCCGTACACCGCCTGGATGTTGAACGGCGTGAACCGACCGAGCTGGTGCGCGTCGGATTCGATCTGCACCACCAGCTCGCGCGTGGGCGCGATGATGAGCACGCGCGGGGCGGTCGGCCCGGCCGGCGGCGGCGCCGGCTCGCGGAGCAGCCGCGTGAAGGCGGCGATGAGGAAGGCCGCCGTCTTGCCGGTACCTGTCTGCGACTGCCCGGCCACGTCCTTGCCCTTGAGGGCCAGCGGCAGCGCCGCCTCCTGGATGGGCGTGGCAATGACAAAGCCGGCCGCGCGAATCCCCTGCATGACCGGCTCGGGCAGATCGAGGGTGTTGAAGTCCACTAGTTGTGATCCTCGTGCAGCGTGGTGACGACGGCGGTGGTCGGGCGCGGGGGCCGCGGGCGCGGCGGGCGCGCCAGCATCGCTCGCCTGTCGCCGTAACTCGCTCCGGGCGCGGCTCGCTCGGGCCCCCCATCCCCCAGAGGGGGCTGGGGCGCGGACAAGTTGAATCGTGGGCGGCTCGCGAGCCGCGTCCTGCGCTCGAACGGCGACGACAGCTCGCCATGATGGCGCGCCCGCGGCCCCCGCGCCCGACCACCGCCGTCGTCACCACGCTGCACGAGGATCACGACACCCCGCTTTCGGTGGCCACGACCGGTGCCGGTCTCTTGCCGAAGATGCGTGCGCTCACGATGCCGACCTCGTAGAGGATGATCAGGGGGCCCGCCATCAGTGTCTGGTTGAAGGCGTCGGGAGTCGGCGTGAGGATCGCGCCGGCGATGAAGGCGCCGAGGATCGCGTACTTGCGATTCTTGGCCAGCATCCGCGCCGTCACGATGCCCATCCGGGCCAGCAGCGTGAGGGCCAGCGGCAGCTCGAAGACGGCGCCGAAGGCCAGGGTGAACTTCAGCAGGAAGTCGACGTGGTTCTGGATGGTGATCATCGGCTTGAGCCCGGGCCGCGCGTAGCTGAGCAGGAAATTGAGCGCGTACGGCGTGACGATGTAGAGCGAGAAGGCGCCGCCCAGGATGAACATGACCGAGCCGATGAGGACGAATGGCACCGCGTACTTCTTCTCGTGGTGGTGCAGCCCGGGCGCGATGAACGCCCACACCTGCCACAGAATGACGGGCGAGGCGATGAACACGCCCGCGATGAGCCCGACCTTCATCTGCACCCAGAACGCCTCGGCCGGCGCCGTGAACACCAGCTCGTAGCCCAGCTTGGTCACCGGGCGGGCCAGCCAGTCGGTGATGCGCTCGCTGAACGGCAGCGCGATGAGGGTGCCGGCCAGCAGTCCGTAGAGCGCGCGCACGATGCGGGTGCGCAGCTCGCCCAGGTGCTCCATGAACGGCATCCGATCGTCGATGGAACGGGGCACGCCTACCAGCTCCCGACGAAGTGGCGGAGGACCCCGACACCGTGCCCGGCCGGGAAGCCCTCGCGGATCGCCGCCCGGACGTACGCCTTGGCCTCGCTCACGGCGGCGGCGAGCGGCGCCCCCTGGGCGAGCCCGGCCGCGATCGCCGCCGAGAACGTGCAGCCGGTGCCGTGCGTGTTCTGCGACTCGATCCGGGGCGCGGGAAAGCGCGTGAAGGCGCGGCCGTCGAAGAGCACGTCGGTGGCGCTGTCCACCAGGTGCCCGCCCTTGACCAGCACGTGGCGCGGCCCCTGGCGATGGATGCGCCGGGCGGCCTCCTCCATGTCGGCTTCGGTGGCCACCGGCATGTCGGCGAGCACAGCCGCCTCGTGCAGGTTCGGCGTCACCACCAGGGCCAGCGGCAGGACGGCCTCGATCAACGCGGCCCGGGCGTCGGGGCGCAGCAAGGGCGCGCCCGACTTGGCGATCATCACGGGATCGAGCACCAGGCGCGTCTGCCCGTGGGCGGCCAGGCGGGCGGCGACGGCCCGGATGATCGGCGCGGTGGAGAGCATGCCGAGCTTCACGGCGTCGGCGCCGAAATCGTCGAGCACGGCGTCGATCTGCTGCGCGACGAACTCCGGGGGCAGGTCGTGCACACCGGTCACGCCGACGGAGTTCTGGGCCGTCACGGCGGTGATCACCGACATGCCGAACACCCGGAACGCCGAGAAGGTCTTGAGATCGGCCTGGATACCGGCGCCGCCGCCGGAATCAGATCCGGCGACGGTCAATGCCTTGGGAACACCCATAGACGCAGGCAGTATACGCGCCGCTCCGAGACCCCACAACCGAGCGCGGGCGCGGAGCGTGCCTCGGTCTGGGAGCCGGCCGATGGGCCCGGGGCGGCCCGAGCCATCCCGGGGGCCGAGGCCGGCGCTCCGGTGGTAACATCCCAGGCCATGGTCACGCTCCTCGGCGAACGCGGTGGCCTTCGCGCCGAAGCGCTCCCGCAGCGCCGACGTCGAAATTCCCCGCTGGCCGCGGCCGACGAGCCCTCGGCGTCGGGGCCCATCCGCCCCCGCCGGCCCGGCAACGCCGAACAGCCCCGGCCCGCTCACCCGCCATCCGATCTCGCAGCCGTCAAGGTCCTCGTCGTCGATGACGACGCGGCGACCCTCGATTATTTCTCGTTCGCCCTCGAGACGTGCGGTGCCGTCGTCAGCGTGGCCATGAGTGCGCGCCAGGCGCTGCACATCATCACGGAGGTGGCGCCCGACGTAATCCTGACCGACATCGCGATGCCGGGTGAAGACGGCTACTGGCTCCTGAGCGAGATTCGCCATCACGCCGACGGCGCGGTGAGCGGGCTGCCGGTCGTCGCCGCGACGGCCTACGGACGCGACCACTCACGGGCGCGGGTGCTGGCGGCGGGCTTTCTCGACCACTTGCCGAAGCCCGTCGACCCCGACGTCCTGTGCCGAGCGATCGCCACGGCCGTCGGGCGCTGAAGGCCGCCTAGCCCGTCAACGGCAGCGCCACGGTGAAGGTGGCGCCGGTGCCCTTGCCCGCACTCTCGGCCCGCACGTGGCCGCCATGCAGCTCGACGAGATGCTTCACCAACGTGAGGCCGAGGCCCAGCCCTTGGTGCGCGCGGGTCGAGGAGTTGTCCTCCTGCCAGAACTCCTGGAACACGTGCGACAGCATGTCGGGGCTGATCCCTTCGCCGCTGTCGGTGACGACCACCTCCGCGTAGCCGTCGGCCCGTCGCAGGACGACGTCGATGCGCCCGCCGCGCGACGTGAACTTCACGGCATTCGCCACGATATTCCACACCACCTGCTGCAGTCGATCCGGCGCCCCCCGCATCGGACCCACGTCGGCCAGCGTGGTGACGAGCGTGATGTCCTTGGCATCCGCCGCGGGCCGCACGACGTCCAGCGCGGCGCTCACGATGCCCAGCAGACCCACGGGGACCACGTCGATGCGCAGGCGACCGGTGACGACGCGCGAAAGATCCAGCAGGTCGTCCACGAGCCGGGCCTGCGCGGCGGCGCCGTTCACGATTGCGGTCACCGCCCGCTCCCGGGACGGCGCGTCGAGCTCGGGCCTCTCGAGCAGTCGGGCCCATCCAAAGATCGCGTTGAGCGGCGTGCGCAACTCGTGTGAGATCGTGGCGAGTAACTGTTCCTTGGCTCGCATGAGGGCCTCGGCGGCGGTCCGGGCCTGCCGCTCGCGCGCGAGGAGCGCGTTGCGAGCGTCATCCAGCCGACGGCGCTCCGACACGTCGCGAGCGACTTTCGAAACGCCCACGATGCGCCCGGCCGCGTCCCGGACCGGTGACACGGCGAGCGAGACGTCGATCAATCGACCGTCCTTCGTCACCCGGACCGTCTCGAAATGATGAATCCGCTCGCCGCGCCGGATGCGCGCGAGCACCTCATCCTCTTCCGCGCGGCGCTCGTCCGGAACGATGAGCGTGATGTGCCTGCCGATCGCCATCTCCGCGGGCCAGCCGAGCATGCGCTCGGCGCCGCCGTTCCAGGACGTGATGACGCCATCCAGTGTCTTCGACACGATGGCGTCATCGGAGGATTCGACGATGGCGGCCAGCCACGCCCGGATGTGTTCGTCGGGCACCCCGAAGGGCGGGACCGCCTGGGCTCCCGTCATCTCCGACTCAGGGTGCCGGGCGCTGGGTGTTCGCCGCCGACGCCCGCCCAAGCCTCGACCGGCTTGGCTCTCGGTCGCAGGCCTCGCGTCCGCTCATCGGCGATCCACTCCGCGCGCCCCATGCTCTCCATGACGAGCAGGCACCATGGTACCGCCTTCACTCGCGAGAGGCCACGGCAGGCGGAGCGGCGCTCAGGCCGGGATCACCAGCGTGAACTCGCCGCGCACGCCCGCGGCGGTCAGCCGCGCGTGATGGGCGGCCGGCGTTGCCCGCACGATCTCCTCGAACTGCTTGGTCAGCTCGCGGGCCACGACGATCTCGCGCTCGCCGAAGACCTGGCCGATGGCCTCCAGGGTGGCGAGGATGCGGTGGGGCGATTCATAGAGCACGATCGTCGTGTCCAGCTCGCGCAGGGCGGTCAGGCGGTTGACCCGGCGCCCCGGCTTCACCGGCGGGAAGCCGTCGAACACGAACCGGTCGGCCGGGATGCCGGCCGCCGACAGGGCGGTGACGACGGCGCTGGGCCCCGCCACCGGGACCACCGGCACGCCGGCGGCCCGGGCCTCGCGGACGAGCAGGAAGCCCGGATCCGAGATGCCCGGCGTGCCGGCGTCGGTGACGAGCGCGACGGACTTGCCCGCGGCGAGCTGCCGGAGCAAGTCCGGGCCCCGCGCCAGCTTGTTGTGCTCGAAGTACGACACGGTCGGGGTGTGGATGTCGAAGTGGGACAGCAGCGCCCGGGTGCGGCGGGTGTCCTCGCAGGCGATGACGCCGACCTCGCGCAGCACGCGCAGCGCCCGCGCGGTGATGTCCTCGAGATTCCCGATCGGTGTGGCGACGACGTACAGCGTCCCGTTCACGTCATTCGAGCGCCGGCTCCGCCGGCGCAACTCCGGTCTGGGGGGAGGCATCGGAGGGGGCCGTCGAGGCCCCCTCCGAATATCAAGCGGTCTGTTCCTTGGGCTCGGAGACGAGGATGGGGCGCTCGCGGCTGAGGATGACCTCGCGCGTGATCACGCACTCCTTGAGGCCCTGGATGGACGGCAGCTCGTACATGATCTCGAGCATGACCTCCTCCAGGATGGCCCGCAGCCCCCGGGCGCCGGTGCCACGCTTGAGCGCCTCCTTGGCGATGGCGGCGATGGCGTCGTCGGTGAACTTGAGCCGCACCTTCTCGAGGTCGAAGTACTTCTGGTACTGCTTGATGATCGCGTTCTTCGGCTCCTTGAGGATGCGCACCAGCGCCGGCTCGTCGAGGTCGTGCAGGGTGGCGATGACCGGCAGCCGGCCGACGAACTCGGGGATGAGCCCGTACTTCAGGAGATCCTCGGGCTGGATCATGGCCAGCAGGTCCCCGACCCGCCGCTCCTCGCGGCTCTTGATCTCGGCGCCGAAGCCCATGCCCGAGCGCCCCACCCGCGACTCGATGATCTTGTCCAGCCCCACGAAGGCGCCGCCGCAGATGAACAGGACGCTGGAGGTGTCGACCTGGATGAACTCCTGATGCGGGTGCTTGCGCCCGCCCTGCGGAGGCACGTTGGCGACGGTGCCCTCGAGGATCTTCAGGAGCGCCTGCTGCACGCCCTCGCCGGAGACGTCGCGCGTGATCGACGGGTTCTCGGACTTCCGGGCTATCTTGTCGATCTCGTCGATGTACACGATGCCGCGCTCCGCTCGTTCCACGTCGTAGTCTGCGGCTTGCAGCAATCTCAGAATGATGTTCTCGACGTCTTCGCCGACGTAGCCGGCTTCGGTCAACGTCGTCGCGTCCGCGATGGTGAACGGCACCCGCAGCATCTTAGCCAGCGTCTGGGCCAGGAGGGTCTTGCCGGAGCCGGTGGGACCGATCAACAGGATATTGGACTTCTGGAGCTCGACCTCGCCCGCGTCACCGCCGGATTCGATCCGCTTGTAGTGGTTGTGGACGGCGACGGCGAGGATCTTCTTGGCCCGCTCCTGCCCGACCACGTACTGGTCGAGGGCGCTCTTGATCTCGGCCGGCTTGGGCAGGCTGCGGATCTCCCGCGACTTCTCCTCTTCCCACTCCTCCGCGATGATGTCGTTGCACAGCTCGATGCACTCGTCGCAGATGTAGACGGTGGGCCCCGCGATCAGCTTGCGGACGTCGTTCTGGCTCTTGCCGCAGAACGAGCACTTCAAGGTACCGTTGCCTTCACGCGTCCGCGCCATCCTTCCGCCGACTCCCTACCTCTGGACCTGCGCCGCGAGCGCCGCCTGTTCGCTGACCGCGCGGGTGGTGGGCTTGGAGGAGATCACTTCGTCAACGATTCTATATTCCTTGGCCTGCTCGGCGGTCATGAAAAAGTCCCGATCGGTGTCCTTCTGGATCTTTTCCATGGCCTGCCCGGTGTGATGCACCAGGATCTGGTTGAGCTCCTCACGCATGCGGAGGATCTCCTTGGCCTGGATGTCGATGTCGGTGGCCTGGCCCTGCACGCCGCCGAGCGGCTGGTGGATCATGATCCGCGCGTGCGGCAGCGCGAAGCGCTTGCCCCGAGCGCCGGCGCACAGCAGCAGCGCGCCCATCGAGGCGGCCTGGCCCATGCAGATCGTCGAGATGGCGGGCTTCACGTACTGCATCGTGTCGTAGATGGCCATGCCGGCCGTCACCGAGCCACCCGGCGAGTTGATGTAGAGATAGATGTCCTTGTCGGGATCCTCGGCTTCCAGGAAGAGCATCTGGGCGATCACGAGATTGGCCAGCTCGTCCTCGATGAACGTGGGCAGGAAGATGATCCGCTCCTTGAGCAAGCGCGAGAAGATGTCGAAGGCCCGCTCGCCGCGCGGGGTCTGCTCGATGACCATCGGGACCAGAGCCATGCCACTCTCCTTCGTGCGTGAGGTTACGCGGTGACCCGCGCGTGCTCGACGAGCAGATCGAGGGTCTTGCGCTCGCGCAGCCCGTGCCGCAGGGCGTCGAGATCGCCGCTCTTCTCCATCATACGCCGGACGGCGGGGACCGGCCGCTGGCTGGCTTTGGCGAACCGCTCGATCTCGGCGTCCACCTCGGCCTCGCCGGCCTGCAGCGTCTCCTGGTCGGCGATGGCCTCCAGGAGCAGCGCCCGGCGGACCGCCTTCTCGGCGGTCGGCCGCAGCTCGCCCACGATCTTGGTGTAGTCCCACTGCAGGCCGTCGGGGTCCACGCCCTGGCGGCGGAGCCGCTCGCGAGTGTGCTCGACCTGGTGGGCGACCTGGCGCATGACCAGGGCGTCCGGCACGCCGAATTCGTGGCGGGCCAGCAGCGCGTCCAGGATCTTGTCCTCCAGCGCTTGCTTGGACTCCGCCTCGCGCCGGGCCTCGAGCTGGCGCCGCACCTCGCCGCGGACCGCGTCGAGCGTCTCGAACTCGCCCAGCGACTTGGCGAAGTCGTCGTCGAGCGCCGGCAGCACCTTCTCCTTGACCTCGCCGAGCTTGAGGTGGGCCGTGCCCCCCTTGCCCCGCAGGCTCTCCATCCGGTGGTCGGCGGCGAAGTGCAGGCTCACCTCGCGCTCCTCGCCGGCCCGCATGCCGATCACGGAGCTGTCGATCTCGGGCAGCACGGTGCCGCTGCCGACCAGGAAGTGGTAGCCGGCGGCCGTGGTCGCCTCGTGGTCCTGGGGCGAGAGCGTGTAGTCGACGACGACCAGATCGTCGGTGACGGCGGCGCGATCGACGCTGTTGAACTGCGCGTGCTGCTCGCGCATCCGGCCGAGGGCCTCGTCCACGTCGGCGTCGGTGATCAGGGCGGGCGCGTGCTGGACGTCCACCCCCTTGTAATCGGCCAGGACGATCGCCGGCTTGACCTCGACCACGGCCGTGAATGACAGCGGAGCGCCCTCCTCGAGCGTCAGATTCTGTAGATCGGGCTCGTTGACCGGGTCTATCCTGGCCTCGGTCAGCGCGCGCCGGTAGACGTCGGGGATCAGGTGCTCGGCCACCTCGCGCCGCACGTCGTCGGCGAAGTGCAGCTTGACCAGCGAGCGCGGCACGTGACCGCGGCGGAAGCCCGGCAGCGTGGCCCGCTTCTGCACCCGTCCATAGGCCCGCTCCCACTCCTGGGTCACGACGTCCACCGGCGCCTCGACGGCGAGGCGGCGCTTGCAGCTCTCGAGCTCCTCCACGGCGACCTTCATGCGGGTCTCGTTTCCTTCGAGCGTGTCGCGATACTGGACGCGCCGTCCGATGGTGGTGCGAGAGGGGGGAGTTGAACCCCCAAGGGCTTTGGGCCCACTGGATCCTAAGTCCAGCGCGTCTGCCAGTTTCGCCACTCTCGCGGGAAGTCCGACCAGACCGAGGACCCAGCATACCCATGACGCGTGGGTGTCGCAAGGCGCGGGCGGCCCGCTGGCCGCGGGGCGCCGGCGGGCTATTCAGGCGGGTGCGGCGGGAGCCCGAGCGGGACCCCGCCCGCCCTCAGGCGGCGTGGCGGGGCGCGGGTGACGGCGTCGGCACTGAATCGGCGACAGCGGGGCTCCGCGGCGCCAGGAAGCGGCGGTGTTCGGCGCGGAAGCGCTCCAGGCACTTCTCGCAGATGCCGTCGGTGAACCGGACGTTCCAGCCGCGCCAGGACGCGATCCCGTTGAGCAGCGGGTAGCCCCGGTAGCGTGAATGCCAGGCGCATCGGCAGATCAGCACGCTCGGCTCCCCCTTCCCACTCACCCTGCCGGATGAGACCGATATCGGTTGCAAGCGATGTGCCCCGTTCCGCCAGCCGTGCCGACGAGGGCTTAGCCACTTTCCGGCGGCGGCGGGCAAGGCATTTCTCTGCGCACAGGGAAAAAGTCTTCACGGCGACGGGCGCGGGAACGGGCGGGCATAATGGGCCATGAAGTGGCCACGGCCTCCGTCCTGGCCGCGCATCCCGCGGCTGCGCGTGCTCGGCCTGGCGGTCCTGGGCCTGCTGGCCGTCGTCGTGCTCGCCCTCGTCGTCTACTCCGCGATTGCACTGTCCCGCTTCGAACGCGTCGAGACGCGGCGGGCGACGTACGTCTACGCCGGGGCCCAGCCGCTGATCGCCGGTGTGCAGGTCCGCCGGATCGATCTGCCGGGCATGCTGGCCCGGCTCAAGTACACAGAGGCGCGCAGCGTGCCGTCAGCCCCCGGACAGTACCGCCGCGCCGGCAGCGCCTGGGACATCTACCTGCGCGGCGCCTCCGGCACGGCGCCCCAGCTCGTGCGGGTCGAGATCCACGACGAGCGCATCACCCGCGTCACCCGCGACGGCCACGACATCGGGGCGGCGGCGCTCGAGCCGGAGATCCTGGCCAGCGCCGACGAACGTCCCGGCGAGGAGCACCGGCCGGTCCGGCTGGCCGACGTGCCGCTGGTGTTCCTCAACGCGGTGCTGGCGGCCGAGGATCACCGGTTCTTCGAGCATGGCGGCCTCGACCCGCGCGGCGTGCTCCGCGCCGCCTGGACCAATCTGAGAGCCGGGCGTGTGATGCAGGGCGGGTCGACGATCACCCAGCAACTGGTCAAGAACCGCCTGGTCGGTCCCCGCCGGACCTACTGGCGCAAGCTGAACGAGGCGTGGCTGGCCACGCTCGTCGACTGGCGCTACTCCAAGCCGCAGATCCTGGAGGCCTATCTCAACGAGATCTATCTCGGGCAGCGTGGCGGCCTGGCGGTCCGCGGCGTGGGCGCCGCCGCCCGGGCCTACTTCGGCAAGGACATCCACCAGCTCACGCCGGCCGAGGCGGCCCTGCTGGCCGGCATGGTGCGCGCGCCCAACAGCTACTCGCCGGTCGTCAACCCCGAGCGCGCCCGGGCCCGTCGCGACGTCGTCCTCACGCGCATGAAGGAGCTCGGCACGCTGTCGGCGGCCGACTGGCAGGCGGCCCGGGCCCAGCCGGTGCGGGTGCCGCTCGCCGTCAGCAACGCCCAGCCGGCGCCGTACTTCGTCGACTACGTGCGGCTCGAGCTCGAGCAGCGCTTCGGCGACGTCGGCGCCAGCGCCGGGGTCTCGGTGTACACGACCCTCGATCTCGCCCTGCAGGGCTTCGCCGAGGCCGCGATCGTGCGCGGCCTCGACCGGCTGGAGACGCGCTTCCCGCGACTGCGGGGCCACGAGCCGGGCCGGCGGCTGCAGGCCGCCATCGTCGTTCTCGATCCGGCCTCGGGCGAGATCAAGGCGCTCGTCGGCGGCCGCGACTACCAGGCCAGCCAGTACAATCGCGCGGCGCTGGCCCGGCGCCAGCCGGGCTCCGCCTTCAAGCCGTTCGTCTACCTCGCGGCCCTGCGCGCCCGCAACGGGACTCCCGCGCTCACCGCGGCGTCGATGGTGGAGGACGCCCCGCTCACGCGCCAGGACGGGCGTGACACGTGGAGCCCGCGCAACTACAACGACCGGTACGAGGGCCGCGTGAGCGTGCGCCGCGCGCTGGAGCAATCGCTCAACGCCGCCACCATCCACGTCGCGGAGAGCGTGGGGATGCCGGCCGTGATCGAGACTGCCCGCGAGATGGGCTTCACCGGCGAGCTGGCGCCGGTCCCGTCGGCCGCGCTGGGGGCGTTCGAGGCGACGCCGATCGAGATGGCCCGCACGTATCTGCCGCTGGCCAACGGCGGCATACGCCCGGCCGGCGTGGTGGCCGTGCGCGCGGTCCGTGATCGCGACGGCGCCGCGGAGCCGGCCGATGCCGCCGAGCCGGTGGCGGTCATCACCCCGGCCGAGGCGTACGTCGTCACCTCGCTGCTGGAGGGCGTCGTCAACTCGGGCACCGGCGCCGCCGCCCGCGCGCTCGGCGTGGCGGGCTCGATCGCGGGCAAGACCGGCACGACCAACGACGGGCGCGACGCGTGGTTCGTCGGCTACGCGCCGCGCCTCCTGGCGGCGGTGTGGGTCGGCTTCGACGGCGGCGACGCCCACGGGCTCAGCGGCGCGGAGGCCGCGCTGCCGATCTGGGCGGACTTCATGCGCCAGGCGCTCGACGCCTATCCGCAGCCGGCCTTCACCGTGCCCGCCGGCGTCGCGTTCGCCGACATCGACCTCGACAACGGCCTGCTCGCCAACCGCTACTGTCCGCGGGTGGCGCGCGAGACGTTCCTCGCCGGCACCGAGCCGCCGCCCTGCCAGGAGCACGGCGGCGTCGGCGATCAGATCAACGACTGGTGGCGTCGGCTCCGCGAGTGGTGGCGCCGGTGACGACGCGGGCGCCGGTGGGCAGGCGGGGCCGGTGGTCCTGGTGCCTGCTGTGGGTGATCGTCTTCGCCGTCGTGGAGGGATGCGCGACGGTGCCGCCGGCCTCGATGGTGCCGCCCACCTCGATGAGCGAGACCGGCCGCGCGTCCTGGTATGGCGAGGCGCATCAGGGGCGGCCGACGGCCAGCGGAGAGCCCTTCGACATGAACGCCTTCACCGCCGCGCATCCCACGCTGCCGTTCGGCACGCGGCTGCGCGTGGTGAACCTCGACAACGATCGGGAGGTGGACGTGCGGGTCAACGACCGAGGCCCCTCGGTCCCCGGCCGCATCATCGACCTGTCCTACGCGGCCGCGCGCGCCCTCGGCGCCGTCGGCGCCGGCATCATTGCCGTCCGGCTCACCGTCCTGCCGTAGCCCGGGGTCACTCCGAGCGTGTTGAGCCCTCGCGGATCCCGCGCTACCGGCGCGACTCGCGCCAGCCGCAGATCGTGCAGTACCAGCCGATGACCGTACCGCGCTCTGTCTCGTGCAGACCGCACTTCGGACACTGGCGCTTGCCCTCGGTAACGACCGCACGTGGCGCCGCCGCGGCCACCGCGATCGGCGCGGCCGGTGGTGCCGTGGCCACGGCCGTCGGAGTGTGCGCCACGACGGGCATCGCAACCGCCTCCGGCATCGTGACGGGCGACGGCGTCACCATCTCGTCGGCGTGTTCCAGCTCCGCCAGCGCCGCCGGCTCGCTCGAGATTTCCGCGGGCTCGAAGGGCAGCGAGGTCATCGGCAGCCCCGAGAGCTGCGTGGAGGCCACCTTGGACATGGCCCAGCCCGTGGTGACGACGGCCACGACCCCGTTCACGACGACCAGCAACGCCATCATCAGCTTGCCCAGCCCGCCGAGCGCGGAGTCCTGGAAGGCAATCGACAGGCTCGCCGCCACCATGGTCGGCGGGGTCAGGACCACCGACGCGACCAGCGAGGCGACGCTGCTGCGCCAGAAGATGGCCCACCACACACGCCCCTGACCGGTCAGCGGATATCCGTAGTGGCCCTCGGCCCACTGGCTGGCCAGGCGCGGCACCAGGACGATGGCCCAGACCGCGGCCGCGAGGACGCCGAGCCCGGAGACGACGCCGCCGAGCACGCTGAGGCCGAGCCTGCCGAGCCCGAAGCCGATCAGCAGCGCGCCCACGGCCACCGGCACGACGCGCACGAGTTGTCGCCACACGAGGTACCAGCCGGCCCGGAGGGAATCGCGCGTGAAGAAGCCGAACGGCTCGACGGCGAGTGTCTCGTCCATTGCTTCCTCCCCTCGGCATTCTGGGATGTCGGCCCGTCGCAAGTCAATATTCTGCGACTCTGCTATGCTCCGGGCTTCACGTTGCCCGGAGGAGGGTTCGGTGATCCGGGATCTGGCCGACGGCCTCGTGCTCCGCTGCGCCCGCCCCGACGACGAAGCGCCCCTGGCCGCCTTCGTCGGCGACGTGCTGCGCGCCCAGGACGCCGCCGAGCCGAGCCGCTCGCTCACCGCCTGGACGCACGACCTCATCGGCGGTCGCCATCCAGCGTTCCGGCCCGGGGACGCCACGCTGGTCGTCGATCGCCGGACCGGCGTGATCGTCTCGTGCCTGCACCTGCTGTCCCACACGTGGACGTACGGCGGCGTGCCGATCGCCGTGGGCCAGCCGGAGCTGATCGGCACGCTGCCGGAGCGCCGCGGCGGTGGGCTGGTTCGCGCGCAGTTCGACGTGGTCCATCGCTGGAGCGCCGAGCGCGGGCAGCGCCTGCTCGTCATCACGGGCATCCCGTGGTTCTATCGGCAGTTCGGCTACGAGCTCGCGATCGAGCGAGGCGGCGGCCCCCGGTTCTTCCTCGACGCCCTCTCGCAGCCGCCGGTGCCGGCGCCGGGCTGGCGTGTGCGTCCGGCCGAGGAGGCCGACGTGCCATTCCTCGTCGCCCGGTCCGACGAGGCGGCCGCCCGCAGCCTGCTCGCGGTGCCGCGGGACGCCGCGCTGTGGCGCTACGAGCTGACGGGCAAGCGTGCCGGCAGCGCGGCGCGGCGGGAGCTCAGCATCCTGGAGCGCGACGGCGAGGCCGTCGGCTACCTCGCCCACGTCGGCGAGCTGTGGGGCGGCAGCCTCACGGTCACCGCGTTCGAGGTTCGGGCCGGCGCGTCGTGGCGCGAGGCGTGGATCACCGCGCTCGGTCACCTCAAGGAGGCGGGCGCGGCGATGGCAAGCGAAACGCCGGGCGGGCGCTGCACCGCGCTCAGCTTCTGGCTGCTCGGATCCGTGCACCCGCTCTACGGCGTGTTCCGCTTCCAGGACTGGGACGACGCCTACGCCTGGTACGCCCGCATCCCCGACATGGCCGCCTTCCTGCGAGCCGTCGTCCCGGCGCTGGAGCGACGGCTGGCCGCCTCACCGTGTGCCGGCCACACCGGCGAGCTGACCCTCGGCTTCTACACGGACGGCGTGCGGCTGACGCTGGCGCGCGGCACGATCACCGGCGTCGAGGCCTGGCGGCCCGACGTGACCGTGCGCGGGCTCGAGTTCGGCCGGCCGTCGCATGACCCGCGCCGGCCGCTGGCGATGTTCCCGGGCCTCACGTTCCTGCAGCTCGTGCTCGGGTTCCGGACGCTGCGGGAGCTGGAGTACGCCTTCCCCGACTGCGTCGTCCGCACGTCGGAAGCCCGCGCACTCCTCGACGCGCTCTTCCACAAGAGCCCCTCCGACCTCTGGCCCGTGCTGTAGTGATTCTGGCCTTCCGAGTCAGAGCTGCGTCTACTGCCCAGTAGCGCGTGGCGACGGCACGCGGCGGGGGGGGGGGGGGGGCGGGCGGATCAGGGCGCCCGGCGGGCGGGGCAAGGGTTGGGGGGGGCCGCGGAAGTTGGACGCCCGGC
>JBGQLG010000045.1:0-30752 GCA_041499965.1 Methylomirabilia bacterium
GCAGGGCCGCTTCCCGACGCTGGCCGAGATGCGCAACCACGCCTGGATGGCCATCGTCGAGGGCGCGCGCGGCCTCTGGTGGTGGAGTCTCGGCGACAACGCCCTGACCGCGGTCTGCTCCAACACCTGGTGCGCGGAGCGGACCGGCTACATGAACAATCTCAAGGCGGTGGTCAACGAGATCGCCGACCTCGAGCCCGTGCTGCTGGCGGACGACGCTCCGGGCGCCCTGGCCGGCAATTCCAACCCGGGCGCGATCCGCACCAAGGTCAAGCTGCTCAACGGCCAGGGCTACCTCCTGGCGTACAACACCACCAACGCGCAGGCCAGCGCGACCTTCCGCTGGAACACCGCGCCGGGGACGGTGACCGTCAACGCCGAGCATCGGACGATCGGCCCGTCGGGCACCTCGTTCACCGATTCGTTCGGCCCCTTCCAGGCTCACGTCTACGTCCTCGGCACGGGGGGCAGCGCCGGCGGCGGCGCAACGGGCGGTAGTGGGAACGGCGGCGGAACGACGCCCGACGCGCCCAGCGTGCGCTTCGTCAACCCGGCCTCCGGCGCGACGGTCAGCAACACGACGACCGTCACCCTGGCGGGCAGCGCCGGCTCCGGCAGCGGCTATACCTACCAGATGGCCGTCGACGGCGCGACCGTCTACACGGGGACGAACCCCAGCTTCGGCTGGAACACGACCAACGTCGCCAACGGCGCTCGCCAGCTGGTCGCGACCGTCATCGACTCCGCCAGCCAGAAGGCGACCGCGACGCAGATGGTGACGGTCGCGAACGCCGCGCCGGCGCCTCCGCCGCCTCCCGCCGGGCTCACGGTCTCCATCACCGACCCGCTCGGTGGCCGCACCCTGAGCGGCACGAGCTGGACGGTGGTGTGGGTGACCGGCGCCAAGGGCTCATCCAACGTCTACACGCTCGCTGCCGGCGGCCGGAGCGTGGCGACCTTCACGACGACGTCGACCGGGCCGGTGTCGATTCCCTGGGACACGGCCACCGTACCCAACGGCTCGCAGGTGCTCACGGCCACCGTGCGCGACTCCAGCGGGCGCACCGGCAGCGCCCGGGTCACGGTGACGCTCAAGAACGTGGCTGTGCCGCCGCTCACCGCGGGCTTCACGAGCCCGGCGTCGGGGGCGACGGTGAAGGGCACGGTGACGGTCGGGTTGACCGCCGGCGGCGGCACCGGCACCAAGACCTATCGCCTCGCGCTCGACGGCGCCCTGGTCGCGACGTCGGCCTCGTACACCTGGGACACGACGCGGGCGGCCAACGGCAGCCACACGCTGGTCATCACGGTCACCGACGGCGCGGGTCGCACCGCGACCGCCAGCCGGACGGTCACGGTCTCGAACCCCGCCTCGGCCGCCGGGCTCGACGTCTTCATCACCCAGCCCTTGGCTGCGGCCACCGTACGAGGGACCGCCTGGGTGGTGCTGTGGGTCGAGGGCGCCAGCGGCAAGTCCAATACCTTCACGCTGACGGTAGACGGCGCGACCGTCGGGACGTACACGACCGCCGAGCAGGGTCCGGTCACGATCCCGTGGACGACCACGTCCAAGGCCAACGGCAACCACACGGTGACGGCCAGCGTGCGCGATGCGACCGGCAAGACCGGCAGCACGAGCATCAGCGTGGCCGTGCGCAACTGAGATGGGCACCGTGAGCTCCATCCAGGACGGTCGTCGCGGTTCCTCCAGTCGAGCCACGCCCCGCCCGCCGGCCCTGCGGGTCACCCTGGAGACGGGTGATCCCGCCATCGACGCCCCGCTGGGCGTGGTCTCGCTGCACGCCCGCGTCACCGGGGGGCGCCCCCCGGTACGGCTCTACCTCTACGTGAACGGTGACCTCGCCGAAGCGTGGACGGAGCCGCCGGGACGGTTCGATCTCTCGCTGGACGAGTACGGGCCCGGCCGCCACGCGGTCACGGCCCGCGGGGTGGACGCGCTCGGCCGCTGGGCCGGCGCCTCGATGGTGGTCGCCTGCACGGAGGTCGAGCCCGCCAGCAACGAGTAGTCGCCCCGGGGGAGGGGCCGACCCCTCCCCCGACGGTGAGTAAGCCCGTCACGAGATGGGCGAGTGCGTTGCAGCCTCGGTGCCGCCGAGCGCGTTGTCCGGCGCGCAATTACGCCTTCATTGATCCCGGTACAGGTCTTGCGGTGCCCTTCAGTCGAAGCCGTCTGAAGGGAGTTGCGATGTTCGACAACGTCCGCGCCGATCTGGAGTACGCCCGCCGGGTGAACGGCCTGCCGCCGGGACGCGTCAGCCTGTGGCTGAAGACGCCCCTGCATCTCGGGACGATCGCGGTGTTGACGTATCGCCTGTCGGCCTGGGTCCGGCGCTGCCACGTGCCGGTCCTCCGCCAGGCGTTGCTCGTCCTGACCACCATCCTGCGCCGCCTCGTCGAGCTGGTGACGGGCGTGCAGATCTCGCCCCGGGCCGACATCGGGCCCGGCCTGGTGGTGCACACCACCCACGGCGTGTTCATCGCCGAGACCCGCATCGGCCGCAACTGCGTCGTCCAGCACGGCGTCGCCATCACGCACGGCGTCCGCTCGGTGGGGGACAACGTGTACTTCGGACCCGGCGCCAAGGTCATCGGCCGGGCGGCCGTCGGCAGCAACGTCCGGGTTGTTGCCAACAGCGTCGTCATGACCGACGTGGCCGACAACCTCACCGTGGTTGGCGTGCCGGCGCGCATCCGCTGGCGCAACCGTCCTTCGCCTGCAACCGCGCCGGTCGTTGCCGCGCCGGCGCCGGCCCGGCGCGAGGGCAAGGCCGCCGATCTTCTCTCGACGCTGCCGCTGCTCTAGGAGGGTTCATGGCGTATCTGCTCCAGCAGCTCCTCGATGCCAGTGCCGATCGGTACCCCGACAAGCCCGCCATCCAGGCCCGCGGCCGCAGCCTGACCTACGCGGCGCTGCGGGCGCGGGCCAGCCAGCTCGGCCACCTGCTGCGCGAGCGGGGCGTGCGGCGCGGCGACCGCGTCGGGATCTTGTTTCCCAAGGCGGTGGAGTCGGTGATCGCCATGCTGGGCGTGCTCGAGGCCGGCGCCGTCTACGTGCCGCTCGACCCGCACGCGCCGGTCCGGCGGGTGGCGGGCATCGCCGCGAACTGCGGCCTGCGCGCGCTGATCACGACGGCCGAGCGGCTGGCCGCGCTGGAGCCGCTCGCCGTCCACACCGTGATCCTATTGTCCGGAGAGGCCCGGGGCGAGGGACAGGTGCCCTGGGCGGCCCTCGACGCGTTCCCCACCTCGCCGCCGCCCCGGGTCGGCATCGAGAGCGACCTGGCCTACATCCTCTACACGTCGGGCTCCACCGGCCAGCCCAAGGGCGTGATGCTCACCCATCGCAACGCGCTCACGTTCGTCGACTGGTGCGCCGCCACGTTCGACGTCCGTCCCGACGACCGGCTCTCCAACCACGCGCCGCTGCACTTCGACCTGTCGGTCTTCGATGTCTACAACGCGCTCGGGGCCGGCGCCACCGTGTCGATGATTCCCGAGGAGATCGCCGTGTTCCCGGGGCGGCTGGCCGCGCTGATCGAGGAGCGCGGCATCACCGTGTGGTACTCGGTGCCGTCGGCGCTCGTCTACCTGCTGCTGCACGGTGAGCTCGGGGCGCGACAGCTCGATCGCCTGCGCCTGGTGCTCTTCGCCGGCGAGGTATTCCCGATGAAGTACCTGCGCCAGCTCGCCGATCTGCTGCCCGGCACCGAGCTCTACAACCTCTACGGCCCCACCGAGACCAATGTGTGCACCTACCACCGCGTCGATCGCTTCCGCCTGGCCGGCCAGGAGCGCCTGCCCATCGGACGCGCCTGCGAGAACACCGAGACGCTGGCGCTCGACGCCGAGGGCCGACCGGTCGGCCCCGGCGAGACCGGTGAGCTGTACGTGCGCGGCCCGTCGGTGACGCCGGGCTACTGGGGCGATCCCGACAAGACCGCCCGCGCCCTCGTGCCCAACCCGCGGCAGCCCCAGCTCGGCGAGCAGCTGTACCGCACGGGCGACCTGGTGACGGCCGACGAGCAGGGCGAGTACCTGTTCCTGGGCCGCCGCGACAGCCAGGTGAAGAGCCGCGGCTACCGCATCGAGCTGGGCGACATCGAGGCCGCGCTGTACGCCCACCCGGCGGTGGCCGAGGCGGCGGTGATCGCGGTGCCCGACGTCGAGCTCGGCAGCCGGCTGCGCGGCTTCGTCGCCCTCCGGAGCGGGGAGACGCTGACGGCGGCGGCCTTGCAAACGCACTGCGCCGGGCTGGTGCCGCGCTACATGGTGCCCGAGGCGATCGAGGTGCGGCCGGGCCTGCCCAAGACATCGACCGGCAAAACGGACCGCACGCAGCTGGCGGCCGAGGCGGAGGCCTGAGTGCTCGACATGGATCGCGACGCCCGTCCCATCCGTGCCTTCATCGTCGAGCGCCTGGCGCCGGCGACGGGCCGGACCGAGCTCGACGACGACGAGGACCTCATCGACAGCGGGGTCGTCGACTCGCTCGGCATCTTCCAGCTCGTGGCGTTCCTGGAGGAGCGCTTCGGGATCGCCATCGCCGACGGCGAGATCACGCCCGACAACTTCGGGACCATCGCGCGGATCGAGCAGCTCGTGGCCGGCCGCGGGCGCTGAGGCATGTGGCTGCTGCTCGCGATGCTGATGATCATGCCCTACGAGACGAATCCGTACTTCTATCTGGCCGACAACCTGCTCGGCGTCTTTCCCGACTTCACCGTCATCAAGGCGCTGGGGCTGGTGGGCTTCGCGTGGGCGGGGATGCGGCTGGCCGCCGGTGATCCGGCCGGCCGCCTGATGCGTGCGCGGCCGGCCCGGCTGTTCCTCCTCTTCCTCGGCGTCGTCGCGCTGGTGGCGGTGGCCCACGGCACCGGGTTTCGCTACTCGATCTCGCGTTTCCTCGGGTTCCTCGTCTTCCTGCCGTTCGTGATCGTGGCCGTGCGCTCCGAGCTCGACCTGCGCCGGGTGCTCCAGGCCATGGTGCTGGGCTACGCCCTCGTGTTCCCCTACGGATTGCGCCAGATGATGCGCTTCGGCGATCGGCTCGGCGTGGGCCTCTACGAGCCGAACTACCTGGCGACGATCCTGGTCCTATTGATACCGCTGGCCTTCGTGCTGGGTGCGCAGCAACGGCTGCCGTCGCGGCGCCTGCTCTGGATGGGCGCCGGCCTCGTGCTCGTCCTCATGGTGTTCCTCACCGCGTCGCGGGGCGGCTTCGTCGGGCTGCTCGCCGCCGGCGTGGTGTTCGTGTACCGGCGGCGCGGCCTCGGGGCGGCGCTCGGGGTGCTGCTGCTCCTGCTCGGCGCCGTGCTGCTCGTGCCCACCGACCTCGGCAGCCGCGCGCTGGCCACCATCTTCCAGGACGCCGCGTCGCCGCCGGCCGGGCTCGAGCAATCCAACCGGGCGCACGTCGCGCTGTTCTGGGCGGCGCTGCGGATGATCGCCGACAACCCGGTGTTCGGCGTCGGGCCGCTGAACTTCAAGGCGCTCAGCACGCTGTACACGGGCCTGGACCAGGGCAACATCGCCCACAACTCGTTCCTCGAGGTCGCCGCGGAGTTCGGCCTGCCCGCCCTGGGGGTGTTCCTGCTGCTGATCGCCTCGGCCTTCCGCACGCTCGGCCGCGTCACCCGGCTGACCGGGAGCGGGCCGGCGCGTGAGCTGGCGGGCTGGGCCGAGGGGCTGCGGAGCGGGCTGATCGGATTCCTCGTGGCCGGCTGGTTCATCAGCGCGCAGTACGAGAAGGTGCTGTGGTTGGCGATCTTTCTCAGCATCGTCCTCGGCGCGCTGGCCGAGCGCCGGCGGCGGTGGGACGCGGCCGCGGTCGAAGCCGACGACGCGCCAGTGGTCGCGGTGGATCTCACGCCGGTGCCGGAGCCCGTGTCGTGACGTGGCGCGCCCTCGCCGTCGCCGGCGCTCTCGCGGGCGTCCTCGCGACGCTGGCGCCGCCCGGGCAGGGAGGTCCCGCCGATCCCGCTCCCGCCGGCGGTCTCACGGCGTTGCCGTCGGGGCAGGCGCAGGGCCCGAACCTGCTCGACAACGGCGGCTTCGCCACCGTGCGCGACGGCGCGCTGGCGAGTTGGGGGCTCAGGCCCGACGGCGAGTTGTGGGCGGTCGCGCCCGAGGGCCGAGACGGCAAGCCGGCCCTTCGGTTGAACGGTGGGCGCCGGGCGCAGACCGTGCCGTCGATCGAGCAGAGCGTCACACTGGAGCCCGGGCTCTACACGGTCGAGGGGTGGGTGAAGACGCGCGACGTGGGCGCCGGCGATCCGCGCAGCGGCGTACGCCTGTGCCTGGACGCGCGCCCGTCGGCCGACTGGTGGCAATGCTCCGAGGTCGCCCGCGGCACGACCGACTGGGCGGCGCTGCGCGTGACGAACATCCCCGTGCGCGAGCGCGCCCGCTACAAGGTCTGGCTCGGCGCCTACGGCACGCCCGGCGGCACCGCGTGGTTCGAGACGGTGAGCCTCACCGCCACCCGCAAGCCGCCGGTCGACGTCTACCTGCTCTACCCGAACTTCCGCGGCATGCTCTTCGACGACCGCTCGCAGACCGTGCGCGTCGCGGTCACCGTGACCGCGCAGGGGAGCCGCGTGCGGCTGTCGCTGGTGGACGAGACGACCGGGCAGGCGCGCGCGAGCCGCGACTGGGAGGCGGCGGGAGCCCGGACGGCCGAGCTGGACGCCACGGCCTTGCCGCCGGGGCGCTACCTGCTGCGCACCGAGCTACTCGACAGCGACGGCGCCGGGCGCGCGGCCTATCCGGACTACCGCATCGTCAAGCTGCCGGCGCGGGCGCGCGAGCGGCTCGCCACCTGGTACGACGAGCGCAACGTCCTGCACGCGGGCGGCCGCCCGACCTTCGTGCTCGGCCTCTACACGACCTCCGGATATTCCACGAGCCGCAGCTCCTACGCGGCCGGCGCGGACGGCTGGGGCAACGACCGCATCGCGCAGGCGCCGATCAACCTGCTGATCAACTATCACCTGGGTCGCGCCCCGATCCCGGCGCTCGGCGTGTACCTCGACGACCTGTACGCGCACGGCATCCGGTATTTGCAGACCGTGAACTTCTATCACCAGGGTGACGGCCAGTACCGGGAGATCGAATATCCGGCGGCCCGGCAGGGCCAGGACGAGCTGAACCAGTGGGTGGCGCGTACGCTCGGCGCCCACCCCGGCCTGGCCGGCTTCTACGTGCTGGACGAGCAGTCGGCCGACATGGTGCCCACGGTGTTCCGCCAGTACCGCGCGCTGGCGGCCGCCGCCCCCGGTAGCGTCACCTACGGCGTGCTCGGCGACGGCAAGGAGCGTCAGGCTCCGCTGTGGCGCGACACGATGGACGTCATGGGGCTCGATCCCTATCCTGTCGTCGATCGGACCGGCCGGAACGATCTCGCCATGGTGGGCGAGTGGACGCGTCTGGGCCAGGAGGCGGTGAAGCAGAGCCGCCCGGTCTGGATGGTCCTGCAGTTCTTCCCGCTGACCGCCGCCGGCGGCTGGCCGAGCGAGGCCGAGCTGAGGGCGATGAGCTGGATGGCCATCGTCGAGGGCGCGCGCGGCCTGCTCTACTGGTCCTACGGCGAGCGGGGCCTGGCCTGGGTGAAGGACCCGCGCGCGCGCGAGCAGAAGTGGGCCGAGCTGGTGCGGGTGACGAAGGAGATCAAGGCGCTGGAGCCGGTGCTGCTGGCCCCCGACGCCGCGGTCGTGAGCCGCGAGTCGAGCGGCGGCGCGGTGCGCACGCTCGGCAAGGCCATGCCTGACGGCTCCCGCTATCTCTTCGCCTACAACACCCGCAACGCGCCGGTCCGGGTGACCTGGACACTGGCCGAGGCGGCCGGCGAGACGCTCGACCTGGCGACCGGGCGCGCGGGCCCCCGCGCCGAGGGCACGGCGCTCACCGCCGAGCTCGGTCCCTACGAGGTGAGCCGGCTGCGCCTTCGCTGAGCCAGCCGGGCCGAGGCGGCCGGCTTGACTCCCGCCCCGGGATCGGCCTAGGCTCGCGTCATGACGCTGACATTCCACAAGCTCCATCCGTGCTTCGCCGCCGAGGTGAGCCCGATCGATCTCCGCCAGGCCCACGACGCCCGGACGCTGGCCGAGATCCGGGCCGGGATGGACGAGTACGCGGTCCTCGTGTTCCGCGATCAGCCGTTCACCGACGAGGAGCAGATCGCGTTCGCCCAGCGCCTGGACGGCGAGCTGCACACCAAGACCGGTGCCCGCGTCCTGGTGAAAAGCCGGCTGGGCAACGAGGCGGTGGCCGACATCTCCAACCTGGACGAGGACGGCGGGATCATGAAGTCCGCCGATCGCCGGCGGATGTATTCCCTGGGCAACCGGCTGTGGCATACCGACGCCTCCTTCCAGGACCCGCCGGGGCGCTACTCGATGCTCTCGGCCAAGGTCGTGCCCGCGCTCGGCGCCGACACCGAGTTCGCCGACACGCGCGCCGCCTACGACGCCCTCGAAAGCGACATGAAGCTTCGGCTCGAGGGCCTGCGCGTGCACCACTCGATCGCGCACTCGCGCCAGACGCTCGGCTTCGAGTTCTCCGCCGACGAGGCGGAGGCCCTGCGGGGGGCCGTGCACCCGCTCGTGCGCACGCTGCCGCGCTCCAACCGGCGCTCGCTCTACGTGGCCTCCCACGCCTCGCGCATTCTGGATTGGCCGGTGCCCGAGGGGCGGCTGCTCCTGCGCGACCTCATCGAGCACGCCACCCAGCGCGAGTTCGTCTACCGTCACGCCTGGCGCGTCGGCGACCTGGTCATCTGGGACAATCGCGCGACGATGCACCGGGCGACGCCCTTCGACGATGCCCGGGACCGACGCGAGCTCCGTCGCGTCACGACACTCGACCTGGCGGGCGGCTGAAAAAGGCCCATCTGCTTCGTTGGCCCCCGCCGCCGCACGCTCAACGTACACGGAGTACGCCTCGCGTGCGGCGGCGGGGGCCGCCTCGCATCTGGACCTTTTTGAGCCGCCCGCCTTGTTGTCTGTCGGCTAGGGCGCCGAAGGTCGCGCGTGCTGCGAGCTAAGCCTGAGGTCGAGGGGCTGACGCCGTATGTTGCGCCGCTCGAGGGGCGGCGGGCGCTGCTGCGGCTGGACTTCAACGAGAGTACCGTCGGGCCGTCGCCCAAGGTCGTCGATGCCATCCGCAGCTTGCCGCCGTCGGCGTATGCGACCTATCCCGAGTACGCGGGGCTCACCGAGGCGTTCGCCGGCTCGCTCGGCGTCCCGGCCGCCCACGTCGAGGCCTTCAACGGGGTCGACGCGGCCATCCGCGCGATCTTCGACGCCTGCGGGGCTCGCGGCGAAACCTTCCTGACGACGACGCCCACCTTCGGCTACTACGAGCCGTGCGCGCAGCAGCAGGGGATGGTGATCGACGCCGTGCCCTACGCGGTCGATCTCGGCTACCCCCTGGCCGCGATCGCCAAGCGGCTCGAGGCGGCGCCCCGGCTGTGGTTCGTGTGCAACCCGAACAACCCGACCGGCACAATGCTGCCGCCGGCCACGATCGTGGAGCTGGCCCGCGGCGCGCCCGACACGCTGGTCGTCGTCGACGAGCTGTACGTGGCATTCACCGGCGCCTCCGTGCTGCCGGCGGCGCTGGCCCTGCCGAACGTGCTCACGCTGCACTCGCTCTCGAAGGCAGCGGGCATCGCCGCGCTGCGCCTGGGCTTCGCCATCGGCGATCCCGGCGTCCTCGACCGCCTGCGCCGGGTGACCGGGCCATACGACATCAACATGTTCGCCGTGGTCGCGGGCCAGGCGGCGCTGGCCGACGCCGACCACATGCGCCGCTACGTCGCCGAGGTGGCGGCGGCCAAGGCCTGGACGCTCGGCGAGCTGCACCGGCTGGGCGTCCGGCATTTCGCGGACGGCGGCAACTTCCTGCTGGTGTGGCCGCGGGATTGCCCGCGGGCGGTGGCGGCGCTGCGCGAGGCGGGCATCCTGGTGCGCAGCATGGCGGGCAAGCCGGTGATCGACGGCAGCTTCCGACTCACCGTCGGCACCCGCGGCGACATGCAGCGCTTCATTGGCGCGTTCGCGGGTGTGGCTCGATGAAGATCACCCGGGTGGAGACGCTCGTGCTCAACCTGCCGATGGTGATCGACGGCGCCACGCCGATGCTGGGGGGCCGGGCGCGGACGAGCATCGACATGCTCCTGGTGCGTGTCGACACCGACGCGGGCATCACCGGCTGGGGCGAGGCGTTCGGCCATCGCATCTTCCACGCAACGCGGGCGGCCATCGACACGCTGCTGGGGCCGATGTGCGTGGGCCGCGATGCAAGCGCGATCGGCGCGCTCACCGACGACCTGCAGCGCGTGCTGCACGGGGTTGGCCGCGGCGGGCCCACGCTGTACGCGCTGTCCGGCATCGACATCGCGCTGTGGGACATCGCCGGCAAGGCCGCCGGCCTGCCGCTGTACCGGCTGCTCGGTGGCGCCGCGCGCGCCGATCTGCCGGCCTACGCCAGCCTGCTGCGCTACGGGGCGGCCGCCGCGGTCGCACGCTACACCGAGCAGGCGCTGGGCCGAGGCTACCGGCACGTCAAGCTGCACGAGATCACGGTGCCCGAGATCGCGGCCGCCCGCACGGCCACCGGCCCCGGCGTGCCGATCATGGTCGACACCAACTGTCCGTGGACGGTCACCGAGGCCATCGCGATGGCGCGGCGGCTGGGCCCGCTCGACCTGCACTGGCTGGAGGAGCCCGTGTGGCCGCCCGAGAACCTGGCCGGCCTGGCCGAGGTCCGGGCGCGCGGCGGCATCCCGACAGCCGCCGGGGAGAACTACGGCACGGTGTGGGAGTTCCGCCGCGCGTTCGAGGCGGGCGCGCTCAGCTACGCCCAGCCCAGCGTGACGAAGATCGGCGGGGTGACGGAGCTGCGCAAGGTGATGGCGGTGGCGGAAACCTTCGGGGTGCCCGTCGTCCCGCACTCGGCCTACTTCGGGCCCGGCCTGCTCGCCTCGATCCACTGCATCGCGGCGATGCCCGGCGAGACCCTGGTGGAGCGCTTCTACTGTGACTTCGCCGACAACCCGTTGGGTGACGCCATCCACCCTCGCCAGGGCCGCATCGCCGTGCCCCAGGGACCGGGTCTCGGCGTCGACCCGGATCCCAAGCTGATCGCGAAGTTACGGGTTACTTGCTGATAAGGATCTTCTTCACCCAGCCCGAGCCCTTGCTGGTCTCCACGTTGACGTAGCCGTCCTGCTCCTTGCCCATGAAGATGAGCTCGTCGTTCTTGGCGAGCACCAGCACCGTCGCCGCGTCGTCGGCCGGCTTGCTGAGCAGCTTCACGTTGGCGATCTTCGGGCGCAGGATGTCGCCCTCGTTGTACGTCGAGCCGGCCTTGGTCACCGTGCCCGCGGCGGCGGCCAGGGTGGTGACGTTGCGCTGCAGGCTCGGGTTGCCGCGCACCGCCCGCACCACGCCGTTGTAGTTGTCGGCGAAGCTGGCGGCGATGATCTTGCCCTCGTTCGTGTTGCTGTAGCCGCCGAGCGCGGCGACACCGCCGCCGCCAATGCCGGCGCCACCCAGCATCCCGCCGAGACGGAAGTCCGCCTTCTTGGCGCTGCCCTCGGCCGCGGCGACCTGGATGCCCGAACGGGCGTCGGCGACCAGCATGCTGGTCTGCGCCTCCTTGAACTTCAGCCCGCCGGCCACGCCGCCGGCCAGCGCGCCGGCGCCGCGCCCGAAGAGGCCGCCGACCACGCCACCGACACCACCGCCCACGCCGCCCGCGTTGTCCTCCGAGAAGACCACCGCCGGCGTGAGGATAAAGTCGGCCGAGACCATCTGGCCGCCGCCGACGTTGGAGTCCTGCTTGAGCTCGCCGCTCTTGGCCAGCGCGCGCTCCTGCATCATGTTCTGCATGCCCACGCCCCGCTCGACGACGAGGAAGCAGTTGGACTGCTGGATCATCAGGCGGATGAGGCTGGTGGGCGACCCGAGGCGATAGCGCGACAGGCTCGCCAGGACGTGGCTCTGGGGCTCGACCACCGCGACCGTCCCCATCGGCTTGTCGCAGTGCTCGAGGTCGGAGGCGGCATCCTGCGAGCCGCTGGGCCCGGCCGAGCCCTGCACGGCGCTGCCGCCCTCGCCTTTCTTCATGTCGGTGATGCCGCCCTGAGCGTCCGCGGACGTCCCAGCGGCGAGCACCGCAACGAGCGCGAAGGCCGCCACACCGCCACAGCGTCTGGTCATGCGTCAATCCCCCCTGAATGTCTGGCCCGCGCCCGATCTCCGGGCCGAGCCAGTGATTCTGTGTTCAGTGGGCCCGATCAGGTCAAGGGAAAACTTGGCCGGTCCGTTCTTACGAGCCCCAGCTGCCGCCCTCGCCGTCGTCGCCGAAGCATCGCTGAGCGCCAGGCTGGCCCCGACGTTGTTGTGCAGGCTGAGGGCGGGGGTGGTCGGGGGCGTGGGAGGGGTTTGCGAACCGCGAGGTCGGATTCCATGTGCGCGTTGCGCGATCCATCGATGGGATGCGCCTGGGATCGCGGGGCGGGAAACGGGTTCTCAGACCCCTCCACGCCCCCGACCACCCACGCCCTCAGCCCTCGGGGGGCGTCGGCGTGGGAGTCACCGATGCATAGGAGTTTCGGAGCACGAGGCCGGATTCCACTCGCGCGTAGCGCGATATCGTCGATGCGGTGCGCTTGGGTCGTCTTGAGCGGAACGGGTTCGCAGACCCGTCGCACGACCACCCGGCGCTTGGTCCTCGCGGGGCGTGGGCGGGAGGGCTTACGGGGCGTCGGCGCGCTGGGGGTCGGCGGGGGCGAGGAAGGGGGAGTTGGCGTGGTTGGTGCGGAGGGATTGGAAGCCGGCGAGAGCGGAGCGCAGGGGGGCGAGGGTGCGAGTGGTGGCGGCGTTGAGGGTGGCGCTGACGAAGACGCCGGTGATGTACCAGGCGAAGGCCAGTCGCGTGGCTGGTGTCTTCGGCAGATGCTTCTGGTAGAGGAAGCCCCAGGCCGCGATCTGGGCCTGCTCGGGACGGGTGCTGGGGCGCGGCGCGCGGTTGTGGACGATGCGGGCGTCGGTGGCGATGGCCAGGCGCGCGCCGCGGCGGCCGAGCGACCAGCAGAGGTCGATGTCCTCGCCGACCGAGGCGCCCCGATAGCGCGCGTCGTGGCGGAGACCGCCGAGCGCGGTGCGTCGGAACGACATCATGGCGCCGGTGAACATGCGCACGGGCACGCGCGCGGGGCCGGCGAAGCGTCGCCAGTGCCAGTAGACCGGCTGGCGCTCGTCGCGAAACGGGCCGCGACAGAAGAGCCAGCGGTGCAGGCGGTGCAAGCGGCCGGGCACGTCGTAGTTCGTGATGACGGGCGCCAGGCCCGCGCACTCGGGCGCCGCCGCGTAGTGCGCCAGCAGGCAGCCCACCACGCGCGGATCGGCCACCACGTCGTCATCGCAGCAGAGCAGGATGTCGCCACGCGCCCGATCGAGCCCGGTGTTGCGCGCGGCGGCGGCGCCGCTGATGGACGGGGCGAGGACGTAGTCCAGCCACGGGCGCCGGCCGGCCGGCAGCTCCGCCACGAGCGCTCGCACCCGGCGCCGGCCGGTGTCGTCGCTGCTCTGGTCCACCACGACCAGATCGTCGAGCGGCACCTGCTGGGCGAGCAATGCGCGCACCGCGACCTCGAGCAGGGCGGGCCGGTCCTTCGTCGGCACGATCGCGGAGACCGTGAGCCGCGGCAGCGGCCGATCGCCGACCCGGGCGAGGGCGCCGCTCATGACGGGGTCGTGGCGCTGGAGGTTCGCAGCGCGAGCAACCGGCGCGTGGAGGTCGTGAGCAGGCTCCACTCGCGCGGGCCCAGCAGCCCGGCGGGCACGCAGGCGACGAGGAACACGGCCAGGCCGGCGCCGGCGGCCAGGGCCAGCCGGAGGAGGTCGTGAGTGTCGCCGACCAGCGTCCACGTGACGAGCCACGCCAGCAGGCCGATCGCCGCCGTCTTGGCCACGTCGGCCGCTGGGAACCGGATGTGATGGGTGCGGGCCAGGCCCGCGAAGGCCCAGACCGTGGCGGTGAGCTGGCCGGCGGTGTTCGAGACGACCGCGCCCACCGTCGTCCACCGGGGAATCAGCACGGCGGCCAGGCCGAGGTTCACGACCGCGGCCACCGTCGTCGCCGTCAGTGCGCAGCGTCGATCGCCCACGCCCCGCAGCGCCGCCCACGCCACCTGGCGCAACGCCGAGATCAGCGCGACGGCGGCGAGGACGCCGACCATCGGCGCAGCCGGCAGGTACGCATCGCCGTAGAGCCAGGCGACGAGCGCGGGCGCCAGGGCGGCGACGAGCGCGGCCAGCGGCGTGCCGACCAGCGCGACCCCGCGGAGCACCGTCCGGTACAGGCGCTCGAGATCCTCGGGATCGCCGCGGCCGTGCAGGGTCGAGAAGGCCGGCAGGAGCGCGCCGACCGCGATGCCCGGGATGATCATGATGCGCGTGGCCAGGCCGAAGGCCAGGCTGTAGAAGGCGATGGCTGTCGAGGACGCGTACAGCCCCAGGAAGAAAACCTCCGAGCGGTCCCAGACGATCGTGTCGAGGACGGCCACGATCGACAGCGGCAGCAGGTACGCGCGCAGGTCCGGCGTCATCGGCGCCGGCGTCGCGTCCGCGCCGCCCTGGTAGACGGCCAGGGCGCGCCGGCGCTGGATGAGGCAGGAGACGATCAGCGTCAGCCCGAGGCCGGCCAGCAGCGTCACCAGACGCGCGTCGTACGCGATGGCAAGGCCCGCCACCGCGAGCTGCAGCGCCATCTTGATGGTGCTCGTGCGCGCCGTGATGTCGTAGCGCTGGGCGCCCTGCAGCGCGTGGGTGTAGATGTTCTCGATCGTGATCGGCAGCAGCGTGGCGACCACGATCAGCAGCGGTCCCTTCAGCTCCGGCGGGGCCAGGCCGATCACCAGGGCCGCGGCCGCCAGCGTCACCAGGGCGGTGGTGACGAGCTGGCGCCGCATGAACAGCCGGACCACCGCCCAGCCGTGGCCCACGTCGCCGCGGGCGAATGCCTCGGCGGTGTAGCGCACCGTCGCGAAGGTGTAGCCGAGCGTCGCCACCGCGGTCAGCGTGCGCTCGGCCCAGGTCACGTAAGAGAGATCGCCCATCAGGGCCGGCCCGAGGCCGCGGGCCAGGATGACCGACATCGCCAGGCCGGAGACCAGCCCGACGCCGGTGACCAGCCCGTACCACGCGGTGTTGCGCGCCAGCGCGAGGCGGACGTTCACGCGACGCGCTCGGCGACGCCGCCGGCCGGCGCCCACACGGCCTGGGCCCGGCCGCGCACGAAGCGGACGAAGCCGGCGGGCCCGGCGGCGGCGACGAGGCAGAAGTAGTAGGGGATGGCCAGCCGGCCGAGCCCGCGGCCGGCCCGCTCGGCGATCCAGCCGGCCAGGGCCAGCGCGTAGAACGCCGCCTGGCCGGCGAGCGCTGCCGCGTAGATGGCGTGCTGCTCGCGCAGCACGACGCTGGCCCCCAGTAGCACGACGAGGGCGGGGCCGCCGGTCCAGCGCAGCGCGCGGTGCGAGAGCAGCATCCAGACGGCGCGCCAGCGGCGCGCGGCGACGAGCCAGGGCAGCCAGCGTCGCAGCAGGTACATGCCCTGAGCGACGATGCGTACGTGACGGCGGAACTCCTGGCCGCCTCCGAGTGAGGGCGGTTCGACGGTGTAGGCCTGCGGCTCGAAGCGGCAGACGTAGCGGCCCAGCTCGGCCTGGATCGGGTGCAGGAGATCGTTGACCTCGGCCGCCTGCAGGTCGCGGTAGATCGCACGGCGCAGCGCGTAGACGGCGCCGTCGGCGCTGGCCTGGAATCCGAGCGCACTCTCGCCGGCGCGCAGCATCGCCTCGAAGCGCACGTAGCCGCTCGAGACCGCGCGGGCGTCGCCGGTGGTCGCGGCGTAGAGGCCCTGGCCGCTGACCAGTCCCACCCGCGGGTCGGCGAACGGTGCGGCCAGCCGGGACAGCGCGTCGGGCCCGAACATCGCGTTGGCGTCGGTGAAGACCAGCACCTCGCCGCGCGCCGCCGCCGCGCCGCGGTTGAGCGCGGGCGACTTGCCCGCGCGCGGCTCCTGGCGGATCAGCCGCACGCGCGGGTCGGGATGGCGCGCGACGATCGAATCGGTGGCGTCGGTGGAGCCGTCGGAGACGACGATCACCTCCAGGCCGCGCGCGGGATAGGCCTGGGCCAGCGTGGTGTCGAGCTTCTCGCGGATGCAGCCGGCCTCGTTGAACGCGGCGACGATGACGGAGAGCAGCGGCCGCCGGGCTCGCGGCGAGCCGCCGCGATGCCAGGGCTCGGGCGCGCGCCGATCCCGTCCGGAGCCCACCAGCCGCGCCAGCCGTAGCAGCAGCGGGTAGCCGAGCCAGGTGTAGGCCAGCAGCGCGGCGGCGCCCCAGAACGCCAGCGCTGCCGTCATCGCGCCAGGCTCCGGTACACGCGCGCCGTCTCCTCGACCTGGCGCCCGAGGTCGAAGCGCACCAGCGCCCAGTCGCGGCCGGCCCGGCCCATGCGCCGCGCACCGTCGGGATCGCGCAGCAGGGCGAGCAGCGCCTCGGCCAGCCGGCCGGGGTCGGCCGGCGGCACCAGGTGGCCCGTCACCCCGTCGCGGACGACCTCGGGCGTGCCGTCCACGGCCGTGGCCACGACCGGCCGCGCCATGGCCGCGGCCTCGATCGCCGTGAGCGGCATGCCCTCGTAGAGCGAGGGCAGGCAGAGCAGATCGACGGCGTCGAGCAAGCGCGGCACATCCGCGCGGACACCGGCGAAGATCACCGAGTCGCCGGCGCCCTGCGCGCGCGCCTGGGCCTGCAGCACCGGCCGGAGCGCGCCGTCGCCCACGAGCAGCAGGCGGGCGTCGGGAAACTCGCGCAGCACCGCCGGCCACGCGTGCAGCAGGTAGGTGTGCCCCTTCTGCGGCTCGAGGCGTCCGACCACGCCGACCAGCGGGACCGCGCCGTCCAGTCCCAGCTCCTTGCGGACCGCCTCGCGCGCGTGCCCCGGCGTGAACACCGACAGGTCGCGTCCGTTGGGCACGACGGAGATCTTGGCGGCGGGATAGCCCTTGCCCTCGATCAGGAACGTGCGCGCTGCGGTGGACACCGCGATCACGCGATCGACGAAGCGCGCGACCAGACGATCGGGCAGGAAGCTGCCGCGCAGCCGCCCCCGCCTCCAGCCCTCACGTCCGTGGTAGGTCTCCACGACGCGGGCGCCGTGCCAGCGGCCGAGCGGCGCGGCCAGCGCGGTGGCGCGGAACAGGTGCGCGTTCACCACGTCGGGCCGCACGCGCGCCATCACGCGGCTCAGTCGCGCCACCTCGCCGGGACGCAGCGGGTTCTCGGCGGCCACGGGCTCGGCGTCCACGCGGACGCCGGCCAGGTCAGCGCCGAAGGCGTCCAGCAAGGGGCGAGGCGCGGCCAGGGCCAGGCGGAACTCGCCGGGGTCCAGCCGGCGCAGCAGCGCGAGCACGACCTCCTCGACGCCGCCCCGCACGGGCGAGGTGAGGACGAAGAGCAGCCGGATCGGTCTCACGCCACGTGCTCCCGCTGCGCCAGCCCGAGATCCTCGCGCATGACGTCGCGGACCTGGGTGATGTGCTCGACGGCGCGTGCGACGGGCCCCGTGGCCAGCAGCACCGCGTCGGCGGTCGGCTCGCTCGGGTGATAGCCGTGCATGCCGGCGAAGCGCACGGTGCCCATGTCGCTCGGGGAGAGCAGCATCCCGGGCTTCATGAGGAAGAGTAGATGGTAGTAGCGGCCGTCCTCGAACCACACGCCGAGACGCTGCAGCTCGGCGGGCGCGAGCAGCCGGCCGCACGGATGATCGGTCAGCAAGTCGGTGAGGGCCTGCCGCGCGCGCTCGCTCCACACCCAGAAGCGCGCCATCGTCGAGTCGTAGGCCGGCAGGTAGTCGGCCTGCACGCGCAGCCCCAGCGCCTGCACGTCGCGCCGCAGGTCGTAGGTCCAGCGGATCGGGGTCATGCCGTGGTCGGAGAAGACGAACAGCCGCACGTCGCGGCGAGCGCGTGTGGCCGCCTCCCACAGGCGGCGCAGACCGGCCTCGTACCAGGCCAGGGTGGCGGTCACCGAGTCGGGCTCGTGCACGTGGAAGTGCAGGTGGTGGTCGAGCCCCGACAGGTAGAGGAACAGCACGCGGGCCTCCGAGCAGGCAGCCCGCTCGGGCGCCAGGTCGAGGATCTGCGCGTCCGTGTGGGCGTGGTACGTGTAGCACTCGTACGGCACGCCGGCCTGCCGCATGTCGTCGAAGATCGAGGGGCGGTCGAGGCCGCCGGGCTGGTAGATGTCGCGCTTCTCGGTCAGGTCAAACTCGGCCAGGTGGGCGACGGGATAGTCGTAGAGCGAGAAGTAGCCGCGGTAGCCGGACAGGCGGCGCGCGACCATCTTGAGCGCGCGGCGGCTGACGCGGTTCTCCACCAGCGGTCGTGGCAGCCGGGCCAGCGGGCGCGTCCAGCGGAACGGCGAGTGCTCGGGGTCGCGGTAGATGAGGTTCCAGTGGCCGTGCTCGCTCGGCGTCATCCCCGACAGCAGCGTCGGGATCGCGCCCGACGAGTAGCCGAGGATGGTCGTCAGCCACCGGCGCTCGACGAGGAGGTCGTCGAGGAACGGGCGACCGCGCAGGATCTCCCACCCGAGCGCGTCGACGAGGACATAGATGGACAGCGGTGCGGCCATGAGTCTCCCCCGGTCAGTCGTTGCGAATGCCCCACCGCCAGAACGCGGTGATTGCCGCGCGCTCGTCGTCGGCGCCGGTGGGCGCGCGGCCGGCGAGCGGCAGCAGTCGGGCGGCGGCGCCGGTGGCCGGCCCGTCGTCGGCCAGCGCCAGGTAGGCGGTGGCGCCGGCCGCGTGGACGAGTGCGCGGGGCGTCGAGCGCGCCGCGAGCGCGGTGGCGCGGCGCACGCTGAGCGGCCGCGGCGCCGGCAGCGGATGCCGCGCGAGCTTCACCCACCCCCGGGCGCGATGGCGCCACGGCTGGGCGTCAACCCAGCGCTCGAGCAGCGCCGGCAGCGGCGCGTCGCCGCCGACGAGCTGGGCCAGCTCCCAGCGCAGCACCACCGCCAGCGCCGGGATGCCGGCCGCGATCCCCGCCCGCAGCCGGGCCCGCCTGGCCTCGGCCGGTCCACCCGGCAGCACGTCGCCGATGCTCGGATGCAGCTTGGCCCGCGCCGCTCGCGCGAGCTCCTTCGTGAAGGTCTCGGGTAGCCGCGCGGCCAGAGCAGGCGTGTCGGCCAGCAGGGCGGCGAACGCGCGGGGCCGCTCGGCGTAGGAGGACGCGTGACGGCCGGCGAAGGTGAGGGCCGAGCCGGCGACATCGAGCGTGAGCTTGATCCGCTGATAGGCGACGTCGAGGAGCGCCTCGTCCCCGAGCGCCGTCGCGAGGCGGTCCCACGCCTCGAGCTGCTCGATGGCCCGGTTGAAGAGCAGGTGCACGGCGTCCTCGCGCGGGATGCCGCCGGCGCCGAGGCGGGGGATGCGGGCCAGGAGATCGGCCGGGCCCCAGAGCACACGGCCGTGGGTGCGGAGATCGTAGACGAAGATCGAGGGCCGGGCCCGCCGGTCCAGGAACGCGCGGTCCACCGAGCCGAATTCGACGTCGACGTCGACGCGCTGCGTGGCCAGCGCGGCGCTCACCTCGGGGCCCCACGCCTTCAGCGCCGGGCGCAGGGCCCGGTGATCGCGGTCGCGGGGCAAGATCACCAGGAACTCGACGTCGCCCAGCACGCGCAGCCGGCCGTCGACCGCGACCACCGTGCCCTCCCCGCGCGAGAAGCTGCCGGTCAACACGATGCCGACCAGCCGCGGGCCCAGGCGTTCGCGCAGCAGCCTCACGCATCGCTCGATCGCGTCGCTCACCGCGGCGGCGGCGCGCGGCTCGCCGCACAGCGTGGCGACCGCGCTCACGAGGCGATCCGCGCCCGCTCGCCCCGACGGCGCGCCAGACGATCGAGGATCACGGCGGCGGCGATCTCCGCGATGGGCTGGAGGCGGCCGTCGGTGCCCAGCACGAGGTCGGCCATCGCCCGGGTGGGCTCCACGTAGGTACGGTGCGCCTCCCGCACAGTCGAGGCGAACTGGACCAGCACCTCGTCGGCGGTGCGCCCCCGCTCGGCCACGTCGCGGGCGAGCCGGCGCTCGAGCCGCACACGCTCCGGCGCGTCCAGATAGATGCGCAGGTCGAGCGCGGCCCGCACGGCCGGATCCCACAGCAGCAGGATCCCCTCGACGATCACGATCGGTCGCGGCGACACCGGCGCGGCGTGGCCCGTCCGCCGATGGGTGGCGAAGGAGTAGACGGGCGGCCGGACCGGGCGTCCCGCCCGCAGCGCGGCCAGGTGCTGGAGGAAGAGCGCCTGGTCGAAGGCCTCCGGCGCGTCGTAGTCGAGTGCGGCGCGCGCCGGCGCCGGCAGGGCCGAGCGGTCGCGATAGTACGCGTCGTGAGCCAGGCGCGCGGCCTGGGCCGGGCCCAGCGTGGTGAGGAGGGCGCCGGCGAGGCGGCTCTTGCCGCTGCCGCTTCCTCCGGCGATGCCGACGAGCAGCGGCGTCGTGTGGCTGGCGGCGGCCGCGCTCATGCGGCCACGGCCGGCACGGGAGCGACACAGACTGGCGCCAGCGCGCGTTCGATGCTGGTGAAGCTGAACGCGGTGAGCAGCGCGTGCAGCTTGCCCTCGGCGCCGGCCAGTCCCACGTAGTGACGGAAGCGATGGCGCCAGGGCATCGAGGGCCGCGGCTGCTCGGGGTCGAACTCCCACGGATGGACGTAGAGCACCAGGGGCTGCCGCTCACGCCGGTTGACGCTGCTGATCGCCGCGTGGAGCAGCGGCGTGGGGAACAGCCGGAAGAAGCCGCCGCCGACGGGCAGGTTGGTCGCGAGCACGCGGGCCGTACCGACCGGCACCTCCCACAGCCGGACGCCCGGCAGCCGATGCACGAAGCGTGGCGCGTCCGGCATGCCGTAGCGATCGTGGACGATGGGATGCACGCTCGAGTCGTAGGTGTAGCCTTCCTCGGCGAGGATCGGGAACGCCCACGGGGTGTCGGCGCCGATGGAGTAGTTGGGGGCGCGATATCCGAGGACCGGCCGGCCGATGGCGGCCTCGACCGCGTGCCGGGCGCGCCGCACGTCGGCCCGGAACGCCGCGGCGCCGAGCCGGCGCACCGGCGTGTGATCCCAGCCGTGCGAGGCCACCTCGTGGCCGCGCGCGGCCAGGCTGCGCGTCAGGCGCGGGAAGCGCTGGGCCACGACACCGAGCGTGAAGAACGTGGCCCGCGCCCCGCGGGCATCGAGCAGGTCGAGCAGCCGCTCCGTCTGCGCCACCACCCGGCTTGGCAGTCGCTCCAGTGCGGCCGGTCCGAGCGCCGCGCTGAACTCGACACCGTGGTAGTACTCCTCGACGTCGACCGTGAGGATGTTCGTCACGGCTGCTGCGGCCTCAGCCACGCGTGGTACCGAGCGGCCGCGGGACGAGGCGCCGCCAGCCCGCCGCGATCACCGGCTCGGGCGCGGGGCCACCGGCGCGCTCGTCGTCGTTGAAGACGAGGCCGAGCGCGCGCGGGCGGCCCATCACGCCGAGCGTCTCGGCCAAGTGCTCGCGCGGCGTGTGGTTGGCGCGCACGACGACGACGAAGCCGTCCACGAGATTGCGCAGGATGCCGACGTCGGGGAACGGCAGCGCCGAGGGGGTGTCGACGAGCACGTAGTCGTAGCGCCGGCGCAGCTCGTCGATCAGGGCGGCCATCCGGGGCGACTTGAGCAGCTCGTAGGGCATCGACGACGCGGGGCCGGCCGGCAGGACCGCGAACGCGATGGAGGATGGCCGGTGGAGCACGTCGTCGACGGTCCTGGAGGTGTCGAGCAGATAGCCGCAGAGGCCCCGTCCACCCGGCAGGCCGAGGTAGCCGGCGACCGAGGGATGGCGCAGGTCGGCCTCGACCAGCGCGACTCGCGCCTGCGAGGCCTGGGCGAGCGCGCCGGCCAGGTTGAGCGCGGTCATCGTGCGCCCGTCGCCGCGGCCGGGGCTGGCGACCCCGACCACCCGCGTGCCGCGCTCGTGGTGGAGCGTCTCGATGGCCAGGCGCGCCGCGCGGTACTGCTCGGCGGCGAAGCTCGTCGGCTCCAGCAGGCTCACCAGATGGTCGTCGATGTCGCCGCTTTCACCGCCGGCGGCCGCTTCGATCTGCCAGGCGAAGGCGTGGCGACCGCGGGCCGGGCGGGCGACCGGCGCACCGTAGACCGGGCGCGCGGGGGCCGACGCTTCGGCCACGGCCACCGGCGCCGGAGGCTCCACCGCGACCGGCTTGACCGGCGGCCTCGCGAACGGTGACGGGACCGGCTCCGGCCGGGCCGGCGGCGGTGCCGGCGCCGGGACCTGCGCGAGGTCCCGCTCGTGCTCGACCTTCTCCAGCGCCTTGAAGAACTTGCTCACGAAGTGCCTCCTAGGGCAGCGCGTGCCCGAGCCAGCCGGTAGCGTTGACGGCGACGACCAGGAGCAGGAGCAGCAGCACGACGAGCGCCGCGATGCCGCCCCGCGCGGCCCACCCGGCGCCGCGGGTCGGTACCAGGCGCGCCTGCCGGGTGCGCTTCCACTGCGGCCGCTCGCCCTCCTCGAGGTACTCCACCGCCTCGTCGACCACGGCGGCGTCGATGCGCCGCTTGCTGTCGGCGAAGCCGGAGAGCAGGCAGTGGTCGCCCACGATGTTGACGACGCGCGGGATGCCCTGGCTGTAGTCGGTGATCTTCTGGATGGCGGCGTCGCTGAAGAGGCCCGAGTCGCTGGCGCCCGCGATGCGCAGGCGGTGGCGGATGTACAGCCGCGTCTCCTCGGGCGACAGCGGCCCGATGTGACAGCGCAGCCCCACCCGCTGCTTGAGCTGGCGCAGCTCGGGGCTGTTGAGCTTGGTGCGCAGCTCGGGCTGGCCGACCAGCAGGATCTGCATCAGCTTCTGGCTGGTCGTCTCGAAGTTCGACAGCAGGCGCACCGCCTCCAGCGTGGGGATCGACAGGTTCTGCGCCTCGTCGATCACCAGCACCGGGCTCAACGCCTGCCGGTGCTGGTCGATGAGGAACTCGTTCAGCTCGAAGAGCCGCTGGGCCTGGGTGGTGCCGGTCGACTTGACGCCCCAGTCCTGCAGCATGTACTCGAGCAGGCCGTCGATCTCGAGCGTGGAGTTGTGGATGTAGGCCACGTGCGTGTCACGGTCGAGCTTGGATAGCAGGGTGCGCAGCAGCGTGGTCTTGCCGGTGCCGATCTCGCCCGAGAGCACGATGAAGCCCTTGCGCTCGCGCACGCCGTAGACGAGCTGGGCCAGCGCCTCGCGATGGCGGGTGGACTGGAACAGGAACTTGGGATCGGGGGTCGGGTTGAACGGGGCCTCCCGCAGGCCGTAGAACTGGAGGTACATGGCTTACCTCTTCGCCGCCGGGTCGGCCGTCAGCACGCTGACCAGCGACTGATTGTCGTGGGCCACGACGAACGAGGTGCCGATGACCAGCAGCAGACCCCCGGCGACCGCCGCCGCGGCCAGCCGCCGGTAGCGGCGGGTCGCGAGGCGGTCGGTCTCGGTGACGATCCGCGGAATGGTCGACAGCAGCGGCACCCCGGCGGCGGCCCGCGCCTCGTCGGCCCGGCGGTATGAGGTGTCGATCTGCTCGGCGAGCACGACGGCGACGCCGGCGGCGCCCAGCGCTAGGGCGACGCCGACCAGCAGCAGGCGCACGCGGTTGGGACCGGTGGGCCGCTCGGGCAGCGTGGCCGGCTCGATCACGCGGAAGGTCTCGCCCTTCTGTCGCTGCTCGAGGTCGGCGGCGACGTCGGCCTCGCCGCGCTTGGCCAGCAGCGAGCGGAACATCTCGCGCGTCGACTCGTAGTCGCGCGTGATCAGGGCCAGCTCCTGCTCGCGCTTGGGCGTCTGCTCCAGGCGGCCCTGGTAGACGCTGAGCTGCCGGTTCAGGTTGACGATCTCGTCGGCACTCGCCTTGGCCTCGACGTTGGCCTGGTCGAGCTGCTGCATCAGGCTCAGCACGTAGGGGTTCTGCACGGCCATCCGCAGATCGCGGGCCTGGCGGGAGCCGGCCGGAGCCGGCCCGGCCGCGCGGGTGGCGGCCGCCGCCAGCTTCTTCTCGTCCTCGCTCACCCGGCGCTCGGTGATGCGGATCTGCTCCTTGAGCTGGATCACGTCGGGGTACTTGTCGCTGTAGGTCGTCTGCATGGCGGCCAGCTCGTTGCGCAGGGTCGCCAGGCGGGCGGCCGCCGTCTCTCCGGGTACGCCCCCGGGGGCGGTCCCGCCGGCGGTCATGGAGGACGCGAGGTCGAGGTCGTTGAGGCTCCGCGTGATCATCTGGCGCCGCTCGACGGCCCGGCGGTTGTTCTCGTGGGCCATCTGCAGCTGCTGCTGCAGGCGCTCGAGCGTGCGCACGTTCACCTCGCGCTGCTCGGGCAGCTCGCCCAGGTGCTGCTCCTTGTAGGCGGTGACCTTCTGCTCCTGGGTGCTCAGCCGCTGGCGCAGGTCGCGCAGCTGGGTGTCGAAGAACTCGGTGGCGCCGGTCGCCTGCTGCTGGCGCAGCCGCCGGTTCTCCTCGGTGAACAGCGAGGCCAGCGTGTTGGTGACCCGCACGGCCACCGCCGGATCGGCGGCGGCGTAGCCCATCGTGAACACGAGCGAGCGCGCCTCGCGGTCCCGCCGGTCGCGCTCGTCCTGCACGTCGATCTTGATGTCGCGGCGCATGCGCTCCACGGCCTCGGCGATCGGCCGGGAGCGGCGCAGCGCCGGGTAGAGATCGTTGTCCTGGATGATCGTGATGAGCCGGGGGGCATCGAGCGTCTGGTAGGTGAGCGTCAGCAGCCGGGCCTCGGGGTCGGTGGTGATGGTGGAGCGCACCAGCGCCTCGGGGATCTCCTGGCGGTTGACGAGGACCGTGGCCCGGGCCGTCCACAGGCTGGGCAGGAACATCGCCAGCGACACCGCGGCGGCGAGGACGAACAGAAACGGCAGCACGGCCAGTCGCCGCCGGCGGCGGACGACCTCGAGGATCGAGGCCAGGCCGGCGCCGTGGTCGGGCTCGTGGTGCATGCTGGGTGGCGTCGTGGGCATGGCGGATCCTCGGCCTCAGGGCACGACGACGACGTCGCCGGAGCGGAGCGTGACGTTCTCCTCGCCGGCCGCGCCGACGGCGCGGTTGTAATTGAAGCGCAGGCGCTGGGTCTGGCCGCCGTCGCGCTTGCGGAAGATGACGATCTTGCTGGGCGAGGCGAAGTCGCGGAAGCCGCCGGCCAGGGCGATGGCCTCCAGCACGGTGGTGGGGGCCTTCAGCTGCAGCACGCCGGGCTTCTGCACCTCGCCCAGCACCGACACACGGTAGCTGCGCACATCGAGGACGGTCACCGACACCTCGGGGTTCGGCATGAACTCGGCGAGCGCGGCGGCGATCGTGTCACGCAGCTGCATCGGCGTGAGGCCGGCCGCCTGGATGTCGTGCAGCAGCGGCATCGAGATCTTGCCGTCCGGCCGGACCGGGAGTTGGCGGGAGAGCGACTCGTTCTTCCACACCGAGACCTGCAGCAGGTCCTCGGGACCGATGACGAAATCGGGAGACCGCGCCGCCGGGGCGGTGGAGACGGCGGCCGCCGGCGCGGCCGGCTGGGCATCCACGGCAGCGACCTGGCCGAGGGCGGCCAGCAGCATCACGAAGACGACGAACCAGGTCGATGCCATCACTCGATCTCCTCCCGGGGCGCGCCCACTAGCTGGCGGCCGGATCCTGCTTGAGGCCCATGTCCTTGATCTTGTAGAGGAGGGCGCGGTAGCTGATCTTGAGCATCTTGGCGGTCTTCACGCGGTTCCAGCGGCACTGCTCGAGCGCGCGCCCGATGACGTCGCGCTCGGCTTCCAGCACCGCGCGGCGGGAGATCTCCTTGAGCGACAGACCCCGGGTGGCCGCGAACGGCTCGGGCGCGGCGGCCGGCGTCGCCGGGCCGGCCGCCGGTGCGATCAGCGTGCGGGCCAGGTTCCAGTCCTGCAGCACGATCATCCGCTTGATGAAGTTCTCGAGCTCCCGCACGTTGCCGGGCCAGGGATAGGCGCCGAAGGCGTCCAGCGTCTCGGGGCTCAGGGCGCGCTCGGGGACGTTGAAGACCCGGGCGTAGCGCTGCACGAAGTAGGTGGCGAGGCCCGGGATCTCCCGGCGCCGGTCGCGCAGCGGCGGCACCAGGACGTTGATGACGTTGAGCCGGTAGAAGAGGTCCTCGCGGAAGCGGCCGGCGGCCACCTCGCGGGTGAGGTCGCGGTTGGTGGCGCCGATGGTGCGCACGTCGACCCGCAGGTTGTGATGCGCGCCCACCCGTGAGAACTCGCCGTCCTGCAGCACGTGGAGCAGCTTGGCCTGCAGGGCGGGGTGCAGCTCGCCGATCTCGTCGAGAAAGATCGTGCCGCCGTCGGCCAGCTCGAAGCGGCCGGGCTTGCGCTGGTGCGCGCCGGTGAACGCCCCGCGCTCGTGGCCGAACAGCTCGCTCTCCAGCAGCTCGCACGGCATGGCCGCGCAGTTGACCTTGACGAAGGCGGCCCGGTGGCGGGGGGAGTGCGCGTGGACGGCCCGCGCGACCAGCTCCTTGCCGACGCCGGTCTCGCCGCACACCAGCACGGTCACGTCGGCGCGGGCGGACTGCTCGATCACCTGCTGGATCTCGCGCATCTGGGGGCTGATCAGCAACGCCAGCTCCCGCTGCAACCGATCGCCGTTGTCCTCGGCTGGCGGCGCCGGCTCGCGGCGCGCGCGGGCGGTCACGGCCCGGATGGCGTGCTCGAGGTCCTCGGCGGTGTAGGGCCGGCGGAGGACGTCGTCGGCGCCGGCCTGGATGGCCTCGACGATCTGCTCGCTGTGGCCGGCGTCGGCAATCATGATGATCGGCCCCGACTCGGCCAGCTCGGGTGTGCGGCGCACCAGCTCGCAGCCCGAGAGGCCGGGCAGGGGGATGGCCACCAGCGAGAACGCGACCCGCGTCGTGCCGAGCTGCTCGAGCGCCTCCTCGGCGGTGCCGGCGGCCAGCGGCGTGTAGCCCCACTGGACGAGCTGCGCGAGGACGCGGCGCCGCTGATCGGGATCGCTCTCGACGACCAGGACGTGGCGCGCGGTCGTGGGGGCGGTGAACGACGAAGCGGCGTCGAAGCTGGTCACCGTCATCGTAGATCTTTCACTCGCATGCCCCGGCAATTCGCAAGAGGCGTGCCGAGCCGCATTCCACGCGTTTGTCGACGGCGTGGCGCGCGCGCCCGCGGGCGCGCGTGCCCACCCTGGGCTGCGCCATGCCAGATTGCAGTAAACGTTTGACGTGACTCATCCGGGCCGCTCGCCGCTGAGCACGAACTTCACGGTGTCGACCATGATCCGGAGATCGAACGCGGGCGACATGTGCTTGATGTAGTAGAGGTCGTAGCAGAGCTTGTGCGTGACTTCCTCGATCGACATCGAGTACCCCGCCCGCACCTGCGCCCAGCCGGTCAATCCCGGCCGCACCTCGTGGCGAAGGTCGTAGAAGGGGATGGCCGCCGCGAAGATGGCGACGTTGTCAGCCATCTCCGGACGCGGTCCCACCAGGTTCATGTCGCCGCGCAGCACGTTCCAGCATTGGGGCAGCTCGTCGAGGCGGTAGCGGCGCAGCACGGCGCCGAGGCGGGTGACGCGACTGGCGTTGTCGCGCCCCCACACCGAGTCGCCGTCGGCCGTGGCCTGGCGCATGGTGCGGAACTTCACCAGCCGGAACCGCCGACCGCGCAGGCCGACCCGGTCCTGGATGAAGACGGCCGGGCCGGGCGACTCCAGCCGGATCGCCACCGCGATGATCGCGATGAGCGGCGCCGTCAGCACGAGCGCGACGAGTGCGGCGGCCATCGACAGCGCGCGCATGACGGCCAGCCGCAGCCGCCGGACCCGAAAGCCGTCGCCGAAGATCAGCGTGCTTGGATTGAGCGACTCCACGGCGAGGCGGCCGGTGAAGCGCTCGTAGACGTGGGTGGCTTCCTCGACCGTCACCCCGCGGAAGCGGCAGGACAGCAGGGAGGCGATCGGCAGACTGCCGCGCCGATCCGGCATCGCCACGATGATGCGATCGGGGCGGTCGCGGAGGACGACGTCGCCGAGATCGCCGTAGTCACCCAGCGGCGTGGCCGGCAGCGCCTCGCCGGGAGGGCCGAGCGCGCCGACGAGACGGAAGGCGAGGTCCGGCCGGGTGCGGATGTGGTGCGCGAGCTCATCGGCGAGCCGGCCGCCGCCGAGCAGGAGGACGCGCTGCGAGAACGGCGCTCGCTTGGCCAGCGTGTAGGCCGCCACGCGCAGGGACAGCACGGAGACGAGGATGAGCGGCAGCGCGTAGGAGGCGAGGTTGCCGCCCAGGATGAACCCGGGGAACGTCAGATAGGTGACGGCCAGGACCAGCGCGCTCAGTCCCAGCGCGCGACAGAGCCGGCGAAAGAGCTGCCCCACGTCGTGAGGCACCTCGAAGTTGTAGAGGTCGTTGTAGTAGAAGGCGGCGATACACACGAGCGTGACGACGGCCACCCGGGCCACCGCGGCCAGGGGGGCGGCGGCCGAGGCCGACGCGGGCAGCATCGCCATGGCGACGCCGCACACCGCGACCGTCGAGAGCCCGTCGAGCCATGCAAAGCGTTGCGCTGTGGACATTCAGCTGGACCGGCACGATCGCCGTCGCCCGTGCACATGCGCAATCGAAATGCCAGAGACACCGCCGTCTCACTGTGCAACCGTCTGCTCCAGACCAAGCCATCGCCGGGCTCCCCCGGATGCCCCAGCGCCTCTGAGCATGGACACTGTGCTGGCGCTTTCGTGGCTCTCGTTGCACACCGACACGAACGTTTCGCGAGCCCTCCGGACAGGACCGAGGCCCATCCCGGCTCTACCCCGAGGCGCCGAACGGTGGGGGGGGATGTCGTGGCCCCTGCGGCACCAGCGAGCTCGAGGCGCATTCCGGCTCTGCCGGGAGGCGCCGAACGGTGGGGGGGGATGTCGTGGCCCCTGCGGCACCAGCGAGATCGAGGCCCATCCCGGCTCCGCCGGGAGGGGCCGAACGGTTGGGGGGTTTGGGGGGCCATGTCGTGGCCCCCCATGTAGTCAATCTAATCGAAGCGGATCGGGTACCCGAACTGCACGCCGAAGAAGACGCGGTTCTGGTCGGCGTCGTTGGCGATCGTCGTGCCGGCGTTCGAGAAGACGGTGCTGGCGGAGCGCTGGCGGAAGAACTGGTAGCCGCCGATCAGCGAGATCCACGAGGCCACGCGGTAGGTCGCCTGCAGCGCGGCGGTGAAGGACTGCACGTCGACGCGGTCGCCGCTCGTGCTCTCCACGATCGAGTAGCGCGGCAGGAGCTGCACGGTGAGACCGCGCGCCACGCGGGTGACGTCCACGAAGCCGGCGATGAGCTGGTTCTCGGTGGTGCCCCCGAGGCCGCCCGCAGTGCCGATGGCGCGGTCGTAGGAGAGACCGACGGCGCCGAACGGCAGCCGCTGCCGGTAGCTGGCCGTCACCGCCGGCGTCACCCGCGCGTCGCCGCGCTCCTTGATCTCGACCGAGGGGCCGGCGCGCAGCACGAGGTCGATGGTCGGGGTGGGCTGCCAGCGCACGCCGACGAGCGGTGTGTGGCTCGTGCTCTTCTGCTCGTTCTCGATGTCGAAGTAGCCGAACTCGTACCCGGCGTCCACGGTCACCAGGCGGGAGAGGCGGCGCTCGGCGCTGAGGGTGGCCCGGTACACGTCCGAATCCTGCAGCTCGTCACGCTGGAATCGCTCGGTCGTCCACGACAGCCCGCTGCGCAGCGTCCACAGAGGCGCGAACTGCCAGGCCACGCCGGCGGCCAGCGTGTTGCCGAGGGCGCGATCACGGCCGGTCGCCACGTTCTCGCGGGCGACGAGGTTGGTGTCGGTGCTGAACAGGAACGTGTCGGTGAGCGTGAGGGTGACGGTGGGATCGACGCGCCAGAGCGTATCGAGCCAGAAGTTCTGCCGGTCGAACGCGTGGCTCTGGTCGGTCTCGGTAGTAAACAGCTCCGAGGTGAAGCTGTAGCCGGCGCCCAGCCGATAGGTGGGGCGCTCGGCCACGATGGCCAGTCCCGGCGTGAAGCCGATAATGAAGTCCGACACCCGGCGGCGGTTGTCGAGGAAGATGTTGTCGTTGTACTCACCGGTGATGGCCAGCGAGGGCGTGATCGTCAGCGGGGCTCGTCGGGGCTGTTCCAGGTCCTGGACATCCAGCAGCGCGCCGGGCTGACCGGGCTGCTGGAACAGCGGGAACTGAGCGGCGGCCGGCTCGGCCAGCGCGATCAGGCCGAGCACGCACGCGATCGCACCGTCACGGACGCGATGCACCATCAGCTCTTATCACGACCGGTTTGCGTCGGGGTACAGCTTTCCGGCGCCCAGGCGCTCGATGGCGCGGTGGTAGTTCGTCAGCGCCGACGGCTTCTGGATCACATCGATCGCGCCGAGCGCCTTGATCCGGTCGATCTCGTCCGCGGTGGCGTGGCCGGTGATGACGACCACCGCCAGGGCCGGTTTCAGACGCTTCACCTCGGCCATCACGTCGAGGCCGTTCATGCCCGGCATGGACACGTCCAGGAACATGGCGTCGAGCGGCTGGCTGCCGAGCCGGTCGAGCGCCTCCGGACCCGAGTGGGCGACGGTCGTACGATGCCC
>JBGQLG010000046.1:0-30342 GCA_041499965.1 Methylomirabilia bacterium
ACAACTCGCCGGCCTACCTGCATCGCATCGTCGAGACGATCAAGCTGGCGTTTTCCGACCGTGACGCCTACTACGGCGATCCGCGCTTCGTGAACGTGCCGAGCGAGCGCCTGCTGTCGCGCGAGTTCGCCGAAATGCGCCGCGCGCTGGTGGGGGCGCGGGCCTGCAAGGAGATGCCGCCGGCCGGTGACGCGGCGCCGCGGCGCGAGCTGCTGCCGCTGGCGGGCGGCTCGTCGGATGCGCTCGACACCAGCTACGTGGCGGTGATCGACGCCGAGGGCAACGGCTTCTCGGCGACGCCGAGCGATCCCAACGTCGACTCGCCGGTCGTGGCCGGCGTGGGCTGCGTCGTCTCGCCGCGCGGCTCGCAGGGCTGGCTCGATCCCGCCCACGCCAGCGTGGTGGCGCCGGGCAAGCGGCCGCGGTTGACGCCGGCTCCGGCCATGGCGCTGAAGGACGGCAAGGTCTTCATGCCGTTCGGCACGCCGGGCGGCGACGTCCAGCAGCAGGCGATGCTGCAGGTGTTCCTGAACACGACCGTGTTCGGGATGCCGTTGCAGGAGGCGATCGAGGCCCCGCGCGTCGCCTCGCGCTCGTTCCCCGACTCGTTCTGGCCGCACGCCTACTCGCCGGGCAAGCTCGAGGCCGAGCGCCGCATCGACCAGAGCACGCGCGAGGCGCTCGCCGGCCTCGGCCACGAGATCGGCGAGTGGCCCGACTGGGAGTGGCGGGCCGGCGCCGTCTGCGCGGTCAAGATGGGCCCCGAGAATACCCGCTGGGGCGGTGCTGATCCCCGCCGCGGGGCACTTGCGATCGCCAGGTAGCCTGCCCGTCCCGGCGCGGCCCCTCGAGAGCCGCGCGCTACGGTACAGCCTGTTCCTCGGGCTGGCGCTCGTCGTTGTCGTCCTCGCCGGCCCGCCCGCCGCCGCCCAGACGCCCCGCGCCGAGCGACCGATCTACAGCGTGGGCGACCAGTGGGTCAGGTCGGACGGCGTCTACGAGCTGAAGACGGTCACCGGCGACGTGTACGTGTTTTCCAGTGGCTCTCGGAACGAGATCCACCTGACCAAGAATCTCGGGCTTCTGAAGGTCGTGGCGAACGGGGCGGTCGTCTGGGAGGTCGACGAGGCGCCCGCACTCCGCTGGCCGCTGGAGCGCGGCAGATCGGGGACGATCCGCACGATCATTCGCAGTCCCCTCCGCACGTCCTCTGCGGGTTTCAGCGGGAGCGTGGATGTGGCCTGGACGGTGGGCGCGGTCGAGGATCTACGGGTCGCCGGTGGCGACGTGCAGGCCTTTCGCGTGAACCACGTCCTCCTCGGCGTGGAGAGCATGGTGAGGGGCGCCACGCTCGGCCAGATCACGCTGTGGTACTCCCCCTCGGTGCAGCGGTTCGTGAAGGCGGAGACGACACTCCCGCTCCCCGGCCTCGCGTTCGAGATCGTGGCGCCGTCCGCCTCACCCGTCGTCGCGCTGACGCCGGCGCCGCCTCGGGTGCCGGCCACGCCGCCCGTGGTCGCGCCGGGACCGGTTGCGTCACCGGCACCGGTCGTGCCGTCGGCACCCCCGGTCGCCGCGCCACCGGCCATCGCTGCTCCGGCGCCGGTCGCGCCACCGGCGCCACGTGCGAAAGCTGCCCCACCGGCTGCAGCCCCGGCGACCCTTGCCGTGACGCCCGGGGTCGTGCCCGCCTCCCCGCCGGCCGTCGCCGCTGTACCGCCGGCCGACACCGAGGCGCCGAGGATCGTCATCAACTACCCGCCGGCCGAGGCCAAGGTGGAGCGTGAGGAGATCATGGTGCTGGGCCTCGTGACCGACAACGTCGCGGTCGACCGAGTGCAGGTGACCGTCAACGGCGTCGAGATACCGCAACCGCGAGAGACCGGTGAGGGCCGCGGGCGGCCCCTTCGCGTCGCGGCGACGCTGCGGCCGGGCGAGAACGTCGTCGAGGTCACCGCCAGCGACCGCGCCGGCAACGTCTCCCAGGTCGTCCGGACGGTCACCCGGGTGGTGCCCACGCCGGCGGGACCGCCGCCGCCCAAGATCGCCAACCGCTGGGCGGTGGTGATCGGCGTGGGCGAGTACGAGCACGAGTCGATCACGAAGCTCAGGTACGCCACTCCCGACGCCGAGGCGATGTACCAGTTCCTGACGACGCAGGGCGGCTACCCCAAGGACAACGTCCTGCTGCTGACCGACAACACGCCGCAGAAGCCGACCCTGCAGAACATCCGGCGGGCGCTGGGCGATTTCCTCTACCGCCGGCCGGCCCGCGAGGACATGGTGCTCATCTACTACGCCGGTCACGGGGCGCCGGAGGTCGACGCGACCGGGACCGAGGCCGACGGCATCACCAAGTACCTGATTCCCCGCAACGCCGATCCGGAATCGCTCTACAGCACCGCGCTGCCCATGGACGAGATCCAGCGGATCTTCAGCCGCATCCAGTCCGAGCGGGTGGTGCTGCTGCTGGACACCTGCTACAGCGGGACGGCGGGCGGCCGCACCTTCGCACGCCAGCAGCTGCGCTCAAGCAATCTCAACGACCACTTCCTGGATCGGCTGACCCGCAGCAAGGGCCGCGTGATCATCACGGCGGCCGGCCCCAACGAGGTGGCGCTGGAGACCTCCGAGCTGGGTCACGGCGTGTTCACCTACTACCTGCTCGAGGGCCTGCGCGGCAAGGCCGACCGCGATGGCGACGGCATCGTCACGGTCTCCGAGCTCTACGAGTACGTGGAGCAGCAGGTTGACCGCAAGGCGCGGTCCGCCGGCGGGCGGCAACGCCCTCTGATGAAGGGCGAGATCGAGGGAACGCTGCCCCTGTCGCGCGTCGGCCGCTGAAACAGCCCGGCTAGGTCGTCGCGGTGGCCGGGGCCATCGGCCTCGGCCGCGCGCTGGTGATCGGCTCCTCGCGGATCATCAGCGACATCCCCGCCGCCAGGAACGCCATCAGCGCGGCGGAGACGAACGCGGACCCGTAGGAGCCGGTCAGCTCGTAGACCCAGCCGGCCAGCGCGGCGGCGATGGCGGCGCCGACCTGATGGGCGAAGAAGATCCAGCCGCTCAGCTCGCCCACCGAGAAGCGCCCGTAGATGTTGGCGGTCAGCGTCGTCGTGGGCGGGACCGTCGAGATGTAGTTCAGGCCGAACAGCGCCGCCCAGAAGTGCAGCGAGGGCACGTTCCAGACGTAGAGCAGGAAGATCAGCGACAGGCCGCGCACGAAGTAGAAGATGGCCAGCGGCACCCGGCGGCCGACGCGGTCGCAGAGCCAGCCCGAGCCGATCGTCCCCACGATGTTCATGGCGCCCATCACCCCGAGCGCGGCCGAGGCCTGCATGGCCGTGAAGTTGTGCTCGAGGGCGTGGGGAATGAAGTGGGTACCGATCATGCCGACGCTCGTGTAGCCGCAGACGAAGAACGTCCCCATGAGCAGCCAGAACGGCAGCGTCTGGGCCGCCTCGGTGACCGACACGCGACCCGCCTGCTGCTCGGCCCTGGCCTGGGCTGCCGTCAGCGCCACCCCGACCGCGCCGTACGGCCGCATGCCCCGCTCCTCGGGCGTGTTCCGCACGAGCCACGCCGCGAGCGGCAGCACCACGACCAGCAGGCCGACCCCGAGCCAGAGCGCGCTGGTGCGCCAGCCGTGCCCGATCACGATCCAGCTGGCGAGCGGGATGACGATGAGCTGCCCCGCGGACATGCCGCCGGCGGCAAAGCCGATCGCCGTGCCGCGATGGGTCTGGAACCAGCGCGCCACGATCGCGGAGCCCGTGCTGAGCGCCGCGCCGCCCGCGCCCACGGCCATGACCACGCCGGCGGCGAGGTAGAGCTGCCACAGGGTGTGCACGAAGGACATGGCGATGCCGCCGATGCCGAGCAGGGCGAGCGACAGCACGACGACCCGCCGGGGGCCCCACCGGTCGGCCAGCCGTCCGGCGAACGGCCCGCTGGCGCCCAGGAGCAGCAGCGAGATGGCCGCCGCGATCGACAGCGCCCCGCGTGACCAGCCCATCTCGGCCTCGATCGGCTTGATGTAGACGGCGAACGTCGCCCGCAGGCCCGTCGAGGCGAGCAGGCAGATCGTCACGGCCCCGAGCACGATCCAGGCGGGATGCAGCCGGCGGCTGGTCATGGCCGTTAGATGGTGACACGGCGGGGAGGCGATTCATCGGGCCAATCGGCGCGATCCGCGCGCCGATTGGCTCGGGTGCAACAGCGCCGCGGTGTTCTAGTCCACGACCTCGGCCGTGACTTCCTTGCGGAAGACGATGTGCTCGCCCTCCGTGTCGACGGCCACGGTGTCGCCCTCCACGAACTCACGCTCCAGCAGCTTGAGGGCCAGCGGGTCCTGGACCAGCCGCTGGATGGTCCGCTTGAGCGGGCGGGCGCCGTACGTCGGGTCGTAGCCCTCGCGCGCCAGCAGTATTCGAGCGGCGTCGCTGACCTCGAGGTGGATCCGCCGATCGAGCAGCCGCCGCCGCAGGTGGGCGAGCTGGATGTCGACGATCCGCGTGATCTCGTCGCGGCCGAGCGGCTGGAAGATCACCAGCTCGTCGATGCGGTTCAGGAACTCCGGCCGCAGCGAGTTGCGCAGCTCCTGCATGAGCAGGGGCCGCAGCTTCTCCGGCCGCTCGTACTCGCGGAACAGATGACTGCCCATGTTCGACGTCATGATCACCACGACATTGCGGAAGTCGACCGTCCGTCCCTGCCCGTCCGTCAGGCGCCCGTCGTCGAGCAGCTGCAGCAGGACGTTGAAGACGTCAGCATGAGCCTTTTCGATTTCATCGAAGAGGACCACGGCATAGGGCCGTCGCCGAATGGCCTCGGTGAGCTGCCCGCCCTCGTCGTAGCCGATGTATCCAGGCGGCGCCCCGATCAGGCGGGCCACCGTGTGCTTCTCCATGTACTCGGACATGTCGAGGCGGACCATGGCGCGCTCGTCGTCGAACATGAACTCGGCCAGCGCGCGGGCCAGCTCGGTCTTGCCGACGCCGGTCGGGCCCAGGAACAGGAACGAGCCGATAGGGCGGTTGGGATCGCTGAGCCCGGCCCGGCCGCGCCGCACGGCGTTGGACACCGCGTGGATGGCCTCGGCCTGGCCCACCACGCGCTGGCTCAGCCGGTCCTCCATCTGCACGAGCTTCTGCACCTCGCCCTCCAGCAGCCGGGTGACCGGGATGCCCGTCCACTTGGCCACGGTGGTCGCGATGTCCTCCTCGTCGACCTCCTCGCGCAGCATGCGGCCGCGCTGGTGCTGGTCGGCCAGCCCGCGCTCGAGCTCGACCTGCTGCTTGTCCAGCCCGGGGATCACGCCGAAGCGCAGCTCGGCGGCCCGGTTGAGGTCGCCCTTGCGCTCCGCCTCGGCCATGGCCTGGCGGGCGTCCTCGAGCTCCTCCTTCACCTTGCCGATCCGGGTGATGCCGCCCTTCTCGGCCTGCCACTGGGCCTTGAGCACGGCCGAGCGCTCCTTGAGATCGGCCAGCTCGACGTCGATCTTGCCGAGGCGCTCGCGGGCAGCCGGATCGTCCTGATCGCGCGCGACCGAGACCCGCTCGATCGAGAGCTGCATCAGCCGCCGCTCGATCTCGTCGATCGGCTGCGGCATCGAGTCGATCTGCATGCGGATGCGCGCGGCCGCCTCGTCGACGAGGTCGATGGCCTTGTCGGGGAGGAACCGGTCGCCGATGTAGCGGTGCGACAGCACGGCCGCCGCCACCAGCGCCGAGTCCTTGATCTTGACGTGATGGTGGGTCTCATACTTGGGATTGAGGCCGCGGAGAATCGCGATGGTGTCCTCGACCGACGGCTCGCGCACCATCACCGGCTGGAAGCGCCGCTCGAGGGCGGGATCCTTCTCGATGTGCTTGCGGTACTCGTCCAGCGTCGTCGCGCCCACGCAGCGCAGCTCGCCGCGGGCCAAGGCCGGCTTCAGCATGTTGGCGGCGTCGACGGCGCCTTCCGCGGCGCCCGCGCCCACGAGCGTGTGCAGCTCGTCGATGAAGCAGATGATCCGACCTTCGGCCTCGGTGATCTCCTTGAGGACGGCCTTGAGGCGGTCCTCGAACTCGCCGCGGTACTTCGAGCCGGCCACCATGGCGCCGATGTCGAGGGCGACGAGCCGCTTGTCCTTCAGCCCCTCGGGGACGTCGCCGGCCACGATGCGCTGGGCCAGGCCCTCGACGATGGCGGTCTTGCCGACGCCGGGCTCGCCGATCAGCACCGGGTTGTTCTTGGTCCGGCGCGAGAGCACCTGCACGACCCGGCGGATCTCCTCGTCGCGGCCGATGACCGGGTCGAGCTTGCCCTTGCGGGCCGCCTCGGTCAGGTCGCGCGAGTAGCGCTGCAGGGCCTGGTACTTGTCCTCCGGGTTGGGATCGGTGACGCGCTGGGTGCCGCGCACGTCGACCAGCGCGTGGTAGATGCCGTCGGCCGTCACCCCGGCCGCGGCCAGCGCCCGTCCGGCCGCGCCCTCGCGGTCCTGGGCGATGGCGATCAGCAGGTGCTCGGTGGAGACGTAGTCGTCCTTCAACCGCTCGGCCTCGCGCTGGGCGCGCTCGAGCGCCGCCCGCAGCCGCTCACCGAGGTACGGGCCGCCGCCGCCCCGAACCTTGGGCAGGCGTGCCATCTCGGTCTCGACCGCCCGCTGGACGGCCTCGGGGCGCGCGCCGAGCTTGCCCAGCACCGGCGCCACCACGCCCTCGCGCTGCTGGAGCAGGGCCGCGAGCAGGTGCTCGGGCTCGACCGCCTGATGCTCGTGCTGGTCCGCCAGCGACTGCGCGGCCTGCATCGCTTCCTGCGCCTTGACCGTGAGCTTGTCCAATCGCATGGCTCGTCCTTATCCTTGCGCGTAGCCGCCGCGGGGTGAGTCGCTGCGGAGCGCCTTCAGTTTCTCGTAGAGCTCTCGTTCCTCTGGTCGCAGGTCGGCCGGCATGACGATGCGCACGGTCACCAGCTGGTGGCCGTGACCGCCGCCCTTCGGCTTCGGCATGCCGTAGCCCGGCAAGCGGAACGTGCGCCCGCTGGAGGTCGCGGGCGGGATCTTCATCGACACCTTGCCCCGGAGCGTGGGGATCTCGAGCGTGACGCCGAGCGCGGCTTCGGGCGCCGTGATCGGTACCGCGAGCTGGATGTCGTCGCCGCGCCGCTCGAACTCCTGGTGCGGCGTCACCGTCACCGCCAGGTAGAGATCGCCGCCGCCGGCGCCCTCGCCCGAGACGCGGACCTTCTGGCCCGTGCGCAGACCGGCCGGGATCTTCACGTCGACCTGGCGATGGCCACGCTGCCAGCCGTTGCCGTGGCAGGTCGGGCAGGGCTTGCCGCTCAGGTGGCCGGCGCCGCGGCAGGTGGGGCACGGCTCCTCGAGGTCGAAGTCGAACGACTTGCGGACGCCGCTGTACGCTTCTTCCAGCGTGATCGTCACGTTGGCCTGGACGTCCTGGCCCCGAGACGCGCGGCGACCACTCCCGGCGAAGCCGCCGAGCCAGTCGTCCGCGTCGGCGCCGCCGCCTGTCCGGCCCCCGCGGCCACCGCCGAGGTCACCGAAGATCGAGCGGAAGAAGTCCGAGAAGTTGCCGCCGTCCCCGCCGAGATCGACGTGGGTCGCGCCCTGCTGGCCGGCCGGACCCGGCTGTGTGTAGCGCTGCCAGTCGGGCCCGAGCGTGTCGTACCGCCGTCGCTTCTCAGGATCCGAAAGGACGTCGTAGGCTTCCGTCACCTCGTGGAAGCGATCGCCCCCGTCCTTCCCTTTGGCCACGTCCGGGTGATGCTTCCTCGCCAGCTTGCGATACGCAGACTTGATCGTCTTGTCGTCCGCGTCCCGGGCGACCCCCAGAATCTTGTAATAGTCCTTGAACTCAACCGCCATCAGTCAAACCTATTGCTAAATGTATCAGACGAATTGAGCCCCCGCCACTAAACCACATGCGGTACGCTCAATCGACTGCCGGGACCACCAAGAGCCGCTCATCCGACGTCGCATCGCGGGTGATCGCAGCGGGGTTATTCGCCGCTTCGAGCGGCGGCTTTGCCGCCGCCTCCGAGTTCTGGGGGGAGGCACGGAGGAGCACGCCGTTAGGCGCGCGACGACGGTCGGAAGGGGGGCAAAGCCCCCCTCCGAGGCCCTATCCGCGTCCCACCGTAAACGCGACGTACAGCGACATCGGACCGCGCTGGAGCAGCACGGTCAGCCGATCGCCGTCCTTGGTCTCCCGGGTCAGCTTTTCGTAGTCGCTGGTGGTGCGGATCTTCTGGCGGTTGATCTCACGGATCACGTCGCCGCGCTGGATGCCCGCCTCGGCCGCCGGGCTCCCCTCGTCCACGCGCGCCACGATCACGCCTTCGCTGGTCCGGAGATTGAGCTGGCGCGCCACCTCCGGCGTGATCGGCCGCACCTCCATGCCGAGGACCGTCGGCGTCCCCTTGCTGCTGCCGCGCTGCTGGGCCTCGCGATCGTCCGGAGCCTCGCCGATCTTCACCTCCAGCGTGCGCTCGTTGCCGTCGCGCCACACCTTGACCTTGGCCTCCTGGCCGGGAGAAGCGAGGGCGACGGCGCGCTGCAGGTCGGCCGGCGCCTCGGTCCGCTTGCCCTCGAACTCGAGCAGGATGTCGCCCGGCTTGAGGCCGGCCTTGCCGGCCGGGCTGTCGGGCACCACGTCCGAGACGAGCACGCCCTTGGTGTCCTTGGCCCCGAACGAGTTGGCGAGATCGGAGGTGAGCGGCTGGATCGACACGCCCAGCCAGCCACGCGTCACCCGACCTTTCGTCGACAGCTCCGTGTAGATCTTGCGCGCCATGTTCGACGGGATCGCGAAGCCGATGCCCGAGCCGCCCGCCACGATGGCCGTGTTGATCCCGACGACCTCGCCCTGCATGTTCACGAGCGGTCCGCCGGAATTGCCGGGGTTGATGGCCGCGTCGGTCTGCAGAAAGTCGTCGAACGGTCCCTGGCCGATCTGGCGGGCCTTGGCGCTGATGATCCCGGCCGTCACCGTGGACTGCAGCCCGAACGGCGAGCCGACCGCGATCACCCAGTCGCCCACCTGCATGCGATCCGAGTCACCCAGGCGGGCGAAGGCGAACTTGGCCTTGCCGTCGTCGAGCTTGAGCACCGCCAGGTCGGTCTTCTTGTCCAGGCCGATCACCTTGGCCTTGTGCTTGCCGCCGTCGAGCGTGACGACCTCGATCTCGGTCGCCTTCTCCACGACGTGGGCGTTCGTCAGCGCGATGCCCGAGGGGTCGATGATCACGCCCGAGCCCAGGCTGCGCTGGGGGAGGCGATCCGGGGCATCACCGAAGAACCGCCGGTAGAAATCCTCGCCGAAGAATTCCTCGAACGGGGTGCGGCCCCCACCGCTCCCGCGCGACAGGGTGTTGATGTTGAGGACCGCCGGCTTGATGGCCTCGGCGACCTTGGCGAAGCTGCCGGTGGTCAGCGGCATCTGCACGGGCAGGATCGGCGCCTGCAGCGTGGCGAGCGGCGCCTGGGCGAGCGAGGGGGCCGGGCGCCACGGCCCGTGCGTGCTCGCGAAGGCGCCGAGCGTGATGCCGGCGAGCAGCGCCACGAGGAGCGCCCCGCCGAACGTCTTGCCTGTGACCTGCATGACTGGCCTCCTCGACGTGTGCGCTCAGCCCTCGCCCGCCAGCAGCCGCTTGAGGCGCTCGCCATCGAGCGTCTCCACCCGCTTCAGCTCGGACGCCGCGTGGACGAGCACGGCCTTCTTGGCCGTGAGCAGGCCGCGGACCCGATCCTGCGTGCGATCCAGGATGGCGCGAACCTCCTCGTCGATCGCGCGGGCGGTGGCGTCGCTGTAGTCGCGCTCTCCGCCCATGCCGGAGCCCTTCAGAAACAGGGGCGCCCGCTCGCCGTAGGTGGCGAGCCCCAGCCGCTCGGACATTCCGTACTTCGTCACCATCAGCCGGCCCAGCTCGGTCGCGCGCTCGAGATCGTTGTGGGCGCCGGTCGAGACCTCGCCGTACACGAGCTCCTCGGCCACGCGCCCGCCCAGCAGCACGGCGATCCGGTCCTCCAGCTCGCTGCGCGTCAACAGGAAGCGGTCCTCGGTCGGGAGCTGATACGTCATGCCGAGCGCGCCCACGCCGCGGGGGATGATCGTCACCTTGTGGACCGGATCGGCGTGGGCCACGGACGAGGCGACGAGCGCGTGCCCCATCTCGTGGTGGGCCACGATATCGCGCTCCTTCTCGGAGAGCACCCGGCTCTTCTTCTCGAGACCGGCGACGACGCGATCGATCGCTTCCTCGAAATCCGCCATCTCGACGCCGTTCTTTTCTTTCCTGGCGGCCAGCAGGGCGGCCTCGTTGACGATGTTGGCCAGGTCGGCGCCGGCGAAGCCCGGGGTGCGGGCGGCGATCACGGCCAGCTCGACGCCCGGCGCCAGGACGACCGCGCGGGCGTGCAATCGCAGGATGGCCTCGCGCCCGCGCACGTCCGGCTTGTCGACGACCACCTGGCGGTCGAAGCGCCCGGGCCGCAGCAGCGCCTGGTCGAGGACCTCCGGCCGGTTGGTGGCGGCGATGAGTATCACGCCCTTGGAGGAGTCGAAGCCGTCCATCTCGGCCAGGAGCTGGTTGAGCGTCTGCTCGCGCTCGTCGTGGCCGCCGACGAACCCGCTGGCGCCGGCCCGCGACTTGCCGATGGCGTCGAGCTCGTCGATGAACACGATGCACGGGGCCTTGTCCTTGGCCTGCTCGAAGAGGTCGCGCACGCGGGAGGCGCCCACGCCCACGAACATCTCGACGAACTCCGAGCCCGACAGGGTGAAGAACGGGACGTCGGCCTCGCCGGCCACCGCCCGGGCCAATAGGGTCTTGCCCGTACCGGGGGGGCCGACCACGAGGACGCCCTTGGGAAGGCGGCCGCCCAGGCGCTGGTACTTCTTGGGGTTCTTCAGAAAATCGACCACCTCGACGAGCTCGGCCTTGGCCTCGTCGACCCCGGCCACGTCGTTGAACGTGGTCTTCAGCTCCTTGCGGTCGTAGATCTTGTGCTTGCTGCGCCCGAACGACAGGGCCTGGGTGGGGCCGCCGCCGACCCGACGCATCAGGAACATCCAGATGGCCACCATGATCCCGAGCGGGATGACCCAGCCGAACAGCAGGTCCTTCCAGAAGGTGTTCTCGATCCGGCCGGCGAACTCGACGTGGTGCGCCTCCAGCTCGGCCACTAGCCGCTGCTCGTCGACGCCCGGGATGCGGGTGACCGTGAAGACCCGCACCTCGTCCTCGGGGCCCAGCCACTGCCGTATGCGGTCGCCCGGCAGGGCCGGGGGGGCGGGAAGGGCGCCGGGCTTGGCCGTGCCCCGCATCTCCCGCTCGGTGAGGGCCACCCGCTCGATCCGGTCGGCGCGCAGCAGCTCCAGGAACTTCGAGTAGGGGATCTCCACGCTGCGGGGGGCCAGCAGCCAGGCCTGGAGCAGGGAGAGCAGCAGCACCACGACCAGGGCGTAGGCCAGCGAGAACTGGATGCGCTGCGTGAGGCGAGGCTTCATCGGGGTTCCCTGAAAGTGATGCTAGCGTTCGGGGTGGGGTGTGTCAAACACGCGGAACCTCTTTCTCCTTGACACATCGAGGCGTTGGCCCTAAAAATCTGCCCCGGACGCTCATGTGATTTCGCGAACAAGCCTGTCTGCGGAGGCGGTCGTCGCAGGCTCCCGCAGCCTTGGCATCCAGAGGCCGAATCGATGAGTACGGGCAGGGCTGGGGGCCGGTGCGCGCCGCTTGCGGCCGTGCTTCTCGCCGCTGCGATCCTGACAGTCCTGGCGCTCCCCGTCGAGGCCCAGCAGGCCGTCGCCAAGGACCCGGCGTATCGGGCCTTCCCCGTCCTCGGCTCCCGGCTGGCCGTCTGGGCCGTCGCCCAGCTGCACCTCAACTTCGCGGCCTTCATCCTCGGCGTCCCCATCTTCGCGGTCATCATCGAGATCATCGGCTGGCGCACCGGTGAGGACCGGTACGACTGGCTGTCGCACGAGCTGGTCAAGCTCACCTTCGCCGCCTTCTCCACCACGGCCCTGCTGGGCGCGCTCCTGCTGTTCCTGTTCGTCGGCTACTACCCGAAGTTTTGGACGTACATGACGTCCATCTTCTTCTCGACCTACTGGGTCTACGCCCTGCTGTTCTTCGCCGAGACCTTCACCGTCTACCTCTGGTACTACGGCTGGAACTGGCTCAGCGGCCCCCGCAAGGGCATCCACGTCGGTCTCGGCGTGCTGTCCAACCTGTTCGGTACCGCCATCCTCGTGGTGGCCAACTCCTGGGTCACCTTCATGATGTCGCCGGCCGGCATCGACGATTCCGGCGCCCTGAAGGGCGGCGTGTGGGCGGCCATCCACAACCCGACCTGGATACCGATCAACATCCATCGGCTCATCGCCAACATCGTCTTCGGCGGCACCATCGCCGGCGCCTACGCGGCCTTCCGGTTTTTGTCCGCAAAAACAGACGAAGAGCGAGCGCGCTACGACTGGATGGGCTACGTCGGCAATTTCGTCGCGCTGTCGGCGTTCATCGTCCTGCCGTTCGCGGGTTACTACCTGGGCCGCGAGATCTACGCCTACAACCAGACGATGGGCATCACGATGATGGGCGGCTTCATGTCGTGGCTGTGGATCATCCAGGCCATCCTCATCGGCATCCTGTTCCTCGGCTCCAACTACTACCTGTGGCTCGGCATGGCACGGATTCCCGGGGCCGAGCGCTATCGCAAGTACGTGCCGCCGATGCTGATCATCCTGACCATCGGCTTCATGGTGTGGGCGACGCCGCACTCCATGGTGGTCACGCTCGACGAGGCGCGGGCGATGGGCGGCACCCACCACCCGCTGCTCGGCTCCTTCGGCGTCATGTCGGCCAAGAACACCGTCGTGAATCTCATGATCCTCACGACCTTCCTCTCGTACATCCTCTACCGCCGCGCCAACAAGATCCCGACCGCGTCGTGGGTGACGATGGGCATGGCCATCCAGTGGGCGGCCTTCGGCGCCGCCGCCCTCGTCGTCGTCTTCTACGGCGTCTACGGCTACTACGTGGAGTCGATCGTCCGCATCGGCTTCTCGGTGTACCAGGTGCTGGCGGTCATCGGGGCGATCGTGCTCGTCATGGCGATCGACGTGCCGATGTTCAGGGGCGCCCGCTCCACCGGCCTGATCCGGTGGGGGACGATCGCGCCCCACTCGCAATACGTGCTGATCCTGCTCGCCGTGACCTTCACCTGGCTCATGGGCCTGATGGGCTTCGCGCGCTCGGGCATCCGCCAGTACTGGCACGTGTACGGTGTGCTGCGCGACACCTCGGTCGACGCGGTGACGCCGGCGCTGGGCTACGCGGCCAACGTGATCACGCTGGTGACGCTCGCCTTCTTCGCGCTGGTGATGTTCATCTTCTGGCTCGGTGGTCTCGCCGACAAGGGCCGGGAGGGCGCCGGCGCTCACACGCCCGCCGCCCCGGTGCTGGCCGGCGGCAGCGACCGCGACGACGCGTAGCATGCACGTGCCCGTCGGCCTCAAGGTCGGCATCTTCGCCGTCGCGGTGATGGGTGGCTACTCCTGGTTCGCCAACTCCATCCCCCAGATCGAGTCCAAGCCACCCCAGGAGCTGTCGCTGGAGGGCGGCAACGTCACCCCCGCCCAGCTCGTGAAGGCCGGCGAGGAGATCTACCACACGAAGGGCACCTGCGAGATCTGCCACCGCATCGGCGAAAAGGGCTCGCGCGCGCCCGATCTGGCCGGCGTCGGCGCCCGGGCCGCCCAGCGCAAGCCGGGCATGAGTGCCAAGGCGTACCTGCTGGAGTCCCTCATCAAGCCGCAGGCCTACGTGGTCGAGGGCTATCCGCCGATCATGCCCGAGGTGGACAGGCCGCCCATCGCGCTGAACCGCTCGGAGGTCTGGGCGCTCATCGCCTTCTTGCAGACGCAGGGCGGCAGCGTCGACGTCACGCTCAACGACGTGCCCGCGACGGTCGGCGCGTCCGCCGGCGGCGGCTCGGCCGCGGCCGAGGTGAAGCTGCCGGGCGACGCGGCGGCCGGCGCGCTGGTGTTCCAGGGCAAGGGCACGTGCATCGCCTGCCACAAGGCCGGCAAGATCGGCGCCTCGCCGGTGGGGCCGGATCTCTCGCAGATCGCCAAGATCCAGACGCCGGACTACATCATGAAGAAGATCCTCGACCCCAAGGGCATGGGCACGGTGGCCGGCTTCCCACCCGGCGTGATGCCGCAGGATCTGGGGACGCGGCTGGCGGCCCGGGAGTACATGGACCTCGTCTCCTTCCTGCTCACGCTGAAATGAGCCGATGAACGTCCTGCGCTCGCGCTTCTTCCAGGCCGTGGCCATCTTTGTGCTGGCGTTCGTCGTGCTGCGCTTCGGCATCCGGCCGCCGGCGCCGTGGAGCGTGCTCTCGCTCTACCTGTTCATCATCAGCCTGGCCCTGCTCGTCTTCGTCTCCTCCGATCGCGACTCGTGGAACGACTTCGTCCGGCCCATCCGGCTGACGCTGACCGACCCGCGCTACCGCAGGCTGCGCTCGGTGATCGTGGTGGCGCTGCCGCTGCTGCTCGGCTACTACGCCTACACCCAGGCCGCCGCCAAGCCGCAGGCCCCACCCGAGCTGCGGGCCGTGCACCCGGCGCCGCCCGGGTCCATCCAGTTCCGCGGCAAGGACATCAACATCTCGGGTGTCGAGAACCCGCTGCGCAAGGACCCGGCGACGCTGACGAAGCACGTGGCGGCCGGCGGCGAGATTTACATCCGCAACTGCATGTACTGCCACGGCGACAACCTGGACGGCAAGGGCCACTTCGCCTACGGCTTCAACCCGCCGCCGGCGAACTTCCAGGATCCCGGCACGATCGCGATGCTGCAGGAGGCGTATCTGTTCTGGCGCATCGCCAAGGGCGGGCCGGGGCTGCCGAAGGAGTCGACGCCGTGGAATTCGGTGATGCCGTCGTGGGAGGATCGGCTCACGGAGGACCAGATTTGGCAGGTGATCATGTATCTCTACGATGCGACGGGGCAGCAGCCGCGGCGCTGGGAAGCGGGAGAACATGCCTCCCACTAGGCGGCGGGCGACGAGAAGGGCCCATCTGCTTCGTTGCCTCGTCGCTCCTCCCTGCGGCGTAGGCGGCCTACGCCTCAGTCGTCGCTCCTCGGCGCCTCGCATCTGGACCCTTCTCGTCGCCCTACCTCGGAGGTGGGTGGTGCGGCTGGTCATTGGCGCCAGCTTTGCGGCCTCGCTGGCGCTCGCCGCGCCCTCCCAAGTGTGGGCGCAGGCGGGGGATGCGACTGCGGGGAAGGCGGTGTATGCGCGGAAGTGCCTTCTCTGTCATGGGGAGAAGGGGGACGGGAATGGGGCGGGGGCGGAGCATCTGGCGCCTCGTCCGCGGGATTTTACGAAGGGGTTGTACAAGGTTCGGACGACGGTGAACAAGACGCCGACGGATCGGGATCTGTTCAGGGTCATCAGCGAAGGGATGCCGGGGACCTCGATGCCGGCGTGGGCGGTTCTGCCTGAGAGGGATCGGTGGAACCTGGTGGCGTACATCAAGACGTTTGCGCCGGAGCCGTTCAAGGACGCGCCGAAGAAGCTCGAGCTGCCGAAGGAGGTGGCGTCGTCGGAGGCGTCCATCAAGCGCGGCAAGGAGATGTTCGAGGCGATCGAGTGCCACAAGTGTCACGGCACCGAGGGGCGGGCCGACGGGCCGTCGCGCGCGGAGCTGAAGGACGAGTGGGGCCAGCCGGTGGCGCCGGCCAACCTGACCACGCGGTGGACCTTCCGGGGCGGCGCCACCCGGACCGATATCGCCACTCGCATCGCCGCCGGCGTGCTCGGCACCCCGATGCCCGCCTTCCTCGACGCCGTCGAGAAGCCGGACGACGTCTGGCACCTGACCAACTACATCATGTCGCTGGGCCCGGACCGGCCCGGTTACGCGACGCTCGTCACCGTCGGCTCGGTGAGCGGCGCGATCCCCGACGATCCCAACGCCGACTTCTGGAAGAAGCGGGCGCCGCAGTACCTGCCGCTCCTGGGCCAGGTCATCGTCGACCCGCGCAACTTCAATCCGGCCATCGAGGTGGTGTCGGTGCGGGCGGCCTACAACGACACCGAGGTCGCCTTCCACCTCACGTGGGACGACCCGACCGAGTCCAAGGGTGACGGCAAGCAGACGTTCCCCGACGCGATCTCGCTGCAGTTCCCGGCGCAGCTCACCGCCGGCACCGAGCGGCCCTACGTCCTCATGGGCGACGCCAATGAGGCCGTGTACCTGCTGCGGTGGGAGCAGGGCAAGGGCGTCGGCGAGGCCAGCGCGAACGGCCCGGCCAAGATCGCCCCGCTCGGCGGCGGCGAGGCGACCGGCCACGCCGCCTTCGCCAACGGTCAATACCGGCTCGTGATCAAGCGCCCGCTGGCCGTGAAGGGCGAGGGACGGCCGAGCTTCCGACCGGCGGTGTTCACGCCCGTCGCGGTGCAGGCGTGGGACGGCGGCGCGGGGGAGTCGGGCGCCAAGATGTCGCTGACGTCGTGGTACTATCTGCGGCTGGAGGAACCGCAGTCGAGCCGTCGTTTCATCATTCCTCCCGTCGTGGCAATCCTCACACTGGCGGCCATGATCCTCGTCGTCCGCACGGCGAACCGGACACGGTGACGTCGCGGACGATCGACGAAACTCGATCGACCACACACTCTGAGCAGGAGGGGTACGGGCGATGCGTAGAGCATTGATGGCATTCGCGGCGATCACGCTGGTGGCCGGCGCGGCGATGTGGTGCGTGTCGATCGCCGGCGCCCAGGGCGGCGGGACGCTCGAGATCGAGGTGAAGTACGGCGGCGCCGCCCAGATCGAGAAGCTGAAGGTCAACAAGGACACCGAGAAGTGCGGCACCGAGGCCGTGATCGAGAAGGTCGTGGTCGGCGGCAACAAGGGCCTGGCCAACGCCGTGGTGTCGGTGCCCGGCGCCAAGGGGGCCACCAAGGCCAAGGCGGTGCTGGACCAGCACGGGTGCAAGTTCGTGCCGCACGTCCTCGTGATGCAGCCCGGCGAGCTCGAGGTGAAGAACTCCGACGACATCCTGCACAACCTCCACACCTACTCGACGGCCAATCCGTCCATCAACAAGGCCCAGCCGAAGTTCAAGAAGACGATGACGGAGAAGCTCGAGAAGGCGGAGTTCGTGAAGGTCACGTGCGACGTCCACAGCTGGATGCTCGGCTGGGTGGCCGTGGTCCCCGGCCTGGCCGGCGTGACCGACAAGGACGGCGTCGCCAAGATCGAGAACGTGCCGGCCGGCAAGCAGAAGGTCGAGGTGTGGCACGAGACGCTGGGCAAGCAGGAGAAGGACGTCGACGTCAAGGCCGGGCAGGTGACCAAGGTCAGCTTCGAGATGAAGGGCAAGTAGGGCGATGCTTGACTGGTGGCTGCCCGAGAACGTCTCGACCTATGGCCGGGACATCGACTGGTTGTTCCACCTCATCTACTACATCACCGGGATCACGGCCATCCTGGTGTTCGCCACCATGCTGGTCTTCCTGGTGATGTACAAGGACCGGCCCGGCCGCCGGGCGCGCTACACGCACGGCAACACGACGCTGGAGATCGTGTGGACGGTGATCCCGTCGCTGATCCTGGTCGTCCTCACCTTCCTCAGCGCGCCGGCCTGGTCACGGATCAAGATCCAGGCGCCGCCGGCCAGCGACTTCGTGGTCCGCGTGACCGCCAAGCAGTTCAACTGGCAGGTCACCTACCCGGGCCCCGACGGCCAGTTCGGCACCGCCGACGACAAGACCCTGCTCGACGAGATGCACGTGCCCGTCAACAAGGTCGTCCACGTGCACCTGCGCTCGCAGGACGTCATCCACAGCTTCTTCGTGCCGAATTTCCGCATGAAGCAGGACGCGGTGCCGGGCCGCGAGATCGTGCAGTGGTTCGAGGCGACCAAGACCGGCAAGTACGAGCTGCCGTGCGCCGAGCTGTGTGGCTTCGGCCACTCGGGCATGCGCGGCTGGATCTACGTGCACACGCCGGACGACTACCAGAAGTGGGCGGCCGAGAACCTCCGGGCCGAGGCCGCCCCGGCGGCCGCCGAGGAGAAGAAACCGGAGGCGGCCACGCCGCCGCCCGCCCCGGCCAAGGGAGGAAAGGCCAAGCGATGAGCGCCACCACCGCGTCGGCTCACGCGCACACCGCGCACGAGCACCACGAGCTGGGCTTCGTCCGCACCTACGTCTTCTCGACCGATCACAAGATGATCGCCCGGCAGTTCCTGTTCCTGGGACTCATCATGATGATTCTGGGGGGCGTGCTGGCGCTGATGGTCCGCTGGCAGCTGGCGTGGCCGGAGACGCCCATCCCCGGCATGGCCTGGATCTTCACGGAAACCACGCCGCCCGGGATCATCCAGCCACCGCAGTACAACATGGCGTTCACCATGCACGCCACGATCATGATCTTTTTCGTGATCATGCCGATCCTGGCCGGGTCCTTCGGCAACTTCTGCATCCCGCTCATGATCGGCGCCCGCGACATGGCCTTCCCCCTCCTCAACATGCTCTCGTTCTGGGTGACGGCCACCGCCGGCGTCATCATGCTCTCGGGCTTCTTCGTGGAGGGCGGCCACGCCGCGGCGGGCTGGACCTCCTACGTGCCGCTGTCGGCCGTCCCCGAGTACACCGGCGTGAACTGGGGCCAGAACATCTGGTGCATCAGCCTGTTCACCATGGGCATCGGCTCGATGATGGGCTCGATCAACTACATCACGACCATCATCAACATGCGGGCGCCCGGCATGCATCTGTTCCGGATGCCGCTGGTGGTCTGGTCGCTGTTCATCACCGCCATCCTGCTGCTGCTGGCCCTGCCGGTGCTGACCTCGGGCGTGGCCATGCTGCTGTTCGACCGCACGCTCGGCACCAGCTGGTTCCGCCCCTCGGGCGGCGGCGAGCCGCTGCTCTGGCAGCACCTGTTCTGGTACTTCGGGCACCCCGAGGTCTACATCCTGATCCTGCCCGCCATGGGCATCGCCTCGGAGATCCTGCCGGTGTTCTCGCGCAAGCCGATCTTCGGCTACCACGCCATGGCGTTCTCGATGATCGGCATCGCGTTCCTGTCGTGGGTCGTCTACGGCCATCACATGTTCGTCAGCGGCATGAACCCGTCGCTCGGCATGGCCTTCATGGTGTCGACGATGATCATCGCGGTGCCGTCGGCGATCAAGACGTTCAACTGGCTCGGCACCCTGTGGGGCGGCCGCATCCAGTTCAAGGTGCCGATGCTGTTCGCGCTCGGCTTCGTGTCGATGTTCGTGATCGGCGGCCTCAGCGGCATCTTCATGGCCAGCACGCCGGTCGACATCTACATCCAGGACACCTACTTCATCGTCGCCCACATCCACTACGTCGTCTTCGGCGGCTCCATCTTCGGGGCCTTCGCGGCGATCTACTTCTGGTTCCCCAAGATGTTCGGGCGGATGACGAACCCCGTGCTCGGCCACCTGCACTTCTGGGGAACGTTCATCTTCTTCAACTGGGTGTTCTTTCCGATGCACATCATCGGGGTCGGCGGCCAGATGCGCCGGATCTACAACCCCATGCAGTACGAGTTCCTGCAGCACCAGCAGCACTGGAACGTCTTCATGACCTACGGCGCCCTGCTGCTGGGGGCGACGCAGATCCTGTTCGCCATCAACTTCTTCTGGTCGCTGTTCGCGGGCCGCAAGGCGCCGCTCAACCCCTGGAACTCCAACACGCTGGAGTGGACGGCGGCGTCGCCGCCTCCGCACCTGAACTGGGGGCCGACGCTGCCGACCGTGTACCGCGGGCCCTACGAGTACAGCGACCCCGAGGCGACCGACGACTACCTGCCGCAGAACCAGCCGCCGGCGCGGGCCGGGGCGCGGGCGCGCGGCCACTGACGGAGGTGGCGTGGTGAGGCTGGCGCACCGCCTGGCCGTGCTCACGGCGGCCGCGACCTGCGTGCTGATCGTGTTTGGCGGTCTCGTCACCAACACGGGCGCCGCGCTGGCCGTGCCCGACTGGCCGACCACGTTCGGGCACAACATGTTCCTCTTCCCGTGGTCGCGGATGGTCGGCGGCGTGTTCTACGAGCACAGCCACCGTCTGCTCGGCGCCCTCGTCGGGCTGCTCACCGTGGCCCTGGCCGTGGCGCTGTGGCGCCGCGGCGGCCGCCTGCGGGCGCTCGGCGTCGTCGCCGTCGCGGCGGTGATCGCCCAGGGCGTGGTGGGCGGGCTGCGCGTGATCCTAACAACCGACACCCTGGCGATGGTGCACGGCCCGCTGGCCCAGGCCTTCTTCGCGCTCGTCGTGAGCCTGGCGCTGATGACCTCGGCCCGGATGGCCCGGCCGGTCCCGTCGATGGACGCCGCCACCCGCGGGCTGACGTTGGCGGCCGCGGTGCTCGTCTACCTGCAGATCGTCTTCGGCGCACTGCTCACCCATGCCGGCCGCATCGATCTGCACCTGGCCGGCGCCGTGGGCGTGTTCGTGCTGGTCCCGATGGTCGCCGCGCGACTGCGCCGTACCGGTGACGAGGTGGCGGCACCGGCCGCGCGGATCCTGCTCGGCCTGCTCGGCCTGCAGCTCCTCCTCGGCCTCGGCGCCTACCTGGCGCGCTTCTCGGCGATGTGGATCCCCGGCGGGCCGCTCACGATGCTGGCGCTGCCGGTGGCCCACCGCCTGATCGGCGGGTTGATCCTCGCCGACACGGTCGTGCTGGCCGTGCGCGGGCTGGCCGGGCCGCGGCCGGCGGTGGCGATGGCCCCGCACGGCGCGCTCGGAGTGGCGCGATGAGCCGGCCCGGCAACGTCGTCGTCGTCGCCCTCGAGCGCGAGCGCTCGCGCGTGGCCGCCGATCTCGTGTCACTGACCAAGCCGCGCGTCGTGCTGATGGTGCTGGTCACCACCGTCGTCGGCTACTACGTGGGTCTGGCCGGCGCACCTGACTACGGCCGGCTCATGGCCCTGATGCTCGGCACCGTGCTGGCGGCGGGCGGCACGCTCGCCCTCAACCAGTACTGGGAGCGCGACGTCGACGCGCGCATGGAACGCACGCGCGCGCGCCCGCTGCCCGAGGGCCGCCTGGCGCCGCTGGAGGCGCTCCTGTTCGGTGCCGGCCTGACGGCGGCCGGCCTGGTGGTGCTGGCCCTCGGGGTCGGCTGGGCGGCGATGCTGGTGACCGCCGTGACGTTCGTGCTCTACCTCTTCGCCTACACCCCGCTCAAGCTGCGCACGTCGCTGTGCACGCTCGTCGGCGCGGTGCCGGGGGCCCTGCCGCCCGTCACCGGCTGGGCCGCGGCGCGCGACGATCTCGGCCTGGGCGCCTGGGTGCTCTTCGCCATCCTGTTCCTCTGGCAGCTGCCCCACACGCTGGCCATCGCCCGGCTCTACCAGGCCGACTACGCGAGGGCGGGCGTGCGGCTGCTGCCGGTGATCGATGCCGGGGGCGGTGCGACCGAGCGCCAGATCCTGAGCGGGTGCCTGGGCCTGCTGGCCGTGAGCCTGCTGCCCACGCTGATCGGGCTGGCCGGCGGCGTCTACTTCGTCGGGGCGCTGCTGCTCGGCGGCGCGTTCGTGGCGCTCGGCGCTCAGCAGGCGCTGGCCCCCTCCCCGCTGCGCGCGCGGCGCGTGCTGCTGGCCTCGCTGTTCTACCTGCCGGCCTTGCTGGCGCTGCTGGCGTTCAACAAGGCATGAGCAGCCTGATGACCGGCCTGCAGGAGCGCAATCGCTGGATCCGGCGCCTCCTGCTCGGCATCGTGGCCACGCTGGTGGTCGCGTCCTTCCTGGTGGGGATCCGCTGGTGAGCCCGATCATCCTGGAGTCGCCGCTGGCGCGACCGCCCGGCCTCGACCGCTCCGGCGGGCGCATCCCGCCGGCGCCGCCGACCCGGGACGGGGACGACGACCCGCGCGAGCCGACGCCGGGTGGGTCGCGGCTGGACAACGCCCGGCTCGCGATGCTGTTCTTCCTCGCGGGGGAGTCGATGTTCTTCGCGGGGCTGATCTCCTCGTTTCTGGTGCTGCGCCTGGGGGCGCCGCTGTGGCCACCGCCGCTGCAGCCGCGGTTGCCGGTGCTCGTCACCGGGCTCAACACGCTGGTCCTGCTCGCCTCCAGCGTCGCCATGATCGCTGCGATGCGTGCGGTCCGTCGGGACGACGGCCGGGCGCTGGTCGAGCGGCTCGCCGTCGCGGCGGCGCTGGGCGTGCTGTTCCTGGTGGTCCAGGGCTACGAGTGGGCGCGGCTCATCCACTACGGCCTCACCGTGGCGTCGGGTGTGTACGCCACCACCTTCTACACGCTCATCGGTGTCCACGCCGCCCACGTGGTGGGCGCGCTCGTCTGGCTCACGGCCACGCTGGTGCTGGCCGCGCGCGGGCGCTTCGGGCCCGGCCGCCTGACCCGGCTGCGCGCGTGCGCGACCTACTGGCACTACGTGGTCGGCCTGTGGCCGATCCTCTACCTCACGGTGTACCTGCTATGACGCCCCGGCCGATGCGAGGGCTGGCGGCAGGCGCGGCGCTGGCGAGCGTGCTGGTGCCGCGCGTGGCCGCGGCGTGCGCCACCTGTGCGATGTCGGCCTACGGCGATCGCGGATTCAACTGGGGCTACGGCGGCCTGCTCATCGCGCCGTTCCTGGTGATCGTCGTCGTGGCCGCCGTCCTGACCTGGAGCGCCGGCTACCGCCTTCGCTGGCGGCGCGCGACGCCGAGGCGGCGGCCGCCGACCGTGACCGGACCGATTCCCGCACACGAGGAGACATCATGAGTCAGGCTGCGGCATCGCATGCAGCACCGCACGCGGTGGAACCGGCCGAGTCCCCGCTCACACCGGAGAGCTGGGGCAAGCTGGGCATGTGGATCTTCCTGGCCGGTGACGCCGTCGGCTTCGGCGTCCTGCTCTCCGCCTACGGCGCCATGCGAGCGACCAGCGCCGACTGGCCGAATCCCTCGCAGGTCCTCGGGATCACCCTCACCGCCCTGATGACGTTCCTGCTGATCTGCTCGAGCGTGACGATGGTCAAGGCGCTCGAGTGGCTAGGCAAGGGCGACCGCAGCAAGGCCAAGATGTTCCTCTTCTTCACCGCGCTGGGTGGGGCGATCTTCGTGAGCTGTCAAGCCTACGAATGGACGCATCTGATCGAGCGCGGCCTGCACGTCGACGGCAATCCCTGGGGGGCGGCGCTGTTCGGCACCTCCTTCTTCATCGTCACCGGCTTCCACGGACTGCACGTGACGGGCGGGGTCATCTACCTGCTGTCGGTCATCGGCGTCGTGTCGCGGCGCCCGGACCCGGCCGCCAGCTACAACGTCGTGGAGATCGTCGGACTCTACTGGCACTTCGTGGACCTCGTCTGGATCATGGTCTTCACCTTCATGTACCTCCTCTAAGGAGACGGGATCCATGGCGGGCGAGCACAAGCACCCCAACTACATGGCGATCTTCTACTTCCTGGCGGTCTTGACCGCGCTCGAGATCCTGCTCGTGCTCCCGTGGTTCCGGCCGAGCAGCAAGCTGCTCGTCGGCGTGCTCCTCTGCGCGATGGCCGTCGCCAAGGCCGCGCTGGTCGCCGCGTACTTCATGCACCTGAAGTTCGAGGCGCGCACGCTGGGCATGATCGCCGTGACCCCGCTGGCCATCGCCACGCTGCTGGTGTTCGTCATCATGCCCGACGCGTTCTTCGTCGACCACAAGACCACCAGCCTCAGGCCGGCCGCCGAAGCGCCGGCCAAGCACTGACGCCGGGCCGGTGACGCCCGGCGCGCGGGATGGCGGGGGAGCGGATGCTGGCGCGCGTGCTCCGCGCGGGGCGTCGCGCCCTCGGCCTGCGCTGCCCGCGCTGCGGCCGGGCCCCGCTCTTCCGGGGCTGGTTCACGATGAACGTGGTGTGCGCGGTGTGCGACCTGCGCTTCGAGCGCGCGCAGGGCTACTGGGTGGGCGCGATCTACGTGAACTACACGGTGACGGTGGGCATCGCCGTCGCCGGCTGCTTCCTGCTGTGGACGCTGGCCGACGTGGACCCGGCCGGGCAGCTCGTCCTGTGGGTGCCGTTCGTCGTCGCCTTCCCGCTGTGGTTCTTCCGCTACAGCCGCAGCCTGTGGCTGGCCCTGGAGTACGGGCTGAATCCGGAGTCGTGAGGTGCTGAGACTGCTCGCCGCGATCGTGATCGCGGCGGCGCTGGCCGCGCCGGCGACGGCCTACGAGGTGGTCACCGTGCCCGCCAGCGGCGTCGTGGCCGGCGTCGTGAAGTTCGCCGGCACCCCGCCCCGGCTCCCGCCCCTGGCGGTCGGCAAGGACCGCGAGGTCTGCGGCGATCAGAAGGAGTCGGAGGCGCTGTCGCTCGGCCCCGACCGTGGTGTGCCGGGCAGCGTGATCCTGGTCGAGGGCGTCGCCCGGGGCAAGAAGCCCGCGGGCGAGGCCGTCCTCGACCAGCGCCGCTGCGTGTTCGTCTCCCACGTCACGGCCGTGATGACCGGCGACAAGGCCCGGGTGAAGAACTCGGACGCCGTCCTGCACCATTCCCACGGCTGGCTCGGCTCCTCCACGGTCTTCAACCTGGCCCTGCCCAACCGGGACCAGGTGATCGACATCACCCGGCGACTCACGAGGCCCGGGGTCATCCGTATCGTGTGCGACGCCCATCCGCACATGTCGGCGTGGCTGATCGTGCACGACAGCCCCTACTACGCGGTGACCGACGAGCGCGGCGCCTATCGCATCGACGGCGTGCCCCCCGGCGCCTACCGCGTCACCCTGTGGCACGAGGGGTACCGACCTCGCGGGCTGGACAGGGACGGGCACCCGCGCTACGACCCGCCGCGCACCCGGACGAACAACGTGACGATCGCGCCCGGCGCGACGGCCACGGTGGACTTCGAGCTCAGATAGGAGAGGCCGAGCATGTACACGCACATCTACGTTCCGGTCGACAACTCGGACTACTCGAACCGGGCCATCGACCTCGCGGTCGAGCTGGGGCGCGGGTTCGGGGCGCGGCTCACGGGTTGTCACGTGTACGCCGCCCGGCTGCACGACTACCGGTTCAAGCAGATGGAGTACACGCTGCCCGAGGAGTACAAGGACGAGACCGAGCTCGAGCGCCAGCGCAAGATCCACGACTCGCTGATCGCCATGGGGCTGCAGCTCATCTCGGAGTCGTATCTCGACGTGATGCAGGCCAAGGCCGAGGCGGCCGGTCTGCCCTTTACGCCGAAGATGATGGACGGCAAGCACTACAAGGCGCTGATCGAGGACACCCAGGCCTCCGACTACGACCTGGTCGTGATGGGCGCGCTCGGCATGGGCGCCGTGAAGGACAGCCAGCTCGGCTCGGTGACGGAGCGCTTCGTGCGCCGGGTGACCCGCGACACGCTGATCGTGCGCAACCACGACGCCGGCCGCGACGCCCAGGGCGCCATCGTGGTCGGCCTGGACGGCTCGCCCCAGTCCTTCCACGGCCTCAAGCTCGGCATCGCGCTCAGCCGCGCCGTCAACCGGCCGGTCCAGGCCATCGCCGTCTACGACCCGTACCTGCACTACGCCATGTTCAACGGGCTCGTGGGCGTACTGAATGAAAAAGCGTCGAAGATCTTCCGGTTCAAGGAGCAGGAGCAGCTGCACGAGGAGATCATCGATACGGGGTTGGCCAAGATCTACCAGTCGCACCTGGAGATCGCCCGCAAGCTGGCCTCAGATGACGGCGTGGATCTCTCGATCACGCTCCTCGACGGGAAATGTTTCGAGAAGATCCTCACGTTTGCGCGCAAGGAGCAGCCCTGGCTGCTGATCCTTGGTCGCGTCGGTGTGCACTCCGACGAGCACGAGGTCGACCTCGGCTCCAACACCGAGAACCTGCTGCGGCTGGCCCCGTGCAACGTGCTGCTCACCAACGGCAAGTTCTACCCGCCGCTCGACGTCAAGGCCGAGGAGATCATCTCCTGGACCGAGGAGGCTGAGCTTCGGATGGAGCGGGTGCCGCCGCAGGTGAAGGGCGTGGCCCGCACCGCGCTGCTGCGCTACGCCATCGAGCAGGGCCACACGGTCATCACCAACAAGGTCATCGACGAGGCCATGGCCATCTTCATGCCGACGCGCCTGGCCGAGAAGATGCAGATCCTGGCCGAGGATCTCGCGGTGGCGCAGCTCCGCAAGGAGTCGCAGGCGGCGACCGCGATCTGCTCGATCTGCGGCTACACCGTGAAGGGCCCGAACGCCGTCGTGACGTGCCCGGTGTGCTCGGCCTCGGCCGACAAGTTCCAGACGATCACCAAGGAAGTCATCGAGGCGATCGCGGCGCAGGAGGGCGGCATCGAGGAGGAAGAATCGATGCCCGGCGTTCCGGTGAAGTGGTCGGCCGACGCCCGCGACGCGCTCCGCGAGGTGACCGACGCCTATCTGCGCCGGCGGGCCAAGGCCCGCATCGAGAAGTACGCGCGCTCGCGCAAGATCCCGGTGATCACCTGCCAGCTCGCGCTGCCGATGATCGAGGAGACGGTCGGCCGCGACAAGCTCGGCGCCGGCTGGGACACCCTGCTGGCCAAGACCACGTTCGAGCCCGCCGCGATGCCGGCGGCCGCTCCCGACGCGACCGCGGCCCCCAGCCCGTTCGCATGGACCGAGGACGCGGTGGCGCGGCTCAACCGCGTGCCGGCCGGGTTCATGCGGGACATGACCCGCGAGGAAATCGAGCGGGTGGCCGCCGACAAGGGCGTGACGACGATCGACCTCGACGTCTGTGAGGAAGGGCTCGGGCAGGCGCGGCAGACCATGAACGAGGTCATCGCGGGGTACGTCTCGAACAAGAAGCCGCGCTAGCGGTGGGGGCGCGCGGGCTCCGCTGGGGAGGGGGTCCGCCGACCACGGGGTTGGTGGCCGAGTTGGATTGTCTGCGGCTGGGTTCCATCCGGCTGGGTGGCGCGCGGCCGAGGTTGGGAGGGAAACGGGTCGGCGGACCCCCTCCCCAGCGGAGCCCGCGCGCCCCCAGGGTCGGGCAGCTTCTGACCAAAACATCCCGATGACCTCATCACCGTCGGCCTCGCCACTCTCAGCGGCGTCGCCGTATACGGCGTACTCCGTGTCGTGGAATCTTACCCGGCGGTGCAATCTGGAGTGTGCGCATTGCTATATGTCGGCGCACGCCGGGGCGGACGTCCGCGGTGAGTTGACGACCGACGAATGCCGGCGGGTGATCGACGAGATCGCGCGGGTCAATCCCAACGTCTTTCTCATCCTGACGGGTGGGGAGCCGTTGCTGCGGCGGGACATCTTCGACGTGGCCGGCTACGCCTCCGGCCAGGGGTTCACGACCGTGCTGGGGACCAACGGGGTGCTGCTGCGTGAGCGGGAGGCGCAGCGGATGCGGGAGAGCGGCGTGCTCGGGGCGTCGATCAGCCTCGACTCCACCGACCGCGCGAAGCACGACGCGTTTCGTCGCCTGTCGGGCTCGTGGGACGGCGCCGTGCGGGCCACGCGGGTGCTCACCGACGCCGGCCTCGACTTCTCGCTGCACATGTCGGTGACCGACTGGAACGTGCGCGAGGTCCCGGCCATGATCGACCTGGCCCGGGAGCTGGGCGCCAAGGTCCTGAACTTCTTCTTCCTGGTCCGCACCGGCCGCGGACAGGACCTCACCGACATCGACGCCGCCGCCTACGAGCGCATCCTCACGTACCTGGCCAAGGTCCAGGGGGCGGGCGACGGTCCTCCGTCGTTCGTGCGGCGACTGCTGGGCATGGGGGGCGGCGAGCCGGCCGAGCAGTTCGAGGACCCGTGGTCGACGCCGGTGGGACGCGCCGACGGCCTGCTGATCCGCGCCAAGTGCGCGCCGCACTTCCGCCGCATCCTCTGGGAGCTGAACCCCTCGTCGCCGCTGCTGCGCAACTACGCCCACGGCTCCTGCCCGGCCGGAAAGTACTACTGCCGTATCACGCCCGAGGGCGACGTCACGCCGTGCCCGTACATGCCGGTGGCGGTCGGCAACCTGCGCGCCACCGCCTTCGACGAGCTGTGGCGCTCGGCGCCGGTCTTCGACGCCCTGCGCGAGCCGAAGCTGGGCGGCCGCTGCGGGGCCTGCGAGTTCTCGAAGGTGTGCGGCGGCTGCCGCTGCCGGGCCTACGCGACCTACGGCGACTACCTCGCCGAGGATCCGGCCTGCGGCTACCAGCCGGGTGCCCACGGCGGCGCCGTCATCGAGCTGCCGGCCACGCTCACCTTCGGCCTGCCCGTGGACTACCAGCTCACGTGGGAGCCGGCCGCCCGGGAGCGCCTGCAGGCCATTCCCTCGTTCGCCCGCGGGATGGTGGTGAAGGCGGTCGAGGCGTACGCCCGGGGTCGCGGCGAGCACGTCATCACGGCCGCGCTCCTGGCCGACGTGCGCTCGAAGTGGGGCGGCCGGTTCCGTCCCCAGGCGTGAGCCCGGCCGGCGACCGCTACCACGCGGCCGCGCGCGCGTACCTCGTCTACGGCGTCGTCTACTGGCTAGGCGGCGCGTGGCTGTGGCTGCACGACGTCGGGCGCGGCTCGCCGTGGAGCGTCGTGTGGATCCTGGTCGGCGCCGGGCTCGTGGTGCTGGTGCCGCACCTGCTCCGCCGTCGCCGTCCCGGGTTCGAGCGCTGGGTGCTCAGCCGCCGCGACTTCGCCCGCCTCGTGAGCCTGTTCATGTTCTTCCGCGTGCTGGCCGTGCTTGGCGTCGTGATCCGCGAGCACAGCGCCGTGGTGGCCGCTCCCTGGGGTGGTCTCGTCAGCTACCGCGCCGGCGGCATCGTCTTCCTGGTCGTCACCGTGATCGCGCTGGCGCTGGTGGCCCGCGCGGCCTGGGCGGCGGACGCCGAGTGATAGACTCCGGCCGATGAAGCACTACCGCGACATCGCCGGCGACGGCGGCTCGAACATCGTCGGGCAGGTCGAGGCGCAGCAGGCGCGCCTGGGCGCGCGCCTGCGCGACGTGCGGGCCATCATCGCCGTCGTCTCCGGCAAGGGTGGCGTCGGCAAGTCGTCAGTCACCGCCAACCTGGCCGGCGCCTTCGCGCTGGCCGGTGCCCGCGTGGGCGTCCTCGACGCCGACCTCAACGGCCCCTCGATGGCCACCATGCTCGGCGTGCGGGGCCGCACGCTCGTCGTCGGCGCCGACGGCGTCGAGCCGCCGGCCGGCGCCCTCGGCATCCGTGTGATGTCGATGGACCTGCTGCTGGCCGGCGACGCCACGCCGCTGACGTGGGACGCGCCCACGCAGGCCGAGGCCCACACGTGGCGCGGCACCATGGAGGCCAACGCGCTGCGGGAGTTCCTGGCCGACACGGCGTGGGGAGCGCTCGACGTGCTGCTGATCGACTTGCCGCCCGGGACCGACCGGCTCGCCACCATCGTGGGGCTGGTGCCGGCGCTGGCCGGCACGGTGATCGTGACGATTCCCTCGGAGATCTCGCACCTGGTCGTGCGCAAGTCCATCACCGTGGCCCGCGCCGCTCCGGCGCCCGTGCTGGGACTCGTCGAGAACATGGCCGGCATGTTTCCCGGGGCCGGCGGCGAGGCGCTGGCGCGGGAGAGCGGGGTGCCATTCCTGGGACGTGTGCCGTTCGATCCCGCGCTCACCACCGCGGCCGATCGGGGCGAGCCGTACGTCGCGGCGGCGCCGGCGTCGCCGGCCGCCCGGGCCCTGACCGCGATCGCCGAGAGCCTGCGCGCGGCGCTGCCCGCGGCCGGAGCGTGACCGCCCGCTTCTGTCTGGCCTGCGGTGCACGCCTGGCCACTGCGGTCGAGGAGGGGCACCGGCGTCGCCGTTGCCCGCGCTGTGGCTGGACCTACTACGCCAATCCCGTGCCCGCTACCGCAGGGGTGATCGTCGAGCGGGGCCGCCTGCTGCTCGGCCGCCGTGCACGCCCGCCGTATGCCGGTGCCTGGGATCTTCCGGGCGGCTTCCTGGAGACCAACGAGCTGCCGTCGGCGGGCCTGCGCCGCGAGCTGCGCGAGGAGCTGGGCGTCGGCGTCCGCCGCGCCACGTTCCTCGACTTCGCCAACGACCGCTACGGCCCGCGCGGCTTCACCGTCCTGACCGCCGTCTACCGCGTCCGCCCCACCTCGCTCGGCGTTCACGCCGCGGACGATGTCTCCGAGCTCCACTGGTTCCGCCTCAGCCACATCCCCTACCGCCTCATCGCCTTCCCCTCCGTCCGCAGAATCCTCCGCCGTTACCTCGCCCGTTGATTCTCGTGGGCTCCGGTGACGCCGGGGGGCGGGCGCGGGGCCGCGGGGGCCGCGGGCGCGCCTGCGTGGCTCGCCTGTCGCCGTAACTCGCTCCGGGCCCGGCTCGCTCGGCCCCCCATC
>JBGQLG010000047.1:0-30213 GCA_041499965.1 Methylomirabilia bacterium
AGGCTCGGCTCGCTCGGGCCCCCCATCCCCCCGAGGGGGTTGGGGCGCAGACAAGTTGAATCGTCGGCGGCTCGCGAGCCGAGCCCGGAGCGACAACGGCGACGACGGCTCGCCACGGAGGCGCGCCCGCGGTCGCTGGGCCGGCCGCGCGGTGTCGCCGGCCTCCACGAGCATCGGTAGCGAATGCCCGGGGTGGCTGTCGAGGGGGTCAGCAAGCGGTTCGGAGCCGTGCGCGCGGTCGACGACGTGTCGCTGGCGGTCGGCGATGGACGGCTGCTGACGTTGCTGGGGCCGTCGGGGTGCGGGAAGACGACGACGCTTCGGATGATCGCGGGGCTCGAGCAGAACGACGCCGGGCGGATTGTCATCGGCGGGCGCGTCGTCAGCGATCCGGCCGCGGGCTTGTTCGTGGCGCCCGAGCGGCGCGAGATCGGGATGGTGTTTCAGTCGTACGCGATCTGGCCGCACATGACGGTCTTCGCGAATGTCGCCTATCCGCTGGAGGTCCGGCACCGGCCGTCGGCCGAGGTGCGCGAGCGGGTGGACGGTGTGCTGCGCCTGATGGAGATGGCGCACCTGGCCGAGCGTCCGGCCACCGCGCTGTCGGGCGGCCAGCAGCAGCGCGTGGCCATCGCCCGCGCGCTCGTCTTCCAGCCCCGGGTGCTCTTGATGGACGAGCCGCTGTCCAACCTGGACGCCAAGCTGCGCGAGCAGATGCGCGTGGAGCTGCGCGCGCTCCAGCAGCGGCTCGGGATCACCACCGTCTACGTGACGCACGACCAGGAAGAGGCGATGGTCCTCTCCGACGAGATCGCGGTCATGCACGAGGGGCGGGTGGTGCAATGCGCCGCGCCGGAGACGATCTACACGCGCCCGGCCAACCGTACGGTCGCCGCCTTCGTCGGCTCGCCCAACCTGCTCGCGGCCACGGCTCACGAGATTCGGCGCGGCGCCGGCGCCGCGCTGGCGCGCGTGGAGGGTGACGGCTGGGAGGGCTGGTGCAGTGGCCCCGAGGACCTGGTCCCCGGCGAGGCGCTCACGGTGATCGTGCGTCCCGAGGTGCTCCAGTTCGGGGCGCGGCCGGCGGCGGGGATCGCCTGGAAGGGCGTCGTGCGGCAGCGCTTCTTTCGCGGTACCCGCAACGTCTATATGGTCGAGGCCGGCGCGCATCGATTCACCGTGGACGCGCCGCCGGATCAAGCGGTGCCGCCCAGCACCGAGATCACGCTCAGCGTCGACGCGGCGCACACCTGGGCCGTGCGCGCCTGACCGGCTGCCAGTGCCGGTGCAGTATCGCGCACCCGCTCGCGCCCCTACCGAGTGTCACGTCCCGAGCAAGAGTGTCAGCGGTCGCGCTGTCCAGGCTGGCTCATGACTGACCAGCCGCCGGCGACAAGGCTCACCAAACCGAGCACTTAGCCTCGAAATCGCCCACCATGGCATCCGTGTTGCTCATGCCAGGCCGCCGCTTGACGCCGATGCTCCGAGCAAACCCATGCGCCATGACACCACGCGCAACACCAAGATTCGCGACGTCCGCGACGATCGTCCGCGGCGGCGAGTGCTCGGCCTCGCCGTGCTGCTGCTGACGCTCGGCGCCGGCTATCTCTCCGCACAGCGTGGGGTCGTCGATGCGGTCGCGGCGTTCGCCGAGGACGCGGAGACCGACGACAGCATCCAGCAGCCCACGATCGCCGAGATCATGGCCCAGATCGACGAGGTGGCGGCGCGTCACCGCGTGCCGCCCCGCCTGGTCGCGGCCGTCATCTCCGTGGAGTCGGAGTTCAACCCGCGCGCGGTATCGCGGCGGGGTGCCCAGGGGCTCATGCAGCTCATGCCGGCCACGGCGGCGACGCTCGACGTGCAGGACATCTTCGACACGCGGGAGAACATCGAGGGCGGGGTCCGCCACCTGCGGGTGCTGATGGACCGCTATCACAACGACCTGCCGCTCGTGCTGGCGGCCTACAACGCCGGCGACCGGGCGGTGCTCAACTACCGGGGCGTGCCGCCGTATCGCGAGACGCGGCAGTACGTCATCCGCGTGCTGCGCCGTTACGACCGCGACGCGGCCCGCCTGGCGGCCCAGCGGATCTACGGGTCGGGCCCCGGGGCCCGACCGGTGACGACACTGACCCGGACGCGCGTGACCCTGATCGAGGTGTATGGCGCCCCGGCGAGCGAGCACGAGCCGCTGCCGACGCCGGTGGACGCCACGCCGACGCCGAACCCCTCGCAGGGCCCGTGACAACGCGGCCCGGCGTGCGACCGTTGAAAGGAGACGTTCATGGTGCCTGAGCGCTGGCAGGACGTGATCGATCTGGTGCTGTCGCCGATCGCGTGGATTCCGCGGATGCAGGAGGTGCTGCTGGCCTTCTTCCTGAGTCCGGCCTCGGTGTGGGCGACCGCCGCCCGTTACGTCTTCCTGCTCGTGCCGGCGCTGCTGGGCGTCGCCGCGGTCTGGATCACGGTGCTCGCGCTCTACACGCTGCCGTTCCGGTCGCGCCGGGTGCGGTTCGTCTCGATGATCCTGCTGGCCTGGTGGGACGCGGCCCGCGCCGTGTGGCTCTACTGGGCGGGTGTGATCCGCGTCGTCGCGCTGGCCGTCGGCTGGGCGTTCAGCCTGGTCGCGCTGGCGGTGCGACTGCTGATCGAGTCGGTGCACCGCCTGGCCACGACGCCGCTCACGCTGACCGCGCGGGTGGCCCACCGCTACATCGAGCCCGGAGTGCCGTGGCTCGCGTTCCTGGCGCTGGTGGGCTGGTGCGTGCTGGAGGCCGCGGTCTTCACCTACACGATGCTGCCCGCCGTCAGCACGACGCTGAGCAACCTGGCGGGTGGGGCGGAGGCCTCGCGCTTCACCCTCGGCGTCCTCTACGCGTTCCTGCTGCTGCTGGTCATGGGCAGCTTCGCCTGCCTGAAGGCGCTGGTCGACGCCGTGCGGAGCCGGGAGCTGACGTTCCTGGTCCAGATGATCGTCGTCGAGGCGCTCGTGCTGTGCTTCGAGGTGACGTTCCTCTATCGCCAGCTCGTCGGTGCCCTCACGCCGTGGGCGGGGGCGCAGCCCGGCCCGTGGGTGACGCTGGCGCTGGCCGCGCTCGGCTGGCTGGGGACGCGCGCGATGACGTGGTTCCTGTTCGCGCAGTACGGGACCGATCCCCTGCTGGCGCTGATCGCGCGCCGGCCCCTGTCGCAGGCCGAGGCGGCGTTACCGATGCCGGCCTTCCAGGCCCGCCCGGCGGCCTGGTGGCAGGGCGCGACCGACGACTTCAAGCGTGAGGTGGAGTGGCTGCACGCCAAGGGCGAGCAGATCCTGGAATATCTGGCGCTGCCCGTGCTGCAGCTGGTGGCGGCCGCGCTCAACTTCGGCATCCTGATCGTGGCGGCGCGCCCGGCCTTCCACCTGCCGTTCCACACGCTCAAGGAAGTCGCGGACACCCGCGAGCTCCTCACGGAGCTCGCGCTCACGCCACGCAAGCAGCCGACCGCCTGATCGCACGTTCCGCTGTGTGACACACCGAGGGCCGGGGGCCGCTCCCCGGCCCTCGGGCCGTTCAAGGGACGTCTCCCCCCGGTGGTACACTCGGCGCCACGCCGACGGAAAGGAGCGTCTCCATGGCTGCCTCCGCGCTGCCACCACTGATCTCGAGCGACGGTCACCTCGAAGTCCGGCCCGAGCGGTGGACGCCGCGGATGCCGGCCGCGCTGCGCGCCAAGGCGCCCCGCACGATCAAGCTCCCGGACGGCGGCGATGCGCTCCTCGTGGAAGGGCAGGCGCCGTATCCGGCCCCGTTCCTGGACCTGCGAGCCGGCCGGACGAACGAGACGTGGCAGCCGTTCGGCGCCACCGTGGACGACACGGCCGGTAACGGGCCACCCGAGCAGCGGCTGCGCGAGCAGGATCTGGACGGGCTGCACGCGGAGGTCCTCTTCCCGAACATGCAGGTCGGCCCGCGGCTGTGGCGCACCATGGCCGACGACGACGCCTACCGTGCGGCCGTCCGCGCCTACAACGACTGGCTGGGCGAGGAGTACTGCCCGGTCTCGCGCGATCGGTTGATCGGCCTCGGCGTCATCCCGTGGACCAACCTCGACGACGCCGTCGCCGAGCTCGCGCACTGCGCACGGCTGGGCCTCAAGGGCGTCAACCTCGGCGTCTTCCCGAGCGGCAAGAGCTATCCCACACCGGAGGACGATCGGTTCTGGGCGGCGGCGATCGACACGCGGATGCCGCTCACCGTGCACGTCGGCTTCGATCGCCTGGGCCCGCGCGCGGCGCAGCCGACGTTCGAGTACCCGGGCGCCGATCCGGAGGTGCTGAAGAAGCTCGGACCCCGGAAGCTCGTGGACTGGGTGGCGCTGCCGTTCCTGAACATCCCGCCGTCGATCAGCCTGGCCCAGCTCGCGCTGTCCGGCGTCTTCGACCGGCTGCCCGATCTCAAGATCTTCTTCGCGGAGACGCGACTGGGCTGGGTGCCGTTCTGGATGGAGGAGGCCGACTACTGGTACGAGCGGCACCGCCACTGGGCCGAGCGGCTGCTCGGCTTCAAGCCGCTCAAGCAGCGGCCCAGCGACTACGTGCGGCGGCACATCTACTTCAGCGTGCAGCACGTCGAGCGCGTGGCCGTGGAGCTGCGCCACCACATGGGGGTGGAGCACATCCTGTTCGCCACCGACTTCCCGCACATCGAGTGCGACTGGCCCAACACGCGGCCGTTCGCCGAGCGGCTCTTCGACGGGCTGCCGGCCGGCGAGGCGTTCCGCATCGCGGCCGGCAACACGCTGGACTTCTTCGGCCTGCGCGACACGCCGATGGGCCGCACGGTCCTGGCGGCGGCATGACGCCGCCCCGCTTCGGCCTGAACCGGTTCGACTCCCGCTCGGTCGACGCCTTCGCGGCCGACGTGCGGCGGGCCGAGGCGCTCGGCTGGGACGCCGCGCTGCAGCCCGACTCGCAGCTGCGCCGCCGCGACACCTACGTGCTGCTGGCCGCCGCCGCCCGCGCGACCAACCGCATCGTGCTGGGACCGCTGCTGGCGAATCCCGTCAACCGGCATCCCACCGTCACCGCGTCCTCGATCGCGACCATCGACGAGCTGGCGCCCGGCCGCACGCTGCTCGGCTGGGGCGTCGGCGACACGGCCGTGCGCCTGGCCGGGCTGCGGCCGGCGCGCGTCAAGGAGCTGGAGGACAGCACGCGGCTGATGCGCACGCTGCTCGACGGCAAGGAGATCGACGTGGGTGCCGCCCGGCCGGCGCGGTTGCCCCACCACCGGCCGGTGCCGATCTGGGTCGCCGCCGGCGGGCCGCGCACGCTGCGGATGGCCGGCGGTGTGGCCGACGGCGTCTTCATCCGCGTGGGCACCCATCGCGCCAACATCGCCCGGGCCGTCGACGCCATCCGCGCCGGCGCCGCCGAGGCCGGGCGCGACCCCTCGGCCGTGCGGGTCGGCGCGATCTTCCACACGGTGCTGGTGGACGATCCCGGTCGCGCGCTGCTGATGGGCAAGTCGATGGCGGCCGGCTACTACGAGTACTCGCCGGCGCTGTTCGAGGCGCCCGCGTTCGCCTGGACGGGGCCCGATCCCGAGCGGCTCAAGCACGACACGCAGGTCTGGCCAGACTTCCACCACGCGCCGGATCTCGAGTCGAGCGGGCGCGTCGTCGATTTCCTGCCCGAGGCCGCCGCCGACGCCTTCAGCCTGCACGGACGACCTCAAGATCTCGTCACGCAGCTCCTCGCCGTCCTCGGCGCCTCGCCGGTCGGCTTCGACCACGTGGTGCTGCACCCGATCCCCGATCCGAAGTTCCCGACCGATCCCGAGCGCGACTACACGGCGCGGGTGGCGCGCGAGGTCCTGCCCCACGTGCGCGCGGGTCTCAAGGCCCGGGCCTGAGCCCGCCGGGGCTCCTGGCATGCTGAGCCGTGACGACAACGAGCTGCTGACCCGGGTCGGGCCGGGCAGCGCGATGGGGGCGCTGCTCCGCCGGTACTGGATCCCCGTGCTGCAATCGGCCGAGCTCGAGGCCGGCGGGCGCAGGCGACGGCCGCGGACTGGCGGCATATCCTCTTGGTGAACGTGCTGGGCACGGCGTTCTGCTGCAAGGCCGCGGTCCCCGCGCTGCGGGCCGCCGGCGGCGGCACCATCGTGCCCTATCACGTCCGGCGCGCGGCCGGCCAGGGCCAGAGCGAGGCGCAGCTGCGGCGGCGCACGGCCAACGAGAACCGGCTCGGCCGGTGGGCGGAGCCCCGCGAGATCGCCCAGCCGATCCTGTTCCTGTCCTGCGAGGAGTCGTCCTACATCACCGGCGCCACGCTGATGGTCGACGCCGGCAAGTCGATCGGGTAGTCGCCGCTACGGCGTCGCGGGCCGGCGCTGGCCGGCGACGGGGTTGGCGACGGCGTCCTCCAGCGTCTTGGCCTGTCGCCACTCGCTGGCCGGACGCACCTCGCCGGTGGTGCCGACCTGGTCGATGTTCCAGTAGACCTCCAGGTTGTTGTCGTCCGGATCGCGGAACTCGACGGCGACCTGACAGCCGGCCCGGCGCCGGCCCTCGAAGACGATCGGGACGCCGTGCTGCTGCAGCCACGCCCGGGCTCGGAACACCTCGTCGAGCGAGCCCACCTCGAAGGCGAAGTGATTGAGACTGGTGCGCTCGAGCGGGCCGGCGCCGCCGACCAGCGCGACACCGTGATGGTCGGTGTTGCAGCGCATGAAGACCATGCCGCCCGGCACCATGCTGTCGGGATAGCGGTCGCTGATCTGCAGCCCGAGCACCTCGGTGTAGAAGCGCACCGACCGCTCGAGGTCGCTGACGTTCAGCACGACGTGACCGATCTTGCGCAGCGCGAACGGCTGCATCGCGGCCTCCTCCCTCGTTCTACCAGTACGCGAACGCGGCGCCGATCGGCGACGAGTAGATCGGCACGTAGTCGACGACCGTCGCCGGCCGGCCCTCGGCCACGGCGGCGGTGGCGATCCAGTTGCAGGTCTCGCGGGTGCCACCGCGCGGCCCACCCGCGTCGGGCAGCCCGGTCGTGCCCGGGCCCGGCGCGCCGATGAGCTGGCTGGCGTCGCCGGCCGGCACGCGATAGTCGTCGAAGTAGCGCGCCATGCCGCGGGCGTCACCCGCCGTCATCGCGCTCAGGATCGCGCGGTCGAAGGTCTCGTCGAGGTACGCGTCCCTGGCCCGCGGGGTGTGCCAGAGACCGCCCGAACCGACGACGGCCACGCGCAGGGTGCCCGGCAGCTCGGCGATGATCTCGCCGGCCGCGGCGCCGAGCTGGTGGCAGCGCAGCGCGGTGGGTTGCGGCGCGTAGTAGCAGTTGAGGAACACCGGAACGATCGGCGTGGTGAAGTCGGTCAGCGACTCGGCGGGGCGCAGGAAGGCGTGGCCGATGCCGCGGTCGGGCTTGGGCATGTCGAGCGAGAAGGCCGGGTCGAAGCCGCGCCGCATCAGCCCGGTGAGGAGCGCCGACGCGAGCTGCGGATGACCGGGCACGCCGGCCGAACCGCCGTTGGCCAGGGCGCCGTGGAACTTGTCGCCCGCGTAGATGGCAAAGGCCGGATAGTTGCGGAAGTCGAAGCACTCGAGCTGGTCGTCGCCGAACACGACCAGCACGTCGGCGCGCGCCGCGGCCAGCCGGGCCTTGAGCGTCGCGAAGGCGGCGGCGATGCGCGCGGCCTTGGCCCGGTTCGTCTCGACGTCGTCGAAGGGGACGTCGGCCCGGAGCGAGCGGGAGGCGCGCACCTCGTTCCAGCGCTCGGGCGCCATGTAGCAGAAGGGGCTGTGCGACATGTTGAAGACGCCGGCCAGGGTCGCCACGACTGGTCCGTATGGTACGCCAGGTCAGCGCGTGGTGAGCGCCTGCTCGCGCTCGAAGGCTTCCAGCGTGTTGCGCAGCTCGACGCCGCGGACAGTCGCGCCGTACCGCTCGATCCCCTCCTGCACGACGCGCCGCGCCTCGTCGCGCTCCCCCTTGCGCCAGTGGGCCCAGGCCAGCTGGCTCCAGGTCTCGGCCAGCTTGTAGGGGCTGACCTCGCGGCCGCGCTCGTCGATCAGCCGCCGGCCGACCCGCAGCGCCTCGTCGGGGCGGCCGGCCTCCAGATACAGCATGCCCAGGTTCAGCGCCAGCGACTGGGTGGTGTCGCCCACCATGCAGTTGACGCAGTTGTCGATGCGCCGGTCGTGGCGGAAGTAGCGCTCGTAGCCAAAGCGCGCCAGCGGCAGCCGGTGGGGATAGTCGCGCTCGACCCAGTACAGCAGGTCGATGGCAGAGGCGACCACGTGCTCGTCGTCCGGATGATCGACGATCCCCTGGTAGGCGGCCTTGAAGAACTGGCGCTCGCCCTCCGGCGTGTGCGGGTAGCCTTGCCAGGCGGAGAGCAGGTCGCCCACGTTATCGACGCGATAGGGCGTCGGCACCTCGCCCCACCACGCCGGCCGCGGCGCCGCCGAGGCGAAGGCGGCGACGAACTCGCGCTGGCGCGCCTGGCGCGCGGCCTCGGCCGCCACCTTCTCCGCCTCGACCCGCCGTCGCTCATGCTCCTGCCCGTGCTGGTAGCTGCTGACCGCGACGGCGCCGATCGCGATCGCGGCCAGCGTGCTGCCGACGAGCCACAGAAGCCGCCGGCGCCGGCGCGCGGCCTCGACGCCGCCGAGGAAGCGGCTCACGCCGAGCACCAGGAGCAGGCCGCCGGCGGCGGCCGCCACGTAGGCCCAGCGCGGGAGGCTCGCGTCCACGACCTGGAAGCGATAGTTCCAGGAGTGCGCGCCGCTGTCGTGGGTGTAGAGGTCGCCGACCAGTCGGCCGTCCCTCCACGCCTCGACGCGGAAGACGTAGTGCTCGCCGGCGGCGCTCGGCGGCAAGGTAAGCGTGATCGCCGTGGCGCCCGTCCGGGCACCCAGGATTTCTCGGCGCGGGCCGCCCGGCGCGCACGGCGCGGCCACCACGGTGTAGCGATAGTCGGCGCCGGCGACGATCGGATCCCACGCGAACGGCACGTCGGCGGCGGGGCTCCAGGCGTAGCGGGGCGTGTCGAAGCGCGGCTGCGTCGTGCAGCTTCGCAGCATGCCCTCGAGCGAGCGTCCATTGTCCCCCGGACGGACGAGGTGGATGAGTCGCGGCAGGTCGACGACGAGCCGCTCCGGCGCGCGGTCGGTGACCTCGAACCAGAGCTGCGCTTCGTAGTCGCCCGGGTAGCGGCGGGGATTGGCCGGGTTCTCGTCGACGCTGACGTGCATCCGGTAGCGGCCGGGCGCGGGCCTCTCCATCGACCAGGCCCCGGGGCCGTCGGCCTTCTTGAGCCCGCAGCCGACCCACCGATTCTGCGTCGCGCTGAAGCAGCTGAAGTCGGGCGGGGAGGTGGGATCGACCGGCTGACCGTCGAAGCGTAGCTCGAGGGGAATCTGCGCGTGCGTGGCCGGCGCCAGCACGAGCACGACCACGGCGGCGAGGAGGCCGAGCCGGCGCCGCCTCAGCGACCTACGCCCCGGCTCGCGCGGCCCAGATGCGCCGCATCTCCTCGACGATCTCCCTCGGCTGCCCGGCGTGGAAGACCATCGGGCGCGGGGCATCGGGGGGCCGCTGCGGGGCGCCCAGTCCCTCCCGGATGGTCGGCAGCTCCAACCGCCGGTTCTTGGCGGCATCGCGGATGACGGCCTTGGGATCGCCGCCGCGCGCCACGATGCCGGCTTCCTCCAGCATGCGCCGGCGCAGCAGGATGACGCCGCGATCGCTCTCGCCCAGGTGTTCTTTCGTTCGATCGGCGACGGCGCCCTGGCCGATCCAGGCGACGAAGTCCTGGTTCATGATGTGGCTCGTGATGAAGCGTCCCGTCGCCGGGTCCTGGATCGGGCCGTGCCAGTAGGGAATGCGCGGCTGCTCGAATGGCGCCGCGCCGGGGACGGGGTCGTTGAACCACGCCACGTGCAGCGTGCGCTCGTCGTCGATCGGCACGCGCCACTCGAACTTGCCGGTGTACAGGCAGTTCGGCCACAAGCACACGCGCCCGACCGTCCACAGCGCGTCGTTCTCCGTGGTGTCCTCGCGCACGCGCCGGTAGGTGAAACCCCACTCGAACTCCTCGAAGGCGATCTTGAGGTGGCGGGGCGCGCGGGCGGCGTCGCCGCGCTGGGCGGCCGACCAGTTGGAGTGCAGCCACTCGAAGTGGATCGGATCGATCGAGTTCTCCTGGCCCTGGAACCAGTTGCAGGGGATCTCGGAGAAGACGATCTGCTTGTAGCCGCGCTGGTGGAACAGGTCCCAGTCGGGCACGAGCGGCGCCGGGGCGGGGCCGAGATACGCCCACAGCAACCCGCCCTTGGCCTCGACGGGATAGGCGGCGAGCCGGATCTTGTCCTTGAAGCGCGCCTCGGGCCGGGCGACCTCCTCGAACGGCTGCTCCAGGCAGGCGCCGGTGCCATCGAAGAGCCAGCCGTGGTAATGGCAGCGCAGCCCGCACGCCTCGACGCTGCCGTAGGAGAGATCGGCCCGGCGGTGCGCGCAGTGGCGGTCGAGCAGGCCGTAACGCCCCTGGGCGTCCCTGTAGAGGACGAGATCCTCGCCCAGGAGCCGGACCGCCAGCGTCGGCCGCTCGTCCAGCTGGGCCACCGCGGCGATCGGCTGCCAGTAGCGGCGCATCAGCTCGCCCATCGGCGTGCCGCGCCCCACGCGAGTGAGAGTGGTGTTGTCCTCGGCGCTCAGCATGGCCGTTCTCCGCCGGTATGATACCGCCCTCGGCGCGTGATACGGTCTGCTCCTGGAGGGGACCGCCATGCTGAGCCGCGAGGACAACGAGCTGCTGTGCCGGGTGGGGCCGGGGACGCCGATGGGCACCCTCATGCGCCAGTACTGGGTGCCGGCTGCGCTGTCGAGCGAGCTGCCCGAGCGGCAGGGGGCGCCGCTGCGCATTCGCCTGCTCGGCGAGAACCTCATCGCGTTCCGGACCGCCTCCAACCGTGTGGGGCTGATCCAGAACCACTGCCCGCACCGCGGCACCAGCCTGTTCTACGGCCGCAACGAGGACGAGGGGCTGCGCTGCGTCTACCACGGCTGGAAGTTCGACGTGACCGGGCGCTGCGTGGACATGCCGAGCGAGCCGGCCGAGAGCGACTTCAAGCACAAGGTCCGCGCGGTCGCCTATCCCTGCGTGGAGCGCGGCGGGCTGGTCTGGGCCTACCTCGGCCCGCGGGCCACGCCGCCGCCGCTGCCCGAGCTCGAAGCCAACATGGGCCCCGAGAGCGGCATCCAGATCTACCAGCGCGAGTGCAACTGGGTGCAGGCGCTGGAGGGTGACATCGACACCGGCCATACGGTGTTCCTGCACCTGGGCGGCATGCAGGCCGACGACGCGCCGCCCGACACGTGGGCGCGCTACGCGCTGAGCCGGCGGGCGCCGACCTACGAGGTCGTCGACACCGACTCGGGCGTGATGTACGGCGCCTGCCGTCCAGCCGAGCCGGGCACGAACTACTGGCGCATCGCCAACTTCCTGTTCCCGTTCTGGGCGATGGTGCCGACGGGCGTGCTGGGGCTGGAGGTGCGCGCGCGGGCCTGGATCCCGATGGACGACGAGCACACGCTGGCGCTCACCATCGGCCGCCTGCCGCGCGGCACCGCCAAGGTGGGACGCCAGACCGTCGCGCCGGTGGAGACGCTGCCCAACACCACGGACTGGTACGGCCGCTTCCGGGCCGTGGCCAACGCCGCCAACGACTATCTCATCGACCGCGAGCTGCAGAAGACCGCCAGCTACACGGGCATCGGCAGCATCTTCCTGCAGGACCAGGCCGCCACCGAGAGCATGGGGGCGATCTACGACCGCACGCAGGAGCGGCTGGGCACCAGCGACCAGATGGTCATCCGCACGCGCAAGCGGCTGATCGACGCCGCCAAGGCGCTGCGCGACCGCGGCCAGGCGCCGGCCGGCGTCGATAACCCCGAGGTGTACGCCGTCCGCTCGGGCGGCGTCGTGCTACCCGACACCGCCAACTGGATCGAGGCCACGGCCGAGCTGCGCCGCGGCTGGGCCAAGCACGCCGACCTCAGTCGCGACGTGCTGGGAGGCGTGCCGGCGGTGTGAGCGCAGGCTCCACGGCCGCCGCGCGCCGCCCGACAGAGCGCGGCGTCGCCCGGAGCACGAGGACTTGCGCGCCGCGCTGGCGGGCCAGCCGGCGCCGGAGCGCCCAGCCGCGCAGCCGCGAGAGCAGGCCGCGGGTGGCCGAGAAGAGCACGATGATCCGCGGCTGATAGGCCTCGGCCTCCAACGCCACCTCGCGACGCGGCCGCCCGAACCGCACCACGGTCTCCACGGCAACGTCGTCGAACACCCGCGTCGCGCTGCCGAGGGCCTGGGTGGCCGCGGACGCGATCCGCGCCATCTCGGCGTCGGTGTCCGCCACCAGGCGGTCGTGACGGTCGACGCGCGCGGGCGGCAGGTCCCGGAAGTAGGCGAGGCGGACGTCGGCCTGCGCCGCCCGCGCGATCGTGACGAGCCCGGTCAAGCTGGAGAGCGCCGTCGCCTCCTCGCCCGGCGTGATGACCGCGAGCAGCCGCGCGCTCACGAGTTGCCACCGCAGTGGATCACGACCTCGTAGCCGGCCGGCACCCGCTCCAGCACCGTCTGGAACGCGCGTCCGATGAGCGGCTCGTAGCCCGTCGGGGTGGACAGCCGCACGCGGCCCGGCCACCAGGCCGTGGGCGCGTTCACGTTGATCGCCAGCAGCGACTCTCCCTCGAGCGCGCGCGTGGCGCCGGCGTGGACGTCGGCGCGGACGATGGCGGCGGCGCGCTGTCGCCGGTCGGCCTGCTCGCGCCACAGCAGCAAGCCGAGGATGGGCGACACGCTGATGATGAGTCCCACGAGATCACTGAGCATCTGTTCCTCTCTTTCACGATGTCTGTCACTGCGCCTGCGTTCTGCGTCTGCGGAAAAGCAAAGAGCGCCGTTGCCAAGCAACGGCGCTCTGCTCACCGGGGCCGGCGCTGGCCCGCGACCCGCTATCTAGCAGCGAGCGTGCCAGGTTCGCCGCGGTGCGTCATCGGCCTTGTGAGGCAACAGGTTACGGCGCATTCCGACGGTGACGGTGCTGGGGGAGCGCCGCAGCCCGTGCCGCCCGCTTCGGCACCGTGTGCCGCGGTGCCCCCGCTTTACGCAGGTGCGGCGGTCAGCTCCGGGCGCGAGGGTCGAGCGCGTCGCGAACGGCGTCGCCGACGAAGTTCAGGCCGACGACGGTGACGAACAGCGCCGCACCCGGACCGAAGACGATCCACGGCGCCTGCTGCAGGTAGCCGCGGCCGGCGTTGATCATGCTGCCCCACGAGGCCGCGGGCGGCTGGATGCCGAGGCCGAGGAAGGACAGCGAGGCCTCGGCCAGGATGGCGAAGGCGACGCTGAGCGAGGCCTGCACGACGATCGGCGTCGCCGCGTTGGGCAGCACGTGACGGCAGGCGATGCGCCAGCCGGAGGCGCCGAGCGCGCGGGCCGCGTCGACGTAGTCGCGGGCCTTGACGGCCAGCACCTGGCCGCGCATGAGCCGCGCGAACGTGGGCGTGTAGACGACGCCGAGCGCGATGAGGACGCCGGTGAGCCCGGCGCCCAGCACCGCGCCCAGTGCGAGGGCCAGCACCAGCGGCGGGAACGACAGCACGGCGTCCATCAGCCGCATCACCAGGCCGTCCACGCGGCCGCCGACGTAGCCGGCCACCACGCCGAGCAGGCCGCCGGCCAGCGCGGCGATGGCCACGGAGATGAAGCCGGCCACGAGCGACACCCGGGTGCCCCAGATCACGCGAGAAAGCACGTCGCGGCCGACGTTGTCGGTGCCGAGCCAGTGGGCGCGGCCCGGCCGGGCCAGGGCGTCGCCGAGGTTCTGCCGCAGTGGGTCGTGCGGCGCCACCAGCGGCGCGGCCAGCGCGGCGACCACCGCCACCAGCAGCACGGCGGCGCCGAACGGCGCCAGCCGGGTGCGCGCCGCGCGCCGCAGCACCGTCCAGCGGCGGTCAGCGACGGAGGCGCGGGTCGATGAGGCCATAGAGCAGGTCGACGACGAGGTTGCTGGCGATGAAGCCGACGGCGATGAGCAGCACCACGCCCTGCACGAGCGGGTAGTCGCGCGCGAAGACGGCGTCGACGACCAGGCGGCCGACGCCGGGCAGCGCGAACACGTACTCGGTGATGACGGCGCCGCCGATCAGCGTGCCGAGCTGCAGGCCGAGCACGGTGACGACCGGGATCAGCGCGTTGCGCAGGACGTGGCCGCGCATCACGCGCCACTCCGACAGCCCCTTGGCCCGCGCGGTGCGCACGTAGTCCTCGGTCAGCGCCTCCAGCATGCTGGAGCGCAGCGTGCGCGTGACCACGGCGGCCAGCGCCAGCCCCAGCGTGACCGCGGGCAGGGCCAGCGAGCGCAGGCCGTCCACCAGCTCCTCGGCGGGATCCACGTAGCCGGAGATCGGCAGCCAGCGCAGGGTGACGCCGAACAGGAAGATGAGCAGCAGGGCCAGCAGGAAGTTCGGCATGCAGATGCCGAACAGCGCGAACGTGGTGCCGGCGCGGTCGAACGACGTGTTGCGCCGGACGGCGGAGACGATGCCGACCGGGAAGGCGATGAGCAGCGAGAGGGTCATGGCCAGCAGGGCGAGCTGCAGGCTGGGGCGGATGCGGCGACTCACGTTCTCGACGACCGGCTCGCCGTTGCGGATCGAGCGGCCGAGGTCGCCGCGCAGCAGCCGGCCCATCCACGCGAGGTACTGCACGGGGAGGGGACGGTCCAGCCCCAGCTCGGTCCGGAGGCTGGCCTTGGCGGCGGCGTCGGCCGACTCCGCCATCATCGCGTCGATCGGATCGCCGGGCGTCAGGTGCAGCAGTGCGAACACACCGGCCGTGACCAGCAGCAGGACGGGGATCGTGGCGGCCAGCCGGTGCAGGACGAGGCGCGCCAAGCCCTATCTCAGCCAGACGTCCTTGAACCGCATCATCCCGTCAGGGATCGCCTCGTAGTTCTGCACGCGCGGGCTGAAGGCCTTGGGCTCGATGGGATGCACGATGAAGATCATCGGCAGCTCGTCCTGCAGCAGCTTCGTCAGCTCGCTGTACAGCTTGCGCCGCTCGGCCTGATTGGACAGCTCGCGGGTGCGGTCGAGCAGCGCGTCGATCTGAGGGTGGGAGATGCCCGACCAGTTGAACGAGGTCCCCGGCGTGGTGCGCAGGAACTGGTAGGTGTTGCCGTCGGGATCGGGGCGGCCGCTCCACTGAAAGCTGACCATCTCGAAGCTCTTGGTGTTGCCGTCGGAGATGAGCGTGGCGGAGTCGACCAGCTTGACCTTGGCGGTGATGCCGGCCTCGGCCAGCTGGGCCTGCATCACCTCGGCCTCCTGGATGTTGATGGGAATGTTGTTCGTCGTCAGCGTGAACGTGAACCCGCCGGGCTGGCCGCCCTCGGCCAGCTTGGCCTTCGCGCGGGCGAGGTCGCGCTTGATCGGCGGGATCGACTTGTCGTACGCCCAGCTCGTGGGCGGGATAGGCCCGTTGGCCGGGACGCCGACGTTGAGCCACACGCCCTTGACGATCTGCTCGAGGTCGAGTGCGTAAGCGACAGCCTGCCGGAGCGGCTTGCTGTTGAAGGGCGGCCGCGTCGTGTTGAGCTGGTAGGCGAAGTCGGCCAGCGAGGGCACGTCGACGACGACCAGGTTCTTGTCGGCCTTGACGGCGGCGACGTCGCGCGGCTGGACGTAGTCCATCACGTCGATCTCGCCCGACTGCAGACTCTGCAGCTTGACCACGTCGTCGGGGATCGGCCGGTAGCGGACGCGCTCGAGATAGGGACCGCCCTGCTTGTTCCAGTAGGCGTCGTTGCGCTTGATCACGAGGTGCGAGTCCTTGACCCACTCCACGAACTCGAAGGGCCCGGTGCCGGCGCCCTTGGCGTTGCGGCCCAGCTCGACGCCGCGCTCCTGGACGACCTTGGGCGAGACCATCATGCCGGCGCGGTCGGTCAGCGTGGCCAGCAGGGCGGCGTCCGGCTTCTTGAGGTTCACCTTGAGCGTGTGGGAGTCGACGACCTCGACGGTGTCGATGTTGGCGACCTCGCCCTTGCGGACCGACTTGGGCTCGGTCTTCATCCGCTCGAAGTTGAACTTCGCCGCCTCGGCGTTGAAGTCGGTCCCATCGTGGAACTTCACCCCGCGGCGAAGCTTGAACACCAGGGTCTTGGCGTCCGGCTGGGTCCACGACTCGGCCAGGCCGGGCTTGATGCCGAGCTTCGTGTCGAGCGTCACCAGCGGCTCGTAGATGTTGTGATAGACCTGCCGGTCGATCTTGCTGCCCGACAGGTGCGGATCCATCGTGGCCGCCTCGATGTAGAAGCCCACGCGCAGGGTGCCACCCTTCTTGGGCGGATCGGCGGCGACCGCCGCGTCCGGCCTCAGGGCGAGCCAGGGGCCGCCGGCGACGATCGCCGACGCTTTCAAGAAATCACGGCGGGACACGGTCATGGGTGTTGCCTCCTCTCGGTTGACCGCAGATAGTGCGCTGCTGCGCGAAGACCGTCAAGGGCGCGCCCTGGGTGCCAGGGCCCGGGTGATTTCTGACCGCGCGAAAGTATTTCACTCGGATGCGTGATGTTTCGCGGTCCCGGCGACGCCCGAAATGCTGATTTGTGAGGACCTTGGCGCGCGACCGGGTGTGGCATCACGTTTGCCGCTCTGCGTCGCCCATGAAAACTGCCGTCATCGACATCGAAACCGACAAGTCCTACGAGCCGGAGGTCACGCTGCGCCTGGGCGAGCTCCTGATGGCCGAGGGCCTGGTGACGCCTGCGCAGCTGGAGGAAGCGCTGCGCGTGCAGCGCACGCCCGAGGGCTACGCGCCGCTCGGGCACATTCTCATCGCGCAGAAGATCGTCACCCGGGATCAGCTCCTGTCGGTGCTCGAGCGTCACCGGCGCAGCAGCAAGCTGGGCGACATCCTGCTGAAGACCGGCGAGATCGATCCGATCCAGCTCGAGACCGCGCTGGCCGAGCAGCGGCGCACGGGCCAGGCGCTCGGCGAGGTCATGCTCCGGCTCGGGTACACCTCGGAGGAGCGCCTGCGGCAGGCGCTCTGCCGCCAGCTGCACATCCAGTTCTTCAGCCTCGATGCGATGATCCTCGACCCGGGCTTGCGCAACCTCGTCAACGAGAAGTTCGCGGTGAAGCACCGGGCGGTCCCGGTGGCGCGCGTGGGCAATCTCCTCGTGCTGGCCATGGACGACCCGACCCAGACGAGGCTCGTCGACGATCTGCAGCGCAGCACCGGCCTCAAGATCGAGGTCATCACCTCCACGTCGGCCCACATCACCCGCGCGCTGGAGCGCCTGTATCGGGTGGAGGTCACCCCGAACCTGCACAGCGGCGCCCACCTGGACGTCATCGGCGTGGACGCCGACGAGGACCGCTACGAGACCTCGTCGCTGCGTGAGATGGACAGCGCCGACGAGATCGTCCGCAAGCTGCTGCGGGTCGCCATCGATCGCGGCTCGTCCGACATTCACCTGGAGACGATCGGCAGCCGGCTGCAGGTGCGCTTCCGCATCGACGGCATGCTCCAGCACTTCAACCTGGGCACCCTCGGGGACGACCTCGGCGCCCAGCGGACCGAGGTGCTGTCGCGCATCAAGATCCTGGCGACGCTCGACATCTCCGAGCGCCGGCGGCCGCAGGACGGCAGCTTTCGGGCCAAGGTCGAGACCGACGGCCGGGTGGTCCCCATGGACTTTCGCGTCTCGGTCATCCCCAGCTACTACGGCGAGAACGCGGTGATCCGGATCCTCGACCCGCGCGGCGCTCCCGACTCGGTCGCGTCCCTGAAGCTGGCGGCGCCGGTCAGCGAGCGGCTGCAGCAGCACATCCAGTCCTCGGCCGGCATCATCCTCGTCACCGGACCGACCGGCTCCGGCAAGAGCACGACCCTGTTCGCGATCATGAAGTCCGTGTATCGGCCGGAGATCAAGATCGTCACTGCCGAGGACCCGATCGAGTACGTGTGCCCCTCCCTCTGCCAGCACGAAGTCGACGATCGCGTGGGGAACACCTTTGCGCAGTACGTGCGCTCGTTCATGCGGCACGACCCGGAAGTGATCATGATCGGCGAGATCCGCGACTCGGAGACGGCCGAGTTGGCGTTCCGCGCCGCCCAGACCGGGCACCTCGTGCTGAGCACGCTGCACACCAACGACGCGCTCGGCGCGATCACCCGCTTGAAGGACCTGGGGGTGGACAACACGGTCTGCACCTCCTCGCTGCTGGCGGTGGTCGCCCAGCGACTGGTCCGCGAGATCTGCTGGAACTGCAAGCAGGCGTACACGCCGGCGGCCGGTGTGCTGGAGCGGGCGTTCGACGTGGTGCCGAGCGACGTCACGTGGTATCACGGGACCGGTTGCGCGACCTGCCATCACACGGGCTACAAGCGCCGCGTGGCCATCACGGAGCTGTGGACACCGGGGCCGGATGAAGTTCTCCTCATCAATCAGGGAGCGCCGTTCGAGACGGTGGCCACCTCCGCCCGCAAGAACACCTATTCGATGGCGACCGACGCGCTCGCCAAGCTGCGCGAGGGGCGCACGACGCTGGACGAGGTGCTGCGCGTGATGCCGCCCGCGGCCATCCGCGAGCTCCGGAGCACGGTGAGCTGATCGCGCCCCCCCGCCGGTTGCCCTGAGCGGCGGGGGAGTATACGCTGCCGGGCCATGAAGCTCGGCGTCTGCCTGCCCCACTACGGCCGCCCGATCGAAGTGCCCCGCATGCTCGAGGTCGCGCGCCACGCGGAGTCGCGCGGGCTCGACTCGGTGTGGGTCACCGACCACGTCGTCATCCCCAGCGCGACCCAGATCATTTACCGCGAGGACATGCTCGACCCGCTGGCCGTCCTGCCGTGGCTGGCCGGGGTCACCAGCCGCATCGCGCTCGGCACCAGCGTCGTCATCCTGCCGTACCGCTCGCCCATTCCGGTGGCCAAGCTGCTGGCCAGCGTGGACGTGCTGTCGGGCGGGCGGCTCCTGGTCGGCGCGGCGATCGGCTGGCTGGAGGGCGAGTTCGACGCGCTCGGCGTGCCGTTCAAGGAGCGCGTGAGCCGCAGCGAGGAGGCGCTGGAGCTGTTCCGGACGCTGTGGACGCACGAGCACCCTCAGATCGAGACGAAGCGCCACCGCCTGCGCGACGTGACCTTCTCGCCGATGCCGCTGCAGAAGCCGCGGCCCCCGATCTACGTGGGCGGCAACAGCGAGGCCGCGCTGCGGCGCGTGGCCCGCCTGGGCGACGGCTGGCACTCGACGGGTACCGGCGTGGACGCCTTCCGGCAGGGCGTGGAGACCGTTCGCCGCTTCTGGCGTGAGGCCGGGCGGGACGGCGAGCCCGCGCTGTCCCTGCGCATCCCGATCGTGATCGACGGCGTGCACCGCCCCGCGGTGGACATGGAGCTCATCCGGGGCCGCGGGCGTCACGTGATCGGCGGTCCGGTGGATAAGATCGTGGAGGAGCTGCGCGGCTTTCAGGCGGCCGGCTGTGAGCACATCGCGCTGGAGGTCTCCTACTCGACCTACCCGGCGATTCTGCAGACGATCGACGTCATCGCCGAACGGCTGCGGCCCGCGGTCGCGAGCTGATGCGCTACACGTGGCCGAAGGGCAAGCGATCCGCGGCCGTCCTGTCGTTCGACTTCGACGCCGAATCCGGCTTCCTCTTCCGCGAGCCCGAGAAGGCCAGGCGCAGCCTGGCCGACCTGGAGGAGCGCCGCTTCGGCCCCCGCGTGGGCGTGGACCGGATCCTCAGGCTGCTCGATCGGCTCAAGCTGCGGGCGACGTTCTTCATCCCCGGCTGGACGGTGGTCAATCACCTGGGCCCGAGCCAGCGCATCCGCGACGCCGGCCACGAGATCGGCGCCCACGGCAACATGCACGAGGCGGTGTCGTTCCTGGACGAGGCGCAGGAGACCGCGATCATGCAGCAGCAGCTGGCGATCCTGAAGGATCAGCTGGGCGTGCGCCCGGCCGGCTACCGCTCGCCCTCGTGGGACGTCAACACCTGGACGCCGGCGCTGCTCAAGCGGCACGGCTTCAGCTACGACAGCTCGCTGATGGGCAACGACGTGCCGTACGAGCTCGACACGCCGGTGGGACCGCTCACCGAGGTCCCGGTGCAGTGGATCATGGACGACGCGCCGCTGTTCCGCCACGTCTACGGGGCCACCAACGCCATCGCCGATCCCGGCCGGGTGCTGCAGATGTGGAGCAAGGAGTTTGTCGCCATGCACAAGGAGAACGGCTGCTTCGTGCTGACCTGCCATCCGTTCGTCAGCGGGCGGGCCTCGCGGGTGCAGCTCATCGAGGACCTCGTCCGGTACATGCGGCGCCAGCCGGGCGTCTGGTTCACCACCTGTGAGGAGGTCGCGCGGTGGCACGACAAGCAGCGCTGAGCTTCGACTTCAGCGGCCAGGTGGCGCTCGTCACCGGCGCCGCCGCCGGCATCGGCCAGGCCATCGCGCGCGCGTTTCACGCGGCGGGCGCCCGGGTGGCGCTGGGCGATGCCCGCCAGGCGCCGCTCGGGACCACGGCGGCGGCGCTGGGCGCCGGCACGTTCGCGCAGGTCGTCGACGTGCGCGACGCCGGCGGCGTGGCGCGCTTCGTCGAGGCCGCCGAGAAGGCGCTGGGCCCGGTCACCATCGCCGTGGCCAACGCCGGGATCTATCCGAACTCGCCCGTCCTCGAGATGAGCGTCGAGGAGTGGGACCGGGTGATGGAGACCAACGTCCGCGGCGTGTTCCTGACCTGCCAGGCCGCGGCCCGGCGGATGACGGCGAGCCAGACGGCGGGGAAGATCATCACGATCTCCTCGGGCGCCTACAACAGCGGGCGGGTGGGCGCCTCCCACTACTGCGCCTCCAAGGCGGCGGTCGTCATGTTCACCAAGGTGCTGGCGCTGGAGCTGGCCGGCCAGCACATCAACGTGAACTGCATCGCGCCCGGCCTCATCACCGTGAACAGCGAGGCCTCGCCGGTGAGTCCGGAGTACGTGGCGGCGCTGACGAAGCAGATCCCGTGGGGTCGGGCCGGCGTGCCGGACGACATCGCCCACGCTGCGCTGTTCCTGGCCTCGCCCTACGCCGAGTACATGACGGGCGAGATCCTGGCCGTCAACGGCGGCACCTCGGCGGGCCGCGCGTTCCTGCCGCTCAGCTCACCCCGAACCTGAACCCGGAGGACCTGTGAGCATCAAGGGCAAGGCCTACATCGCGGGCGTCTTCGAGCATCCCACGCGCAAGGCGGACACCCAGTCGCTGGCTCAGCTCCACGCGGAGTCGGCCAGGGGCGCGCTGGAGGACGCCGGGCTCACGCGCGCCGACGTCGACGGCTACTTCTGCGCAGGCGACGCGCCGGGGCTGGGCGGGCTGTCGATGGCCGACTACATGGGGCTGAAGCTGCGGCACATCGACACCACGGAGACGGGCGGCTCGTCCTACGTCATCCACGTCGCTCACGCGGCGGAGGCCATCGCGGCCGGCAAGTGCAACGTGGCGCTGATCACGCTGGCCGGGCGGCCGCGCGCCGAGGGCATGGCCACCGGCACGGCGCCGCGCAGCTACGGAGCCGCCGCGCCCGACGTGGCGTTCGAGTACCCGTTTGGCCCCACGGTGGTCAACCAGTACGCGATGGCGGCCATGCGCCACATGCACCAGTTCGGCACCACCAGCGCCCAGCTCGCCTGGATCAAGGTGGCCGCGTCGCAGCACGCCCAGCACAATCCGCACGCGCTGCTGCGCGAGGTCGTCACCGTCCAGGAGGTCGTCGACTCGCCGATCATCGCCGACCCGCTGCATCGCCTGGACTGCTGCGTCATCACCGACGGCGGCGGCGCCATCGTGGTGACGAAGCCGGAGATCGCGAAGAGCCTCACGCGCCCCCGGGTGCCGCTGCTCGGCGCCGGCGAGGCGGTGAAGCACCAGATGGGCGGCAAGGTCGACCTCACCTACACGGGGGCGACGTGGTCGGGCCCGGCCGCGTTCGCCGAGGCCGGCGTCAGACCCGCCGACGTCAAGTACGTGTCGATCTACGACAGCTTCACGATCACCGTGCTCATCACCCTGGAAGACCTCGGCTTCGCGCCGAAGGGGCAGGGTGGCAAGCTCGTGGCCGACGGCAACCTGATCTCCGGCGTGGGGCGGCTGCCGTTCAACACCGACGGCGGCGGGCTCTGCAACAACCACCCGGCCAACCGCGGCGGGCTCACCAAGGTGGTCGAGGCCGTGCGCCAGCTGCGCGGCGAGGCCCATCCCAAGGTGCAGGTGAAGGACTGCGACGTCGCGCTCGCCCACGGCACCGGCGGCTCGCTCGCCACCCGCCACGGCAGCGCCACGCTGATCATGGGGAGGGAGTGAGATGGCCGGCCAGGAGCGCACGATCCCGGGGCCGCCGACCAATCCGGAGACGCAGGCGTTCTGGGACGCCGCCGCCCGGGGCACGCTGCTGATCAAGCGCTGCACCGCGTGCGGCGAGCTCCATCACTACCCGCGGGCGCTCTGCCCGTTCTGCGGCAGCGACCGCACCGAGTGGACGGAGGCGTCGGGGCGGGGGACGGTCTATTCCTACAGCGTCTTCCGCCGCGCGCCCATCCCCTACGCGATCGCCTACGTCACGCTGGCCGAGGGGCCGACGATGATGACCAACATCGTCGACTGCGATCTCGACGCCATCCGCATCGGCCAGGCCGTGCGGGTGAACTTCAAGCCGACCGAGGACGGGCCGCCGGTGCCGATGTTCTCACCGGCCTAGGCTAGGGCGTCTCCTCCAGCCGCTCCCGGGCGATGAGGACGAAGGACTCGACCGTGACCCGGAATCCCTCGGCGCCGGGCGGCCGGGGCACCGCGAAGTAGGCGCGGCTCCGCGCCGGCACGTCGATGTAGATCCACGCCAGCTTTTCGCCGATCACCTGGTTCGACGTGTCCAGAATCTCGAGCCGGAGGCGGACGCTGCCGATGCGATACGTCGAGTCGTTGTAGACGTGGCCCACGAGACGCGGCCGCGTCCACGTCTCGGTCGACGGTCCCCATTCGACGCGAAGCTGCTTGGCCACGTCGGCCTGAAGCTGGGCCGAGGCCCCGCCGGCGAGCGCCACGACGAACACCAATCCCACGACGAGTCCGAGCACGACGTTCCTCATGCACCCCTGTCCTTGGTCCGCCGGGATCCGGCGAACACGGTTGGAGACCGCTCGTGTGTCACGCGCTGCCGCGCAGCCGCGGGTCAAGCGCATCGCGCAGACCGTCGCCGACGAGGTTGAACGCCAGCACCGCGACCATGATCGCCAGGCCCGGAACGGTCGCGACGTGGGGCGCCACCAGCAGCACGTCGCGGCCGGTCGACACCATCAGCCCCCACGAGGCGGTCGGCGGCTGCACGCCCAGCCCCAGGAAGGACAGCGCGGCCTCGAGCAGGATCGCGTTGGCCATGAACAGTGTGGCGTAGACGACCAGGCCGGGGACGACGTTGGGCAGGATGTGGCGGCGCAGCAGCGCCTCGGCCGGTGCCCCCAGCGCGCGGGCGGCGCCGACGTACTCCGCCTCGCGCAGCGCCAGCACGGAGCCGCGGACGATGCGGGTCACGCCGGGCATGCCCCAGATGCCCACGGCGATCGTCGTGTTCAGCGCGCCGTTGCCGAGCGCGGCCACGATGGCCAGCGCCAGCAGCAGGTAGGGGAAGGCCAGCAGGATCTCGACGCCGCGCATCATCACGGCGTCGACCCAGCCGCCGACGAAGCCCGCGACCGTCCCCAGCAGCAGGCCGCCGCCGACGGCGATGACCGCCGACAGCAGTCCCACCAGCAGCGCGATCCGCGAGCCGTAGATGACGCGCGAGAGGATGTCGCGGCCAAACTCGTCGGCGCCGAGCAGGTACTTGGCGCCGGGCTTGGTTCGCTTCTCGATGAGGCTCTGGCGCGCGGGATCGTAGGGTGCCACCCAGGGGGCCAGCGCGGCGCTCGCCGCCAGCACGATCACCAGCGCCAGCCCTACGAGGGCCAGGCGGTTGCGCCGGAACCGTGACCACGCGTCCACCGGCGTCAGCCCTGGCGCCCGATGCGCGGGTCGAGCAGCCCGTAGGACAGATCGACGAGCAGGTTCACGATGACGAAGGCCAGGGCGAAGACCAGCACGGCGCCCTGCAGCAGCACGTAGTCGCGCGCGAAGATGGCCTTGACCATGAGCCGGCCGAGGCCGGGCCACGCGAAGACCGTCTCGGTCAGCACGGCGCCGCCCATGAGCTGGCCCGACTGCAGACCCAGCAGGGTGAGGATCGGGATGAAGGCGTTGCGGAGCGCGTGGCGGCCGAGCACCCAGCGCTCGGCCACGCCCTTGGCCCGCGCGGTGCGCACGTAGTCCTCGTGCAGCACGTCGAGCACGGCCGAGCGCGTCATGCGCGCGATCATCGCCACCGAGGGCATGGCCAGCGTGACGGCGGGCAGTACCAGGTGGCGCAGCGAGCCGGCCCCGCCCACCGGCAGCCAGTTGAGCCACAGCGAGAACACGACGATCAGCACCAGGCCCGTCCAGAAGATCGGCATCGACAGCCCGAAGAGCGAGCCCAGTCGGGCCAGGGCGTCGAACAGCGAGTTCGGCCATACCGCCGAGGCGACGCCGGCGACGAGGCCGGCCGCGGTGGCGATGAGCAGCGCGGCGACCGTGAGCTCCAGCGTCGCCGGCCACGCGTCGGCCAGCTCGGCGCCGACCGGACGGTTCTGCTGGATCGAGCGGCCGAGGTCGCCGCGGGCCACGCGGCCGACGTAGTCGAGATAGCGGACGGCGAACGGCTTGTCGAGGCCGAGGTGATCGCGCAGCTTGGCCACGGCGTCCTGGGTGGCGTGCTCGCCCAGCATGAGGGTGACCGCGTCGCCCGGCAGCAGGTCGACCGTGAGCATGACCACGAACACCACGCCGAGCAGCACCGGCACGGCGAGCAGGAGGCGGCGGACGACGAACGTCAGCATCCGCCGCCTCCCCCGTTGTCCGCGACTACTTGTCGAGCCAGGTCTTGGAGAGCGTCAGGTTGTACTCGACCGGGTGGATCTGGAAGCCCTTCACGGCCGCGCGGGCGGCGATGATCTCCTTGGTCGTGTAGACCGGGATCCACACCATCTCCCTGGCGAGGATGTCCTGCACCTCGCCGTAGAGCTTCTCACGCTCGGTCTGGTTCAGGCTGCGGCGCGCCTGCTCGACCAGGGTGTCGACCCGGGCGTTGACGTAGCGCGAGGTGTTCCAGCCGGTCGGCGGCACCTGCTTGCTGTGGAAGAGCGCGTAGAGCGAGTAGTCGGCGTCCGCGTTGGAGGTGACCCACCCGAGCGTGAACATGTGGTGGTTGAGCGGGTTGGCGCGCACCTGCTGGAACACGGCGGCCCACTCCAGCACCTGGACCTTGGCCTCGACGCCGACGTCCTTGAACATGGCCTGGATGGCCTCGGTGATCTCGCCGTCCTTGGGGTAACGGCCGCGCGCCGCCAGCCACGACAGCGACAGCTTCTGCCCACCCTTGGCCATGATCCCGTCCGGCCCGGGCATCCAGCCGGCCTGGGCCAGCAGCGCCTTGGCCTTGGCGCGGTCGAAGGGGTACAGCTTGTCGAGCTGCATGTCCTTGTAGCCGAACACGCCGGGCGCCAGCACGCCGAGGGCCGGCCCCGCCGAGCCCTCCATGATGTTGTCGAGGATCGCCTTGCGATCGACCGCGTGGAGCAGCGCCTGCCGCACGCGCACGTCGTCCAGCGGCGGCAGCCCGGCGTGCAGGCCGGCGAAGACGACGCGGATGCCGGTGGTCTCGTGCACCGCGAACTTCGGGTCCTTGCGCAGGGCCGGCAGCTGGGCGGGCGAGGGGAACAGCACCATGTCGGCGTCCCCCGTCTGCAGCGCGATCATGCGGGCGCCTTCCTCCGGCACGACCTTGAAGATCACGCGGTCGACGAGCGCCTTGTCGCCCCAGTAGTCGTTGTGACGCTCGATGATGACGTGGGTGTTGGTCTTCCACTCCACGAACTTGAAGGGCCCGGTGCCGACGGGGGCCCGGCTGAAGTCCTGCCCCAGCTTGGCCACGGCACTCGGCGACACGATGCCCATGCAGTACATGGCCAGCGTGCGGAGGATCGGGCCGTACGGCTCCTTGGTGACGACGTCGACGGTGAGGTTGTCGACCACCTCGGCGTGGTCGAGCGAGCCGGCCAGGCTGGCCCAGCGCGCGGGCGGCGTGCCCTTGAGCGCGCGGTCGAAGGTGAAGCGCACCGCCTCGGCGTTGAAGGGCGTGCCGTCGTGGAACTTCACGTTGGGTCGCAGCTTGAAGCGCACCTTGGTGGGCGACATGACCTCGTACGACGACGCCAGCGCCGGCTTGACCTGCATCTTCTCGTCCAGCGTCAGCAGCCCCTCGAGCATGTTGAAGTACACCCACGCGCCCGGCGCCGTGGTCTCGAGGTTGGGATCGAGCGAGACCGGGTCCGTCGGCCGCACGATGGTCAGCGTGCCGCCGCGCTTCTGCGCGTCTGCTCCGGGGACGAGCGAGACCGTGAGTCCGAGCACGAGGAGTCCGATCGACAGTCGTGAGGCGAGAGCACGCATCCGCCCGCTCCTTTCGAGTCGCGTAGGTGTGAGGGCCATGGCTCGCCTCAGACGGTGAGGGAGAGTAGCTCGTCGGCCACCGAGGCCGCCGAATCGAGGGCGTGTACCGCACGATTGCGCTCGCGCACCAGCGCGGCCCGCGCGAACTTGACGGCGTCGCCGTCGGGATCGAGCGTCGCCAGCTCGCGCGCGCGCTGCAGGCCGGCCAGCGGCGGGATCGGCAGCGCCAGGTCATGGGTGAACCGATCGCCGGTCGTGTAGGCCAGGGGGACGAGCACGCGCGACAGGCGCATCAGCGCGCGGTTGACCGCGTCGAGCCGGGGGGACGCCGGCTCGACGCGCGCCAGCGCGGTGCGCACGCGGGCCAGGCGCTCGGCCAGCGCCCGCGCGGCTTCCAGGGCCGGAGCCAGGTCGAAGCGTGTGCCGGCGGCCGCCTGCAGCGCCTCCAGCTCGGCGATCAGCGCCTGGGCCGGCCGCGCGTGGTCGAGCGGCAGCACCGGCGCGTTCAGCCAGCGCAGGGCCGAGGCGAGATAGACCTTGGTATCCAGCACCAGGACGTCGGCGTCGATCTTGTCGACCGTGTCGTCCTTGGTGTGCCACCACCACGGGAAGCCGGCGCTGCCGACCAGCCGCTCCATCGCCCGCGACAGCTCGGTGTCCTGCTTGGGGAGGCCCGACAGCGACATGAAGGCCGACGGCACCCCGGCACCCCAGAACGACTGATCGCCCGCGCGCGAGAAGCGCCGCCCGCGGCTCGTCTGGCCGGTGACGTCGGCAACGACGCGCTCGGCGAACGCCGCGGCGTCCTCGGTGGCGTGCAGCACCGAGTAGTCGGTGGCCCCGCGGGCGCCGGTGGAGTCGACGTTGAGGTGCACGACGCAGCGCTGGTGCAGCTCGCGCCAGGTGTGGTCGGCGTACCAGGCCGAGCCGGCGTAGCGCCCGTGCGAGTGCCCCGACCAGAACGCGAAGCGGATGCCGCGCCGGAGCGCGTCGCGCCGCCGGGCCAGCAGCCGCGCCACCTCCAGCATCGTCGCGTTGGCGGTGCCGTTGTCCATCGCGCCGTAGTGCCAGGAATCGACGTGGCCGGAGAGCAGCAGGAAGCGATCCTCCTGGCGCCCGGTCAGCTCGCCCAGCAGGTGAGGGATGGGCATCCACCCGGTGCGCACGCGCGTCGTCATCCGCAACCGCAGCGGTCCGCCGGCCAGGCGCCCGCGCAGCGTCTGGCCGTCGGCGCCCAGGATCGACAAGCACGGCGTGGCCGGAATCCGCCAGGCCGTCTCCGGCGCCGGCGTGCCCCAGATGGTCGTCACGATCATGTTGTGCAGGTGATCCATGAGGACGTGGATCTGCCCGATCACGCCCGCCTGCTGCGCCGCCCAGGCCCGGCCCGGCGAGGCCAGCCCGCGCACCAGCGCGATCTTGCCGGCCGCTCGCCGCATGTCCTCGGGCCGCCCGTCACCGACGTCGACGACCTCGGCGTCCAGGGCCTCCACCGAGGTCGAGAACGAGTGGGTGAGCCCCTCGATCACCGTGCCGTCTGGGAGCGCGAGGCGCGCTTCCTGCGGCAGGCTGATGTAGGCCTCGATCTCGCGCCGCTCGACCTCCACGCCGTACGACTTCAGCGTGCGCTCGATGTAGTCGAAGGCCTGCGCCTCGCCCGGGCTGCCCGATTCCCGCTCGAGCGCGCCGATGGTGCGCACGTGCTCCATGAGGGTGACGGAGGAGATGTCGGGGGCCAGCGTGGACTCCAGCGGATCGCGATACTCCCAGGGCGCCGTCACGGACTCACCTCGTCGAGAAGATGCCGCATGATCCGGCCATCGCCTGGGGGTGTCAACGGTGCCCGGGTAGGCAACTGACATTTTCTGCCTCTTCGCAAGGCATCCGTGCCGCATTGCCTACGGCGAGGAGCGTCTCCCCGGCCCGCCTCGACCCGCCAACCCTTGCTAGAAAAGGACTTTGAAGGTTCGGCGCGTCGTTTGCATCCGGGACCGTGCCATGGCGGAATACACTCCCGACACCCCACTGGTGGCCCGGCTGTACTGCCCCGGCTGCGAGCCGGCGGCGGACCCGACCGAGGAGATCCTTGACGTGCTGTGGTGCGAGGCCCACTCGCCCTTGCGGAGTGGACCCGACGACGCCCTGGTCAGCGCTGCCGCGTACTTGTCGGGCGGCGCCGAGGCCGGCGGCGACGACAATCGTCGCTGGTGCGAGATCTTCCACCGCCGTTAGTCGCGACGGTCTGGCCGGTGACCGCGCGGCGGTCAGTTCTTGAGCCGGTCACACCGATAAGTTCGGCGCGTCACCGCCCGAATACTTCCCACCACTCGCACCGTCTCTCAGCCAGGCGCTCCACGATGCGCGCTTGCCGCGCGCGCGGAGATGGCGCCACTCTTGCTCATGGACTCTGACATGGCGTCGGAGCGTAGCGCTCGATCAAGCGCCCGCGACGCCGGGAGGACGGCAATGAAGGCCGCAACGATCGGTCAGGGACAGGCTTCCCGGGATGACGCGGATCAGGCGTTCGGGCAGAAGGACCGCCTGGTGGCCGCCCTCGAGCAGGCGCGTGAGGAGATCACCGCGCTCCGGGAAGAGGTCGACAAGCTCTCGGCGCCGCCGGCCTCTTATGGCGTCTACCTCTCGGCCAACGACGACGGCACCGTTAATCTTCTGGCCACCGGCCGCAAGCTGAAGGTCAACGTTCATCCAGCCATCAAGGTGGCCGGGCTCAAGCCTGGCCAGGAGCTGATCCTCAACGAGGGGCTCAACGTCGTCGAGGCGGCGGGCTGGGAAGTGCAGGGCGACGTCGTCATCCTCAAGGAGCAGCTTGATCTCGAGCGCGCCGTCGTCACGCTGCGCGCGGATGAGGACCGCGTGGCCGTCATCGCCGATCCGCTGCGCCTGCTGCGGCTGAAGCCGGGCGATCACCTCTTGATGGACGCGAAGTCCGGTTACCTGCTGGAGAAGCTGCCCAAGAGCGAGGTCGAAGATCTGTCGCTGGAGGAAGTGCCGGACATCGGCTACGACGATATCGGCGGCCTCGGCGACCAGATCGAGTCCATCAAGGACGCGGTCGAGCTGCCGTACCTCTACGCCGACTACTTCAAGGAGCACCAGCTCACGCCGCCCAAGGGCGTGCTGCTCTACGGCCCGCCCGGCTGCGGCAAGACCATGATCGCCAAGGCCGTGGCCAACAACCTCGCCGAGAAGATCTCCGAGAAGCGCGGCGAGAAGATCAAGGGCTTCTTCCTGAACATCAAGGGGCCCGAGCTGCTGAACAAGTACGTCGGGGAGACCGAGCGCAAGATCCGCGAGATCTTCGTGAAGGCCAAGGAGAAGGCCAGCGAGGACGTCCCGGTCGTGGTGTTCTTCGACGAGATGGACGCCCTGTTCCGCACGCGCGGCACCGGGATCTCGTCCGACGTCGAGACGACCATCGTGCCCCAGCTCCTCGCCGAGATCGACGGCGTCGAGGGGCTGCGCAACGTCATCGTCATCGGCGCCTCCAACCGGCAGGACCTGATCGATCCGGCCATCCTGCGGCCGGGCCGGCTGGACGTGAAGATCAAGATCGAGCGGCCCGACC
>JBGQLG010000048.1:0-29565 GCA_041499965.1 Methylomirabilia bacterium
ATGCCACGCCCGAGAGGCGGCGCGGCGGGAGGTTTACTTCAGGAGCGCGTCCAGCGTGCGGGGCAGCCGCCGCACCACGCCCTCGCCGTGCACCCGCGCGACCATCTCACCCTTCTTGTCGATCACCACGGTGTACGGCGTCCCCCGGTACCCGAACCGGTTGCCGAGGTTGAGCCGGGGATCGAGCGCCACGGCGTAGGCCGGCTTCTGCGTCTCCACGAAGCGCCGGACGTCGGTGGTCGTGTCCTGCACGTGAATCGCGACCACCTCGACGCCGCGGTCGCGATAGCGCTCGGCCACCTGCGAGAGGGCGGCCGACTCGCGCACGCAGGCCTTGCAGTACGAGGCCTGGAAGCGCAGCACGATGATCTTCTGGCCGATCAGGTCGCGGGAATCCAGGCGCGTGCCGTCGAGCGTCGTCACCCGGAAGCCCGGCGCGGACTGGGCCGCGTCGGCGGCGCCGGCCAGCAGCAGGAGCGCGGCGAACAGCAGGAAGGAGCGGCGCATGGGGATATAGTAGACCATGCGTCGGGGGCTGATCGCCGTCGTGCTCACGCTCGCCGTCGCCGGCTCCGCCTCGGCCCAGAACTTCGCACCGCAGCCGCCCGCGCGACCGCGCCCAGGGGGTCCGCAAGCCAACATCTGTAGCACCGACTATGGCTGGTGTCCGATCCAGACGGTCGCGGCGCCGGGCGGCTCCTGCTATTGTTTCGTGCCGCCCGCCACGTGGGTGTCGGGCTCCGCGCGCTACTGGCCCTACCAGGGCCCGGTGAGCCCGTACCTCAACCCGCACCAGGTGCCTCCGTCCACGATCCGCTGACGGCCGTATAATGGCGCGCGTGAACGATCTCGAGCACGCCCTGCGCCGTGTCGTCCGTGGCAGCGTCCGCTTCGATCCGGCCTCCAAGCTGCTGTACTCGACCGACGCCTCCATGTACCAGGTGGAGCCGCTCGGCGTCGTCACCCCGCGCGATGCCGACGACGTCCGCGCCGCGGTCGAGGTGGCGCGCGCCCAGCAGGTGGCACTGCTGCCGCGCGGCGGCGGGACGTCGCTCACCGGCCAGACGGTCAATCGAGCGCTGGTGCTCGACTTCACCCAGCACATGAACCAGGTGGTGGACGTCAATACCGACGAGCTGTGGGCGCGCGTGCAGCCCGGCCTCGTGCAGGACGAGCTGAACGATCACGTCAGGTCGAGGGGATTGCTCTTCGGACCGGACACGTCGACCTCGAACCGGGCGACGCTGGGCGGCATGATGGGCAACAACTCAGGCGGCTCCCACTCGCTCGCTTATGGGCTCACGGTCGATCACGTCATCGAGATCCGCGCGCTGCTGGTGGACGGCACCGAGGTCGTCTTCGGCGAGCTGACGCCGGCCGCGTTCGAGGCCAAGACGCGGGTGACCGGGCTGGAGGGGCAGATCTACCGCGAGGTGGCGGCCATCCGCGAGGCGTACGCAGGCGAGATCCGCGCGCGCTATCCCAAGCACTGGCGGCGGGTGGCCGGCTACAACCTCAACGAGCTGCTCGGCATCGCCGTGCGCCCGCACTCCTACGCGGGCGGGGGCAACGGCGAGCCGCGCAAGCTGAGCATGGCGCGGCTGGTGGTGGGCTCCGAGGGCACGCTGCTCACCATCCTCGAGGCCAGGGTGCGGCTGGTGCGGCGACCCAAGGCCACGGCCATCAACGTCATCCACTACCGCGACATGCAGGAGGCCCTCGAATCCTCGCAGGCCATCCTCGAGACCGGGCCCTACGCGGTCGAGGTGACCGACAAGCTCATCCTCGACCTGGCCCGCAACAACATCGAGCAGGCGCGGAAGATGGGCTGGGTGCAGGGCGACCCGGCCGCCATCATGATGGTCGAGTACACCGGCGAGAACGAGGCCGAGGCCAGGTCGAAGGTGGAGGCCCTGGAGGCCCGGCGCGCGCGCGACCGCTTTGGCTACGCCGCCCACGCGGCCTACGACGCCGGCGAGCAGCGCACCATCTGGAACCTGCGCAAGGCCGGCCTCGGCCTGCTGCTTGGCATGAAGGGCGACAAGAAGCCGATCGCCTTCGTCGAGGACACCTGCGTGCAGCCCCAGCACCTGGCCCAGTTCGTGCCGCGCTTCAAGGAGATCTTCGCCAAGCACGACACGGTCGGCGCCTACTATGGCCACTGCTCGGTCGGCTGCCTGCACATCCGCCCCGTCATCGATCTGAAGACCCCGCGGGGGATGGACCAGGTGCGGGCCATCGCCGATGAGATCACGGCGCTGGTGGTGGAGTTCGGCGGCACCATCTCCAGCGAGCACGGCGACGGCCGGGCCCGCAGCCCGTTCCTGGAGCGGATGTACGGCCCCACCATGATGGAGGCGTTCCGCAAGCTCAAGCGCGCCTTCGACCCCGACAACCGGATGAACCCCGGCAACATCGTCGACTCGCCCGGCATCCTCGAAAATCTAAGATACGGCGTCGGCTACAAGACGTGGTCCCCGGTGACGATGCTGGACTTCTCGTCCCAGGGCGGCTTCGCGGCGGCGGTCGAGATGTGCAACGGCGTGGGCGTGTGCCGCAAGAAGCTCGAGGGCACGATGTGCCCCTCGTACATGGCCACGCACGACGAGGAGCATTCCACCCGGGGCCGGGCCAACGCGCTGCGCGCCGTGCTGTCGGGGCGGCTGCCGGCCCAGGAGTTCCACGGCAAGCGCCTCTACGAGGTGATGGACCTCTGCCTGGAGTGCAAGGGCTGCAAGGCCGAGTGCCCGTCCAACGTGGACATGGCCAAGCTGAAGTACGAGTTCCTGCACCACTACTACAAGGCCAACGGCCTGCCGCTGCGCAACCGGCTCTTCGGGCGCATCGAGCGGCTGAACCGGCTGCTCTCGCGCATACCGACGCTCGCCAACTGGATGTCCGCGGTGCCGTTCAACCGCTGGCTCATGGAGAAGGTGGCCGGCATCGACCGCCGCCGCCCGCTGCCGGCGCTGGCCAAGCAGACCTTCACCGACTGGTTCGCCGAGCGGACGCCGCCGGCCGAGTCGCCGCGCGGCGAGGTCGTCCTCTTCCACGACACGTTCGTGACCTACAACACGCCGGAGATCGGCCGGGCCGCCGTCCAGCTCCTGGAGGCCGCGGGCTATCGCGTGGTGCTGGTCGACCGCAAGTGCTGCGGCCGCCCGCTCATCTCCAAGGGCATGCTCACCGAGGCCCGCGCGCACGCGGCCTGGAACGTCGAGCGGCTGTACCCGTACGCCGCGCGCGGCGTGGCCATCGTTGGGCTCGAGCCGTCCTGCATCCTCACGGCGCGCGACGAGTGGGTGGACCTGCTGCGCACCGACGAGGCGCGCGCCGTCGCCGAGCAGAGCGCGCTGCTCGAGCAGTTCCTGCTGCGCGAGCGGGAGCGCGGGCTGACGCTGTCGTGGGCCTCGCACGGCCGGCAGGCGCTCCTGCACGGTCACTGTCACCAGAAGGCCATCGTCGGCACGGCGCCGACGGTGAGCGCGCTGACGTGGGCCGGCTACACGGTCAGCGAGGTCGACTCCGGCTGCTGCGGCATGGCCGGCTCGTTCGGCTTCGAGCGGGAGCACTACGACATCTCGGTGTCGCTCGGCAACCGGCGGCTGGCGCCGGCGGTGAAGGCGGCGCCGGCGACGACCGAGGTGGTCGCGCCCGGCATCTCGTGCCGCCAGCAGATCCAACACCTGGCCGGCCGGCGGGCCAAGCACCCGGCCGAAGTCCTGTGGGAGGCGCTGGCGCGCTGATGGCGACGACCGAAGTGCTCTTCAACCCGCTGCTGCCCGAGTTCCACGCCGACCCGTACCCGTTCTATCGCCGCCTGCGCGAGCAGGATCCCGTGCACCAGAGCCCGCTGGGGTTCTGGGTGCTCACGCGCTACGACGACTGCGTCACGGCGCTGCGCGACCCGCGCTTCGGCCGCGAGGCCTTCGCCCAGCTCCTGGCGGACGTCTACGGCGACGGCACCGGGGTCGGGGCCCTGCCGCGCTCCATGCTGTTTCGCGACCCGCCCGATCACACGCGCCTGCGCGCGCTGGTGAGCAAGGCGTTCACGCCGCGGGTGATCGACCAGATGCGCGAGCACATCCAGGAGATCGTCGACCGCCTGCTCGATCGCGTGCAGCCCGCCGGCGCCATGGACGTCATCGCGGATCTCGCGTATCCGCTGCCGGTGACGGTCATCTGCGAGATGCTCGGCGTCCCGCTGTCCGACCACGAGTCGATTCGCGGCTGGTCGGCTGACATCGCGCGGAGCCTCGATGCGATCGGGCTGCCGAGCGACGCCGAGATCGTCGACCGCGGCCGGATCGCTCGCCGCGCCATCGGCGACTACTTTCGCCGGCTGGTACCGAAACGCCGCGCCGATCCCCAGAACGACCTGCTGACCGGCCTCATCGCCGCCGAGGAGCAGGGCGACAAGCTCTCCGAGGGCGAGGTCATCGCGATGTGCGTGCTGCTGTTCATCGCCGGTCACGAGACCACCGTGAACCTGATCGGTAACGGCCTGTTCGCGCTGCTGCAGCATCCCGAGCAGCTCGCGCGCCTGCAGCGCGATCCCGCACTGGTGACGGGGGCGGTGGAGGAGCTGCTGCGCTACGACAGCCCGGTGCAGCGCACGGCGCGCATCACCAACGCCGAGGTCGAGCTGGGCGGCCGCACGCTGCCGGCCGGCGCCATGGTGGTCGCCGCCATCGGGGCCGCCAACCGCGATCCGGCGCAGTTCGCCGACCCCGACCGCCTCGACATCGGCCGCCGCGACGTCCGGCATATCTCCTTCGGCTACGGCATCCACTTCTGCCTGGGCGCGCCGCTGGCCCGCGTCGAGGGCCAGATCGCGCTCGGCACGCTGCTGCGTCGGGCCCCGCGGCTGGCGCTGGCCGAGACGCACCCGGAGTGGCGCGAATCGTCGGTGCTGCGCGGCCTCAAGCGCCTGCGGGTGACGTTCTGATCGACCGCGCCTGAACACGCGGATCTCGGAGGCTCGCGCGCGGCGAGTCTCGATTCAGTGCCGGGTCTGGACGGCGAGCGTCCGGAGTATCTTCTCGGCTTGCTCGATACTGCGGCGTGCGTTGTCGTGACCGGGCTCGAGCTCCAGGACGCTCCGCCACTTCTCGATTGCCGCCTCGATCAGCTCCTCGCGGAAGAGGCGGACGCCCTCCTGATAGCGTTGCTGCACCAGGCGCAGATGCAGCTCACGGATGAGGACGGCGGCGTCCTTGTAGCCGGGGCTGACGCGCGCAAGCCGGGCGAGTGCTCGATAGGCCTCGTCGTCCCGCTTCGCCGCCAGATGCGCCTTGGCGGCGGCGTAGAGCACCTCGGGCTTCTCTGTGTCTTCTCCGTCACGCCGCCGCGCCGAAGGCTCGGGCGCCGCGATGTTGGATCGAACGCTGACCGCGGTGGCCTTGGGCTCGAGGACCGGCGGGCCGGTGGGTGCCGTCGGCAGCGCCCGGAGCGCCTCCTGCGCCGCGTGCGAGTCGGGGTCGAGGGCCAAGGCGGCCATGAACTGCCGACGCGCCGCGACGGCGCGGTCGTCGGCGAGGTCGCGCCAGCCACTGCGCAGGTGCTCAGTGATCTCCCTGTCGATGCGCTCGCGCAGGTGCTTGAGCGCCCGGCGACTGGGCTGGTGATCGGGAGCGAACGCCAGCGCCGTGATCCACGCGTCGACCGCCTGCCGCAGCTGGCCCTGGTCCTCGAGTTGCGCCGCCCGAGCACGATGGGGCGCCGCGAGCTGATCGGCGGTCGGCACGCTGGCGTTCAGGACCCGCGGGACGGACGGCGCCGGAGCTCCGGGCGCCGACGATATCGCCGACCGGATGCTGGCGCAGCCGCTCGCGGCCAGCGCGAGCAGTGCGAGCCCGAGGAGACCGCGGCGACTCACCACGGCTCCAGCCCCATGAGCTCCCACACCTCGACGGGCTCGTCCTTGCCCTTCACGCAGACGGGGCCGAGTGAGCGGCCGTGGACGCGCCCGTTCAGCCGCGCGTGCGTGTCGGCGGAGACCAGGATCTGTCCAGGCCGGGCGCACGACTGGAGCCGGGACGCCAGGTTCACGCAGTCGCCGACGACGGTGTACTCCATGCGGACGTCGGTCCCGACCGTGCCGGCGATGACCTCGCCGGCGTTCAGGCCGATGCCGACGTTCAGCGGCGACTTGCCGACGGCGACCCGTCGCGCACTGAGCTCGCGCATGCCGGCCTGCATGGCCAGTGCGGTGCGCGCCGCCATCAGCGCGTGGTCGGCACGGTACAGCGGCGCACCGAAGACGGCCATCACGCCGTCGCCGAGGAACTTGTCGAGGGTGCCGTCGTGCTTGAACGTGGTCTCGATCATGAGGTCGTAGAACACGTTGAGCATCTCGACGACCTCCTCGGGCGGCAGGGACTCGGCGGTGGCCGTGAAGCCGCGGATGTCGCAGAAGAGCACGGTGACCTCGCGGCGGGCGCCGGTGAGGACGACCTGCTGGGGATCCTTCAGGATCTCGTCCACGACCTCGCGCGTCACGTAGCGGCTGAACGCGCGCTTGATCATCTCCTTTTCGCCGAGGCTACGAGCCATCTCGTTGAAGGCGTGGGTGAGGGCGCCCAGCTCGTCGCGCGAGGTGACCGGCAGCGCCAGCGAGAACTCGCCGGCGGCGACGGCCCGTGTGCCCTGCATGAGGCGGACGATCGGGCGCGCGAGCGTGGCGCCGAGAGCCACCGCGCCCCCCACGCCGACCGCGAGCATGACGAGCGTGATGACGAAGGCACGCGTGCGGGCACGGGCCACCGCCCGGGCGATCCCCGCCTGGCTGAAGCCGACGTACGCGGTGCCGACGTGGACGTGCCGGAAGACCAGCGGCGCCGAGAAGTCGATCACCTCGTCCTGGCCCGGCAGCGAGAACGTCTGGACGAGGACCGTGTCAGCCGGCGGGGCCGCGCCGGCCGGGCGCTGCAGCCTCCGTCCCAGTTGCGCGAGGTCGGAGTGCGCGATGACCTTGCCCGTCGGATCGGTGACGGCGACGTAGGCGACGTCGGCGTCGCGGGCGACGTCGCGCACCATCAGCTGTAGCCCGAGCGTGTCCTGGGTGAGCAGCGCGGTCTTCGAGCCGGCCGCGAGGTTCTGCGCGATCGTCAGGCCACGCTTGCGCATCTCATCGGTCAGCGTCTGCTGCTGCGTGCGCAGCAGAGACCCGCTGAGGACGAGCACGGTCACCGTCAACAGCGAGGTGATGAGGAGGGTGAGCTTGAGCCTGAGCGGCAATCGCACAGGGGCGCCTCCCGATGATCGCGCGCCCGGCGGTGTGGAGACGGCGCCCGAGGGCCGGTGCCCCGCGCGCTCAGTGCTTCAAGGAGTGTGCAACCGGGAGACCAGAGGTGAGGGCGAGTGAAAACAGTCGCTTACGGTCTACCTGGGAGGGCGCGCCGGATTCGGATCGACCAGGCGGGGGGCGAGGCCGGTTCTTGAACAACCAGCGCCCCGACTATAGGCTTGCCGAGGGCTTTGGGGGGTGCCTCAGCATCCTCACCTACTACGATCCACACTGGACCGGCTTGACCGCGTATGCCCAGCGCCTGGCGGAGGGCCTGGCTCGCCGGGGGCTCGAGGTGACCGTGTTGACATCACGCCACTCGGCGGACCTGGCGCCCCAGGAGTGCCGCAACGGGGTCCGCGTCGTGCGCCTGCCGTGTCTGATCCGCCTCAGCCGGGGCGTGATCATGCCATCGTCGCCCGGCGGCTCATCGAGGGTCACGACGTCGTGCAGCTCCACACGCCGATCCTCGAGGCCTGGCTGATCACGACCCTCGCCCGGCGGGCCGGCAAGCCCGCGCTGATGACGCACCACGGTGATCTCGTGATCGCGTCGAACCGGGTTCGCACGATGGCGGCGCCGGAGACGTCGGTGAAGGCGCCCAGTGAGCCTCCGGTGGGGCAGGCCGGGTTGGGGAGCGGGTACGAGGGGATGACGAGGCACACACCGCGCCCGGCGCGCTCGGGCGCCGCCGGTCCGCGAAACACTTCGTGGGCGTTCCCGGCGAGCTCGGGTCGCCACTCGAGCTGGAGGCGGTACAGGTCGCTCACCACGCGGCCCGCCTGGGGGCCGTAGCGCTCCATCGCGTATTGGCTGCGGCGGGCGAGCGACGCGCGCGTTTCGAGGATCTGCGGCTCGCACTCGGGGCCGGCGAGCAGGACGACCGGAACGTCCGCCGGGACCTGCTCGGCGATCCATCGACCGGCCTGGCTCCGGGTGTCTTCGCGTGCGAGGAGGGCGTCGATCCAGATCGCTCGGCCGAGCGGGGGCAGGACGCAGCCCAGGATCAGCAGGCCGGTGACCCAGCGCGAGACGGCCGGCGGTCCGGGCCAGCGCGCGGAGAGGATGCCCTGGGCGGCGAGGACGGCGCCGAACGGCAGCGCGGGCAGCGCGTAGCGAAACGGCAGGATGCGGGCCATCAGCAAGGGGACGAGGAACACGCCGAGGGCGCCGGCGACGATCGCCACCCGCCACCGGTCGTCGCCAGCCCGGCGCCAGGCGAGCCCGGTCGCGAGCGCGGCGGCCAGCAGCCCCGTCACTTCACCCGGGCCGTACCGCAGCGGCGCCGCGACGCGCCCGAGCGCCGGCAGGAGCGACCACCCGGTCTCCTGCCGGGAGATCGCCCGCACCACCCGAGCTACCTCGACGGCTGTGTCTCGGGGATGGAACAGCGCGCGGGAGTTCACCGCCAGGAACACGAGCAGGGCCACACCGAGCAGGATCAGGGCGTGCGCGGCCACGCGTCGCCACGCGCGGGGGCGATCCTGGCCGATCACCACCCCGACGGCGAGCGGAGCGAGGACGAGGGCGGGGTACTTCGTGGAGACGGGGAGGCCGATCGCCATCGCGACGACGGCGATCCAGCGGCGCTCGGTCGACGGGGGCGCGCGGTGGTACCGGAGCAAGGCGTACACCGCGGCCGTGGACAGCATCGTCATCAGGGTGTCGGTGACGCCGAAGTGGGCGTCCCGCACGGCCAGTGGTGCGATCGCGTAGAGAAGGGCAGCGAGCAGGCCGACGCGCCGCCCGAATTCCCGGCCCACCAGGTAGACGAGGAGGACGGTCACGGTGCCGGCCACGACCGAGAGGGATCGGGCCAGGAGCACGTAGGGCGTCGGATCCCGGACGAAGTCGGCGGCGCGCGACGGCACGCTCGCGCCGGTGATCGCAGGGGCGATCCAGCCATAGACGTGGAAGAGCGCGGTGCAGAGTGTCGACATCAACGCGGGATACACGAGCGAGGTCGGAGGCGCCGGGACCTCGAAGAGACGCAGGGCCGGGAGGACGATCAGGGTCTCGTCGGGCCGGACGTAGAAGTTGGACAGGTACGGCAGCCCGAAGCCCAGGCCGATCGCCCGGAGGACCACGGCCAACATGATGATCGCGAGCAGCCGGCCGCGCGTGGAGAGCCCCATGCTTCGCTCGACCCAAGCATGGCATCCAACCGCGCCGGGACGGAAGGAAAGCGCGCCGGATTCTTTCTAGACGGCTCCCGAGTCGGCCAGCGGCGCGACGTCCAGCCCCTCGAGGTGGGCGACGCAGTTGAGCAGTCGCACGCGCCAGGGCGCCGGCCAGTCGACGATCGTGAGCGACGTGTTCTCCCAGCGCTCGGGCGCGATCTCGCCGTCGGGCAAGATCAGATGATGCGCGGCGAGCGATCGGCACACGAGTCCGTGGGTGACGACGGCCAGGCGCCCGCGGGTCGCCGTGGCCAGCGCCTGCACGCGCGCCCACGCCTGGTCGACGCGGGCGTGGAACACCGGCCACGACTCGCCGTGGGGCGGCGCGTAGTCCGGCTCGAACATATCGAATCCGAGATCCGCGTAGGGCGTGCCGCGGAGGTCGCCGAAGTTCCGTTCCTGCAGGAGCGGCTCGAAGGTCAGCGGCGCGCCGGTCTCACGTTGCAGATGCTCGGCGGTGGTCCGGGCGCGCGCGAAGTCGCTCGACAGGATGTGGGCGACGTCCTCGGCTGCGAGACGGCGGGCCAGGCGCTCGGCCTGGGCGACGCCGCGAGGCGACAGCGGGTTGTCGGGAAGCTGCACGGTGCGCGAGGCGTTCCCCACGGTCTCGCCGTGGCGGATCAGGAAGAGCCGGCTCACGTCAGGCCTTCTTGCGCGCGCGTTCCTCGACCGGCAGGCCCGCGTTCTTCCACGCCGTGAAGCCACCGTCCATCTCGACCACGTTCGGGAGGCCCATCTGCTGGGCGACGTCGGCGGCCAGGGCCGAGCGCCAGGCCCCGTTGCAGTAGAAGACGAACTGCTTGCCGGGCGCGAACACGTCCTTGTAGTACGGGCTGTCGGGATCGATCCAGAACTCCAGCATGCCGCGCGGGCAGTGGAACGCACCGGGGATCTGTCCCTCGCGCTCCAGCTCGCGGACGTCGCGCAGGTCGACGAAGAGCACGTCCGGCCGGCCGAGCCGGGTCTTGGCTTCCTCCAGACCGATCGTCGTGATCCGCGACTTCGCCTCGTCGACGAGTTGCCGGAACCCCTTGCGCAGCGCCATCGTCCTGGTCTCCTTGTCAGCGGCCCTCGTAGCTGATGCGGTAGAGGCGGCCGGCCTTGTCGTCGGACACGAGCAGCGAGCCGTCCGGCATGACGAGCACGTCGGCGGGCCGGCCGGAGGCGGCGTGGCCCTTCAGCCAGCCCGAGGCGAACGGCTCGTACGACGTCGCCCGCCCGCCCTCGATCTTCACGAACGATACGCGATAGCCGACCGGCGTGCTGCGGTTCCAGGAGCCGTGCTCGGCGATGAACACGCCGCCGCGATACTTCTCGGGGAACATCGTCCCGGTGTAGAAGCGCATGCCGATCGCCGCCACGTGCGGCCCGAGCAGGCGCGCCGGCGGGGTGAACTCCCCGCAGGCGCGGCCGCCGTTGTGCTCGGGATCGCGCAGGCCGTCGCCGTGGCAGAAGGGGAAGCCGAAGTGCTCGCCCGGGCGGGTGAGGTGATTCAGCTCGTCGGGCGGCTGGTCGTCGCCGAGCCAGTCGCGGCCGTTGTCGGTGAACCACAGCTCGCCCGTGCCCGGCTGGAAGTCGAAGCCCACGCTGTTGCGCACCCCGCGCGCGACCACCTCCGGTCTTCCGCCGGCGACGTCCAGGCGCGTGATGGTCGCGTGGAGCGGCCCGGTGATCGCGCAGACGTTGCAGGGCGCGCCGATCGGCACGTAGAGACGTCCGTCGGGGCCGAAGGCGATGAACTTCCAGCCGTGATGCGCGTCGGAGGGAAAGGCGTCGCTGACCACCTCGGGCGCCGGTGGGTGGGCGAGGTCGCGCGCGACGTCGCGGAAGCGCAGGACGCGGTTGACCGCGGCCACGTACAGCGTGCCGTCGCGGAAGGCGACGCCGCTCGGCATGGTGAGCCCGCTGGCCAGCACGTGGACGGCCTCCGCCTTGTGGTCGCCGTCGCGATCCACCACGGCGTACACCTTGCCCTCGGCCTTCGAGCCCACGAACACGACACCGGCCGGCCCCAGCGCCATCTGCCGCGCGTTGGGGACGTCGGCCGCGTAGACGGCGATGCGGAAGCCCGGCGGCAGGCTGAGGTCCTGGGCCTCGGCGGCGGCGCTTGGCAGCAGGCCGGCCAGGTAGCCGCGGTACCGGCAGCCGACGACGATCAGCGGCACGAGCACAACGAGGAACGCGAGGACGGCGAGATGGCGACGACGCATGATCAAAACAGCGGGACGCGCGTGTTTTCGGAGGGCCGATACCGCACGCGCTCGACGAGCGCCTCGGGCCGCACGCCCGCGGCGAGCAGGCGTTGCACGCCGATCTCGGCGATCGTCGTGGCCAGCACCTCGCCGGGACAGGCGTGGGCGCTGAGACCGAATGTGAACGCCTGTCGCTCGCGCCGGAGCGGGTCGAAGCGCTCGGGCTGGGCGTTGGCCTCGGGATCGCGGTTGGCCGCGGCCAGGACGACCAGCACTGCGTCACCCTCCTTCATGGCCTGGCCCGCCACGGCACCGGCGCCGGCGAGGAAGCGGCGTGTGTTCTGCACCGGCGGATCGTGGCGGACGACCTCGCGGACGACCGCGCGCATGAAGCCGGTGTCCGCGCCGGGCTGGGGCCAGGCATCGCGCTCGCGACCGAGGGCCACGAGCGTGTTGCCGATCAATCCCGCCGTCGCCTCGTAGGCCTGCGAGAGGTAGCCGATCGTGTTCGCCACGCTGGCGTCGACCTGCTCGCGTCCCAGCAGGGCGCGGAACTGCTGGGCCAGGTGCTCGGCCGCGGCCTTGCCCTGCTCGATCTGCTCGGGCGTGCTGATCGGCGACAGGCAGCGGACGAAGTCGGCCATGAAGCTCGCGGTCTGGGGCAGGCTCGCCGGGGCCACGCCGAACAGGCTCGCGATCACGTAGACCGGCAGGCGGAACGCGAAGTCCGCGAGGCGCTCGGCGTGCGCCTCGGGTTCGAGCTCGTCGGCCAGATGCTGGGCCCAGGCGCCGGTCTGCGCCGCGACCTGCGCCGCGTCCAGGGAGGTCAGCTTCGCCGAGACGGCCGGCTTCATCCGCATGTGCATCGCGCCGTCGTTCATCCGGACCAGCTGCCCGAAGATCTCGCCGGCGGCCGAGCCGACCAGCGCGCGCGGGACGGGTTCCGCGGCGGGGCGGACCCGGCCGAGGTCGCTCTTCAGCACGGCGGTCACGGCGGCGGCACCGGTGGCGATCCAGAGCCCGAGCGCCTCGTCTCGATAGACGGGCCGGTGCGCCACCAGCTCGGCGTAGTACGGATAGGGATCGGCGTGCGTGACCGCGGCGATCGGGTCCGAGGGCTGGTCCATGGCCTCCACACTACCCCAGACGGGCGGCCAACCTCGGGCGCCTTGACGGCACGTGCGCGGTGGGTGCAGTCTCCAGTCCAGTGTCAGCGGCGGAGGAGCCCTGCATGAGCGAGCGTGACGGGCGGCTGGACGGCGTTCTCGCTGGAGTCCGGGTGCTCGACTTCGGACGCTACATCGCGGGCCCCTACTGCGCCGCGCTGCTGGCCGATCTCGGCGCCGACGTGATCCGCATCGAGCGGATCGGGGGCGGTGAAGACCGCTGGGTGGCGCCGGTCGGGGCCGACGGCGTGGGCGCGATGTACCTGGTCATGAACCGCAACAAGCGCGCGATGACGCTGGACCCGGCGTGCCCCGAGGGCCGCGAGATCGTCCGCAAGCTCGTGGCTACGGCCGACGTCGTGGTCGCCAACCTGCCGCCCGAGGTGCTGCGCTCACTGGCGCTCGACCTGGACAGCCTGCGCGCCGTCAAGCCCGACATCATCCTCACCACCGTCACCGCGTTCGGCGCCGGCGGTCCGTGGAGCCACAAGCACGGCTTCGACGGCATCGGCCAGGTGATGGCCGGCGGCGCGTACCTCACCGGCACGCCCGAGCAACCCTTGCGCGCCTCCGTCGCCTGGGTCGACTTCGGGACCGCGTCGGTCTCGGCGTTCGGGACGCTGGCCGCCCTGATGGCCAGGGACAAGACCGGGCGCGGCCAGAAGGTCGAGGCCGCGCTGCTGCGCACGGCGGTGGCCTTCAACAATCCCACGCTCGTCGAGCAGCAGGTGGTGGCGCCCAATCGCATCGCCACGGTCAACCGCGGCCAGACCTCGGCGCCCTCCGACCTGTTCCGCACGAAGGACGGCTGGATCATCGCCTACGCCATCGGCGGTCCGATGTTCGCGCGCTGGGCCCGGCTGATGGGCGAGGAGCACTGGCTGAGCGACCCTCGCTTCAAGGACGACCTGGCCCGCGGCGACAACGGCGAGCTCATCTCCAAGCGCATGTCGGAGTGGACGGGCGAGCGCACCACCGCCGAGGCGCTGGCCGCGCTGGAGAAGGCGAAGGTCCCGGCGGGGCCGCTCTACTCGCCGCAGCAGGCGCTGGAGGACGCGCACATCCGCGCGGCCGGCCTGCTGGCCGACACCGAGTATCCCGGGCTGTCCCGTGCGGTGCCGCTGGCGCCCACGCCCGTCGATCTCTCCGAGACGCCGGGGCGCTTCCGCCACCGGGCGCCCCAGCTCGGTGAGCACACCGACACCGTCCTCACCGAGCTGGGCTACGACGCCGCCGGCATCGCCGGGCTGCGCACGCGCGGCGTGATCTGACCGGCGACACCAACTGAAAGGACCCTCATGAAGATCAGCGCCTTCCACCTGATGCCCCATCGCGAGCTGCCGGCGGACTTCGAGCAACGCTACGAGTCGGTGTGGGTGACGCCGCCGTGGTGGGAGGTGGCCGACGCCAGCCGGGTCGGCCAGTACTACAACTGGACGCTGGACGAGCTGATCCACGCGGCGCGCGCCGGGTTCGACGGCGTCTGCACCAACGAGCACCACCAGAACGCCTACGGCTTCATGCCGAGCCCCAACCTCATGGGCAGCGTGCTGGCCCGGGCCACGAACGGTACGAACGTGGCCATCGTGCAGATGGGCGCGACGCTGCCGACGTCCAACCCGCCGATTCGTGTGGCCGAGGAGTACGCGATGCTCGACTGCATCAGCGGCGGCCGGCTGGTGGCGGGCCTGCCACTCGGCAGCCCCATGGACGTCAACCTGTGCTACGGCATCACGCCCATGGAGCACCGGGAGCGCTACCGCGAGGCGTTCGCGCTCACCCTCAAGGCCTGGCAGTCGCGCGAGATGTTCGCGTGGAACGGCCGCTACTACCAGCTGGCCAACGTGAACCTGTGGCCGCGGCCGATCCAGCAGCCGCACCCGCCGGTGTGGGTGCCGGGCTCGGGCAGCATCAGCACCTTCGACTTCGCCGTCGACCACGACGTCTGCTACTGCTTCCTCAGCTACTCGGGCGCGCGGTCGGCGAAGGCCATGATGGACGGCTACTGGCAGGTGGTGGCCAAGAAGGGCCGCGAGCAGAATCCGTATCGCGCCGGCTTCCTGCAGCTCGTCGCCGTCGGCGACGACGACGCGGATGCCGAAGCCAAGTACGCCCGGCACGTCGAGTACTTCTATCACAAGTGCCTGCACGTGCCCGCGCCGTACTTCTCGCCGCCCGGCAACCAGGACTATCGCAGCCTGGTGGCCACGCTGAACAACCCCGTGCGCCGGCCCGAGAATCCCAAGGAGCTGCGCTACCGCGACTTCGTCGACAAGGGCTACGTCATCGCGGGCAGCGCCGCCACCGTGCGCGAGCGGCTCATGGCCGAGGTCGTCAAGGGCCTGCACGTGGGCAACCTGATGGTGCTGCTGCAGATCGGCTCGATGCCGCACGAGCTGACGCTGGAGAACATCGACCGCTTCGCCCGCGACGTGCTGCCCGCGCTGCGCGGCGTGTGGGACGATGAGGGCTTCATCAACCACTGGTGGCCCGAGCGGCTGCGCGGCGCCGCGCCGGTGCCCGTGGTGGCCGGCGTGGCGGCCGGAGGCGCCTGATGCGCGAGCAGACGATCACCGTCTGGCAGGGGAAGGTCCGTATGCGCGTGCTCTCCGAGGGCCGCGGTCCCGCCCTCGTGTTCTTCCACGGGCCGTGGGGGCTCACCTGGGATCCGTTCCTGGACGCGCTGGCCCAGCACTTCACCGTGTACGCGCCGGAGCATCCGGGCACCACGCCGGGCGCGCCCGACGACATCTATCAGCTCGACGGGCTGTGGGACCTCGTGCTGTGCTACGACGAGCTGCTGCAGGCGCTCGGCGTGGAGCGGCCGGCCTTCGTCGGCCACTCGTTCGGCGCCATGGTCGCCTGCGAGGTCGCGGCGTCGTATCCCGGCCGCGTCGGCCGCCTGGCCCTGATCGATCCGCTCGGCTTCTGGCGCGATAGCGACCCGATCGTCAACTTCATGGTGCTGGACCCCGCCCAGATGTGCGCGCGCATCTTCCGCGATCCCGACGGCGCGGCCGCCCGCAAGCTGTTCGGTGTCGTCGACGACCCGCAGGAGGCGGCCAACGCCCGCGTCCGGCTCATGTGGGCGATGGGCACCACGGGGAAGTTCATCTGGCCGATCCCCGACAAAGGGCTCAAGAAGCGCATCCACCGCGTGAAGGCGCCGACGCTGCTGGTGTGGGGCAAGGAGGACCGCCTCGTGCCGCTCGTCTACGCCGACGAGTTCACCCGGCGCATTCCTGGCGCGCGGCTCGAGACGATCAGCGACGCTGGGCACGTTCCTCACCTGGAGCAGCCTGAGGCCGTCGCGCGCGTGCTCCGGGATTTCCTGACCGGCTAATGCCCCTCGTGGAATTCGGTGACGCCGTGGGGCGGGCGCGTGGGCCGCGGGCGCGCCAGCATGGCTCGCCTGTCGCCGTAACTCGCTCCGGGCTCGGCTCGCTCGGGCCCCCCATCCCCCAGGGGGGGCTGGGGTGCGGACAAATAGGATCGTGGGCGGCTCGCGAGCCGAACCCGGAGCGACAACGGCGACGACGGCTCGCCATGACGGCGCGCCCGCGGCGCACGCGCCCGCCCCGCGGCGTCACCGAATTCCACGAGGGGCATTAGGGGGGCTGTGGCGATGTCGCAGACTGCGCGTGTCGTCGACTCTGATGGTCATGTGCTGGAGCCGGCCGACACCTGGGTGAAGTATCTCGAACCGGCATACAGGGACCGGGCCATTCGCATCGACCGGGATGAGCAGGGGTTCGAGGTGCTGCTGATCGACGGGCAGCCGCTCAAGACGTTGCGAGGGCAGCTCGGGGCGCTCGGTGGGATCGAGATGGATTCGGAGCGGCTGCTCACGCGCGGGCAGATGACGTATGCGGAGGGGAGCCCGGCCGGCGGCTATGATCCGATCGAGCGGCTGCGCGTGATGGACGGCGAGGGGATCGACGCGGTGCTGCTGTATCCCACGATCGGCATTTGCTGGGAGGGGCACGTCAGCGACGGCGGGCTGGCGACGGCGTACACGCGGGCCTACAATCGGTGGCTGGCCGACTTCTGCCGGACCGATCCCCGGCGGCTCTACCCCGTCGCCCACGTCTCGCTCCTCGATCCCGAGGGCGCCGTGCAGGAGACGATCCGGGCGCGGCGCGACGGCTGCGTGGGGATCTTCCTGTCGCCGGACCTGGCGGCGCGGGGTGGGCGGCACTTCGACGATCCGGTCTTCGCGCGGTTCTGGGAGACGGCGCAGGAGCTGGAGATGCCGATCGCCTTTCACGTGGTCGTGCGCGATCGGCAGTGGTTCCGGCAGTGGCAGCGCCGCGATCCCTCCGACGGGCTGTTCGGCTTCGCGTTCCTGGCCATCGACGTCATGGCCGCCTTCACCCAGATGCTCTGCGCCGGCATGTTCGAGCGCTACCCGCGCCTGAAGTGCGCGGTGCTGGAGGCCGGCTCCAACTGGATCGCCGCCTGGCTCGACCGGCTCGACCACAAGTACCGGATCCTGGCCCACCAGACGCCGATCACGATGGAGCCGAGCGCCTACTTCTACCGCCAGTGCCTGATCTCGGCCGATCCCGACGAGTCGGTCACCGCGCAGATGGTCGAGCACCTCGGCGCGGACTACTTCATCTGGGCCTCCGACTACCCGCACATCGACGCCTCGTTCGGCGTCGTGCGCGAGCTGAAGGCGCGGCTGGCGCCGCTACCCGAGGACGCGCGGCGCAAGGTGCTCGGAGAGAACGCGCAGCGCTTCTACCGGCTCGCCGGCTGAGCGGAGGGCGGCGATGGCCGAGCTCGTGCACCTGCTCGTCGACGATCCGCTGCCGCGTGTGCGGCGCCTCACGCTCAACCGCCCCGAGAAGCGCAACGCGCTCAACAACCGGATGCGCGGAGAGCTCCTCGATGAGCTTCGGGCCGCCGACGCCGACCCCGCCGTGTCGGTCACGATCGTCCGCGGTGCCGGCTCCTGCTTCTCGGCCGGGTACGACCTCGCCGCCGACAACCGCGTGGAGCAGCCGTACTACTCGGCAGGCGGCGCTGGCCAGTGGTCGCGCCACGTCGTCGAGGGTTGGTTCGCCATCTGGGATCTGGCCAAGCCGGTCATCGCCCAGGTCCACGGCTATTGCCTGGCCGGCGGCTCCGAGCTGGCGACGGCGTGCGACGTCGTCTTCGCGGCCGAGGACGCGCAGATCGGCTATCCGCCGGTACGGCTCATGAGCCCGCCTGACATGCAATATCACCCGTGGCTGGTCGGCATGCGCCGGGCCATGGAGCTGATGCTGACGGGCGACGCGATGTCCGGCCGCGAAGCGGCCGAGTGGGGCTTCGCCACGCGGGCGTTCCCGGCCGCCGAGCTGGAGGCGCGGACGCTGGCCTTCGCCGAGCGCGCGGCCAAGATCCCCAGCGAGCTGCAGCAGCTCAACAAGCGAACGGTGCACCGCGCGATGGAGATTATGGGCGCGCGAGCGGCGATGCGCGCCGGCACCGAGATCCAGGCCCTGGCGTTCACGACCGAGGCGAGCCGCGCCTACATGGAGAAGTTCCGCCGCGACGGCGGCAGCGTGCGCGAGCAGCTCGACCGCCGAGACCGAAGCTTCGGAGACTACCGGACGACGTGAGGGGCAGGCCTCTCTGCGCACCGAGGCTGACGGGCAGCTGCTGTCCTACCTCATCCTCTTCGAGGTGGACGACGACGGGCTATGGCGACTCAGCTTCTTCTGATCGCGATCTTCCTGCTGGGCGCGCCGGGGGCGGTGTCGGCGGAGCACTATCACGGCCGCGTCGTCGAGGCGGAGACCGGTCGACCGCTGGCTGGCGCGGTCGTCGTCGTCGTCTGGCTCAAGGACGCGCTCATCCGGATGGACGGCGGTACGACGTTTCACGAGGCCATGGAAGGGCTCACGGACGGGGACGGCAGGTTCTTCGTTCCGGCAACTTCCGCCCGGACCTGGAATCCCTTCACGTTCGTCCGGAAGGAGCCCGAGATCCTGATCTTCAAGCCGATGTACGGCGAGTGGCCGACAGCCTACGGTCGTCGAGACGGCGGAGGAGCGCAGGGCTCGCCGGCCGAGGTCCGTACTCATTCTGCCGAGAGATACACCGGGCTTGTCCAGGCCTGGGCGCCGTCCTCCTGGGTGACGCGGATCCAGTAGGCGGAGCAGGCGCCGGCCGGCGGCCGCGGGTCGGTCACGTCGAAGGCCAGCTCGCGAGCGAAGTCGCGCGCGGGCAGCCGGCGCATGAACGCGCGGAGGTCGACGCCGCCCGCCGGGAACACGCGCGTGGCCCCATCGGCGAGATCACCCAGCGGCACGTCGAGGTCGATTACGGGCGTGCGCAGTCGCAGGACCGCCTCCGGTGGCGCCTGTAGCGTCACGTCCACGCCGTCGTCGTCACCGGTCGTGTTCGAGATCCACTCCACCCGCTGCTCGGTGCGCCGCGTGATGCCCTTCTCGGGATTCTCCATCGCGAATGGCTCGGCCTGCACGATGCGTCCGGCCGACAGCTCCAGCGAGCCGTCCCAGCGCGTGAGCCGATCGCGCCCGCGCACGCGTGAGCCGGCCCAGGCGATGCGGTATCGCGTCGACCCTTCGAACGATGCCGTCGTGTAGGGCGTGATCGTCGCCAGCGCCTCGACACCGCGCAGCACGTCGATGCGCTCGATCGGGCCGGTCCCGGCGATGCGTCCGGTGATGCGCACGGGCCCGGCCGCACGCCCCTCGGCGCCCATGGGCAGGCCGTTCACGCGCAGGTCCACGTCGATGCGCTGGGCCGCGCTCACGCCGTAGCAGCGCCGGGCGAGGATCGCCTCGAAGGCGGCCTCGCGCGTGAGCGATTCCGCCAGCACGCAGGTGAGCCCGCCGTAGGCGCCGAACGTCGAGGCCCCGGGATGGCTGGCGCCCGGCCGCCCCTTGTGGCCGTCGGAGTTCGACACGACGCCGACCTTGTAGCCCGCGCGCAGGGCATCGTCGAGCAGCCACTCGAAGCGGCCCCAGTCGGAGTAGATCTCCACCACCGGCTCCAGCCTCGGATCGTGGAAGCCGACGATGTCGGCGTAGCGACCGCCGATGTGGGGGATGAGCATCACGTCGTCGCGCCCGGCAAACTGCGCGAAGAGCTCGGTGACGGGGAAGCAGTCCGTCGCGGCGTCGGCCATGTCGTCGACCTCGGCGTGCGAGGAGCGGTGCAGGGAGGCGGTGTCGGCGCGGAACATCACGTTGCGGTCGCCGCCGCCCGGGGTCATGCCCGACCACTCGTAGCCGACGAAGATGACGCAGCGGCCGTCCGCGTGGAAGCGCCCGATCTGGTGCTGCAGCCGCTGCCACTCGTCCTCCGTCACCTGGAAGTCATTCGCCTGGTGGCACATCATGTCGAGCAGGGCGACGTCGCGGCCGAAGGCGAAGTACTCCTCGATGGTGCCGGTGCCGACGGTCGCCCGCGTCTGCCCGTGCAGGTCGCCCCAGAACGTCTTGGCGCCGCCGGGCGCCAGCGTGCGGATGAGGTTCGACTCGACGGCCAGGCCGTGGCCGCCGGCCCGGATCCGCGCCTCGGCGCCGGCCAGGCGCAGCCCGCTCAGCCGGGTGACGGCGACCTCGCCGCTGCGCCAGGCGACCGTGCGCGGCAAGCCCTCGATAGGCGCGCCGGCCGACTCGAGCCGCACCTCGCCCGCGAAGCGCTCGCACGGGTTGCCCCACAGGTCCTCGGCCTTGACGAGCGCCTCGAAGGGCTCGCCGGGCCGCACGGTGGTCGGCGCCAGCGCGACCAGGCGGTGCAGCGGGCCGCCGACCACGTCCAGCATGGGCGAGGCCTCGAGCACCGTGTACACCTCCGTCCCGAACGGGTCGACGAACACGCGCCACTCGCAGCCGCGCTCGCGGAACGTCTGGGCGCGCGAGCCGTCGCCGCCGCCGCTGGTGTCGCCGACGGTGACGTGGATGCGGTCGCCCGGATAGAGCGAGCCGTCGGCGACGGAGGCGACCAGCGTCTTGAACCACGGGCGCACCTGGCCGCGCGGCTCGAAGGCGAGATCGGCGACGGCGGTGGGACAGCGGGTCTGCAGGCGCACCGTCGTGTAGTTGCGTCCCCGTGGGTCCTTGAACTGCGGCGTGCCCCAGTCGGAGGCGAAGCGCCAGGCGATCTTCAGCCGGGCGCGCTCGTCGTAGCCGTAGGCCCCGACCTCGTAGGTGACCGTCCAGGTGCCGAGCTGGCCGGCCACGACGGGACGATCGGGCGTGATCCAGGCGCGGCCGACGTGGCGCGGGTCGCTCTTGATCGGCATTGCGCGCCAGGATCGGGTGGATGCCGGCGGGTGTCAAGCCGCCGGCAGGGCCCGTTTCGCGCTACGATGCGGCTTCGCATGCCGCTTCTCGTGGCCCTCGCCGTGGCCGTGGCCGCCTTCGTCAAGGGCGCCATCGGCTTCGGGTTCCCGACGCTCGGCACGCCGCTCCTGGCGCTGGTCGTGGACGTGAAGATCGCGTTCCTGGTCCTCATCGTGCCGAACGTCGCCATGGACGTCGTGCAGTTTGTCCGCACTGGCGCATCGCGCGCCGTCGTGCGGCGCATCGCGCCCGTGGTGGTGTTCGGTGGCATCGGCATGGTCGTCGGCACCCGGCTGCTGGCGGCGCTCGAGCCACGGACGGTCACGCTCATCCTCGGAGGCTTCATCCTGGTGTTCGTCGCCCTGAACGTCGCCGGCCTGTCCCCGCGGCTGCCGCCGCGGTGGGAGCCGTGGGCCTCGCCGGTGGCCGGCCTGGCGGTGGGTGTGATCGGTGGCATCACCAACGCGCCGGGCACGCCGCTGGCGCTGTACTTCTACGCGCTGGGCCTGGCCAAGCGCGAGTTCGTGGGCGCGGTCGCCTTCAGCTTCGTGCTGTACAAGCTGGTGCAGCTCGGCGCGGTGACGTGGTTCGGCCTGATGTCCTTGCCGCTGCTGGGCTGGTCGCTGCTGCTCACGGTGGTGGCGCTGGGCGGGTTCGCGCTGGGCCTGCGCGTGCAGGACCGGCTGCAGCCGGCCGCGTTCAATCGGGTGGTGCTCGCCTTCCTCGCCGTGCTCGGGGTCTGGCTGGTGGCCCGCGGCCTCTGAGGAGGAGGCGGGGCTTAGGCGGTCAGGAGCTCGAAGATCCGGCGGACCAGCACCTCGTGGTCCTCGATGTTGTGGGGGAAGAGGCCGAACTCCTTCACCTCGAGGAGATCGACGGGGCGGAATGGCTCGCCGGTGCGCAGGGTCTCGAAGGCGACCGCCTGGAAGCACGAGCGGCCGGGCTCGGGGCGCTCGGTCACGAGCACGAAGTAGAGCGAGGGCCACTGGCGCCGGGCCAGCAGGAAGATCGAGCGTTCGCCGCGCTGGTTCTCGACCGAGATGAACTGCTCGACGGACGGCCGGTACTTCACCTCCACGAGGAAGTCGCGGTCGCCCCCCTCGGGATTGGACTGGCTGACGCGGAAGTCGGGCGAGAAGTCCTCGCGGCCGAAACGCAGCGGCGACGCGGCGGCCCGGTAGGGCGCCACGTCGTAACGAGCCCGCCGGAAGATCGATTCGACCAGCGCCTCGGCGATCCGGCTCTTGGCCTCGAGCAGATCCATTCCGCCTCCTGCACTGACGCGGAAGTCCTCGCAAGATCGTCGCTTCTGGTCATAGTATTATCCAGCCTGCCCGGGAGCCGGGCACGAAAACCTCGCAGGGAGGTGTCCATGAGTGTTGAGACCGAGAGTGGTATGACCCGTCGCCAGGTGTTGGTGGCTGGCGGCACGTTCGCGGGCTACGCGCTCAGCGTCGAGACGGTGCTGGCCCAGGCGGTCAAGACCGACACCGACGGCCTCGTGGCCGGGGACCAGCAAGTCCCGGTTGCGGGCGTGAACGTGCCTGTCTATGAGGCACGTCCGGCGACGGGCATGGGGCATCCCGTCCTCTTGGTCATCTCCGAGATCTGGGGCGTGCACGAGTACGTCAAGGACTGCACCCGGCGCTTCGCCAAGGCCGGTTACCACGCGGTGGCGCCCGAGCTGTTCGTGCGGGAGGGCGGCGTGGCGCAGTTGCCGAACGTGCAGGACGTGCTGAAGATCGTCCTCGCCCAGAAGCGCGAGCAGACGCTCGGCGACCTCAAGGCGACGGTGGACTGGGCCAAGACCCGGCCTGGCGCGAAGGCCGATCGCGTGGGCGTCACCGGCTGGTGCTGGGGCGGCTCGACGGTGTACCAGGTCGCGGCGACGAACCCCGACGTGAAGGCGGCGGTGGCGTGGTACGGCCCGCCCTCGCGGCCGTACCCGGGCGCGGGCGGACCGGTGACCGGCTTCGACCTCGCCAAGGACATCAAGATCCCGTTGCTGGGCCTGTACGGGGAGACGGACCAGAATCCCAAGCCCGAGGACGCCACGCAGCTCGGCGAGATGGTGAAAGCCCACAACCCCAACGTCGACATCGTCGTGTATCCGGGCGCCGGCCACGGATTCCACGCCGACTATCGGCCGTCCTACAACAAGGCCGCGGCCGACGACGGCTGGAAGCGCTGCGTGGCCTGGTTCGACAAGTACCTGAGGGCGTGACGCGCCTACGCCCGCTCCCCGCGGGCGGCTTGCTCTTGCTGGCGGCGTGCGCGCCGACGCTCACGCCGCATCAGGAGCTCCTTCTACCGACGACCGGCGAAGCTCGCCAGACAGCCGCGTAGCGGCTCGCTGACCTCGACGTCCCCGAGCCGCACCAGCGGGATCCACCGGGCGGCGTCGTGCTCGGTCGAGATCCGCACTTCTCCGCCGAGCGCCCGGCAGTGGAAGGCGATGCCGATCGCCTCCTCGCGCGCGGCGCGGTGCACCGCCTGGACCGGGGTCTCGCGGGACTCCACGCGGCCGCTGCCCGGCTCCCATTCGCCGGGCGCGTGATCCTTCGTCGCGCTCCGGCGCAGCATGAGCAGGCAGCCGTCGCGCTCGATCAGGAAGGCGACGACGACGAGGAACCTCGCGCCACGGCGCTGCGGTCAGCCGCCGAGGCGGTCGACCAGCGCGCGTGCCCACGCCATGCGCGCGGGGTCCATCACGAGCTTCTCCGCGAACGGCTCGCCGAAGGGGCGGGTGGCGTCGATGCCGAGCTTGGCGGTGACGCCGCGGTCGTCGGCGCTGGGATCGAGCATGGCGCCCAGGCTGCCGGCGATCGTGACGAGGTCGCGGTCGGCCTGCATGCGGGTGGCGACGGCCCACAGCACGTCCGACTCGTCGAAGACGTCGATGTCGTCGTCGACCACGACGACCAGCTTGAGGTAGTGATCGACGCCCAGCACGATCGGGATCACGTGCTTGGCCTCGCCCGGCCGTCCCTGCTTGATGGCCACGTAGGCGGTGAACGACGAGGTGCCGGACAGCGGCACGTGGACGCCGGTGACGTTGGGGATCACGCGGGCCAGCGCGTTGTGGATCTCGGCCTCGCGCACCAGGCCCAGCGTGGTGATGTGGTCGCCGGCGCGACCGGAGCCGATCGACTGGAACCACGGCCGCTCGCGCAGCGCGATGGCGCTGGCCACGAAGACGTGCTCGGTGGAGCGCCGCGAGAAGTAGCCGGTGAACTCGCCGAACGGCCCCTCGGGCTCGCGCACCCCGGGGAGGATCTCGCCCTCGATGACGATCTCGGCGGCGGCCGGCACCTGCAGGTCGATCGTCGCGCACGGCGCCACCTGCAGCGGCTCGCCGAACAGGCCGCCGACCACCTCGAACTTGCCGACGTCGGCCGGCGGGTAGGCGAGCGAGCCCATCGAGACCAGCGGGTGCACGCCGAGCGCGATCGCGCAGGGTAGCGGCTGCTTGCGCGCCTCCGCACGGCGCTGGTACTCGAACATACGGCGGCGCGAATGCAGGCTCACGCCCATCCGGTCGCGCCCCTTCACCTGGAAGCGGTGGTAGCCCTCGGTCTCCACACCCGTCTCGGGATCGCGCGCCACCAGCAGGCCGGCCGTGAGGTAGCGGCCGGCGTCGCCCGGGAAGTACGTGGGGATCGGCAGCCGGGCCAGATCGAGGTCGGGCCCGGTGAGCACGCGGTGGCGAAACGGGGGATCGACGACGACCACCGGCTTCACGGGGGCCTTGATCCGGCGCGCGTACTCGAGGGCCAGCCCCGCCTCCGGCACGCCGAGCGCGAAGGCCAGCGCGCGCCGGCTCGCCACCACGTTGCAGACGATCGGCATGTCGGTGCCCGGCACGCGCTCGAGCAGGAGGATCGGGAACCGGCGCCGCCGCTCGTACTCCAGCACCAGCGCCATCACGTCGAAGTCGGTCGAGACCGGCTCGGTGACGCGCACCACCTCGGAGGGAAACGCCCGCTCGTAGTCGGCCACGAAGCTGCGGAGATCCTGGCGCATGCGGCTCCTCAGAAGTGGAAGTGGGCTCCGAGCCCGAGGTACTCGATCTTGTCCGTGTAGAACTGGCCGTTCGGCGAGCGGCCGCGGAAGTACTCGATGAGAATCTGGAGATTGCGCGAGGCCAGCACGCCGTCGAACTGGACGCCGACCCGCGCCGACAGGTCCACCGACCAGTCGTTCTGCTCGCGATGCTGCAGGTCGACGGCGGCGATCGGCCGCCAGCGGGCGCCGCGCCCCGGCCACGGGCTGACCAGCTCGGCGCCGTACTGGATCGACCACGGGTCCAGGCTCGCCGGATCCTGGTCGAACAGGTAGCCGCCTCCGGCGTAGAGGCGCAGCACATCCCCGAATTCGCGCGAGACCCTGAGATCGACGCTCTCGTACGAGAGGTTCACCCGCTGCGGGTGCGTGCGCAGCAGGAACTCGTCGCCGAGGTGGCTCGACTGGTGGAAGAGCCGGAGCATCGCCGACCAGTCCCCCGAGCGGGCGCTCAGCGGTACCCCGAAGAGATAGTCGGCGTTGACGAGGTCCTTGGACGCGGCGTCGAGGTCGAACACCGCGAAGACCCCGGCCTGGATGCCGACCTCCCACCAGGTGCTCGCGACCCGGTCACGGTACAGGGTCAGCGACTCGCCGAAGGCCACGGCGCCGACGTCGCCGAGCTGGCGGTCGTGCCGATAGCGCTGGTATGACGCCGCGAAGTGCGGCCAGCGCGGGTCGGCGATGAGGGGCCGGAACAGCGTGCCGCCCGGCAGTAGCCCCGTCTGCCACTCGGCCAGCACCCGTAGCGGTTCGCCCGGCCCCTCGGCACGCGGCGCCGGCGACGGCCCCTCGACGATCTCCACGCGGGTGACGCCGCGGATCGTCCGCAGGGCCGAGAGCACGCGCCCGCGATCGGCGACGCTGAGATCGGCGGCGCTCAGCGTGATGACGCCCTGGGTGGCACGCAGCGAGGGCACCGCCAGCCCCAGGTCGCGTTCGAGCACGGCCGCCGCGTAGCCCTCCAGCCACGCGTCGGGAGGGGGCGCGGCCACCGCCGGCCCCGCCAGGGCGAGCACGGCGAGGAGCCCCAGAAGGCCGGCGCCGCGGCGCCTCGCTCGGTCCACCGTCGTGTGCGTCATGGCGCTCACTCCTCTCGGGCGAGGCCCCGAGCGCGGGCCCGGGCGACCAGGCGGCCGATGATGGCGGCGAGCTCGTCGGGCTCGACCGGCTTGGCGACGTAGGAGTCGAATCCGGCCGAGACGATCTTGATGCGCTCGGTCACGCCGCCGTAGGCGGTGACCGCGATGGCGGGGATGCGCTCGCCGTTGGGCACCTCACCGCTGCGCAGCCGGCGGATGAAGGCGTAGCCGTTCTCCTCGGGCATCTCGATGTCGGAGACGATCACGTCGGGCTCCCACGACCGCAGGAGCTCGAGCGCCTCGCGGACCGCGCGCGCGACGCGCACCTCGGCGCCGGCCTGGCGCAGGACGGTGGCGAACAGGTCGAGCGCGTCGCTGTCGTCGTCGAGCACCAGCAGGCTGATGCCGCCCAGCGCCGCCAGCGACGAGGGGCGGTGCCCGGCCACCGTGGCCTCGACGCGCTCGATGGGCTCGGCGTGCAGCATCAGCGGCAGCGTCACCGTGAAGGTCGCGCCCTGGTCGAGACCAGGGCTGGCCGCGTGGACCGAGCCGCCGTGCAGCTCGGCCAGGCTCTTCACCAGCGCCAGGCCGATGCCGAGGCCGCCGTGAGCGCGCTGGCTGGAGCTGTCGGCCTGTCGGAAGCGATCGAAGACGTGCGGGAGCACGTCGGGCTCGATGCCCTTGCCGGTGTCGGTCACCACGATTTCGACGTGCGAGTTCACCCGCTCCAGCCTCACCTGCACGCGGCCGCCCCGCGGCGTGAACTTCACGGCGTTGGACAGCAGATTCCAGACGATCTGCTGCAGGCGGTCCGGATCGCCGGAGACGGGTCCGGCCCGGGGATCCACGACCGGCTGCAGCCGGATCGACTTGGCCTCGGCGGCCGGACGTAGCGTGTCGACGGCGGCCTCGATCACCGCGGCCAGCGCCACCGCCCGGACGTCGAGCCGGAGCTTGCCGGTGATGATGCGGGAGACGTCGAGCAGGTCCTCGATGAGCTGCAGCTGGACGTTGGCGTTGCGCTCGATGACGTCGATCGCGCGCTTGGCCGTGGCCTCGTCGAGGCTGCCGGTCTTGAGCATGCGGGCCCAGCCGAGCACTGCGTTGAGCGGCGTGCGCAGCTCGTGGGAGAGCGTGGCCAGGAACTCGTCCTTCAGCGTGTTGGCCGTCTCGGCCTCGGCCCGTGCCGCCTGCTGGCGCTCGTAGAGGCGGGCGTTGTCGATGGCGGTGGCGATCTGCGGGGCCAGGCCCAGGACGAGCGCCTCCTCGCGGGCGGTGAAGACGCCGACCTCGGGGTGGCCGAAGAAGAGCCCGCCCAGCACCTCGCCCGAGCGGGAGACGACGGCGACGGCCAGGTAGCTGCGCACCGGCAGGTGGCCGGGCGGCATGCCGTGGTACGGCGGATTCTTCCCGTAGCGTGGATCCTGAGTGACGTCGTCGATCCGCACGGCCGTCTCGCCGCGGAACGTGGGGCCGAACAGATCGGTGTTGCGCGGCATGGGGAAGTTCGCGAACGCCTCGCGGGGCACGCCGGAGATCGCGTAGAGCGTGTAGGCCTCGCCGCGCTGGTCGACGACGTTGTAGAAGAAGGCGCCGAAGGCGGCGTGGCACAGGCGCGTGCTGGCGTCGGTGACGCCCTGCACGAGCCGGTCCAGGGTGAGCTCGCCGGAGAGCAGCCGGCCGGTGTGGGTGATGGTCTCGAGCGTCTCCCGCTCGTCGCGCACCAGCCGCGCCGCTTCGCTCATCGCCTGGCGCAGGGCGTTGACCTCGGTGATCGCGCTGGCGGCCGGCTGCGGCGGCGTGCCCCGGCCGATGTCGTGCGCGGCGTTGGAGAGCGCGGTGATGGGCCCCGCGATGCGCCGGGCGAACAAGACGGCCGCCCCCACGCCGAGGGCCAGCACGAGGAGGCCGGAGCCGGCGACGCGCCACAGCGAGCGACCCAGCGGCGCCTCGATCAGCTCGGCCGGCACGCCCAGCGCCACGGTGAGGCCGGTGCGCGGCGACCGGCTGAAGGCGGAGTACGTGGCCACGTTCTCCTTGGTGAGGCCGCGGTACCAGCCCTCGGGGGCGCGGGCGCTCGCCTGCAGGAGGCGCTCGGAGGCGGGCTGCCCGAGGAACTGCTCCTCGTTGCGGGTGCGCGCGACGATCACGCGCTGGCGATCGAGGATGGTGCCGATCCACTCGGGAGGCAGGCGCTGATCGACGAGGATGTCGCGCAGCTCGTGCGTCTGCACCGCCGCGGTGAGCACCGCGCGAACGCGGCCGGCCCGCAAGACGGGGACGTGGACGGCCAGGAGCCAGGTGCCGCCGGGCCCGAGGAACGCGCTGCCGATGACCGGCTGCTTGCTGCTCACGACCCGGCGCACGTCATCGAGGTCGCCGTTCAGGGCCGGCGGTGTGACGCCGATCGGCCGGAGCAGCTCGAGCAGCGGCGATCCGGCGGCGTCGGCCAGTGCGATGGTGGCCCAGCCCTCCTGCCGCGCCCGCAGGGCCGCCGCCTGCTCGCGGAACCCGCGGAGGTTGCCGCTGTCGAGATCGCGCGAGATCGACAGCGTCTCGAGCGCGGCTACGATGCCGGTGATCTCGCCGTCGACCGCCAGCGAGAGCGCGCGGGCAGTGTCGGTCAGCCCGCGCTCGGCCCGCCCCCGCTCCTCGCGGTGCAGCTCCAGGACGATCCACGTCGTGAAGAGCAGCAGCGGCAGGATCGTGAGCGCCGCCAGAATGACGAGATGGCGCCGGAGGCCCATCGGCCGGGGCTCACGCCAGCGCGGCGCGCATCCGTTCCAGGCCCTCCGCCAGGAGCGCGCGAGGGCACGCGAAGTTCAACCGGACGAACCCCGCGCCGCCGGGCCCGAAGACGGCTCCGTCGTTGAGCGCGACCCGGGCCCGCTCGAGGAAGAACGTGTACGGGTCGCGCGCCGCCGCCGTCGCGTTGCGGCAGTCCAGCCACGCCAGGTACGTCGCCTCCGGCGGCGCCACGGCGACGCCGGGCAGCGTGGCGCGCACCTGCCGGACGAGGAAGTCGCGGTTGGCCTCGAGGTAGCCGAGCAGCGCCTCCAGCCAGGCGTCGCCCTCGCGGTAGGCGGCGAGGGCGGCGGTGTAGCCGAGCACGTTGATCTTCGCGACGAGGTCGGCGGCGGCCGCGGCAAAGCGCTCGCGCAGGGCCGCGTTGGGGATGATCGCCACCGCGCACTTGAGGCCCGGCAGGTTGAACGTCTTGCTGGGCGCCATCAGCGTGATGGTGCGCTGCTCGATCTCGGGCGCCAGCGAGGCGATCGGCACGTGCTGG
>JBGQLG010000049.1:0-28669 GCA_041499965.1 Methylomirabilia bacterium
CGGCTGCGGCTCGGCGTCGCCGTCGGCTGGAACCCGGTGGAGTTCGAGGCGCTCGGCGAGAGCTTCACGACGCGCGGGGCGCGCATCGAGGAGCAGATCGCCGTGATGCGTGCGCTGTGGACGAAGGAGCTGGTGACGCTGACCGGCAAGGCACATCGCATTTCCGACGCCGGCCTCAACCCGCTGCCGGTGCAGCGGCCGATTCCTGTGTGGATGGGCGGCGAGAGCGAGGTGGTGCAGCGGCGCACGGCGCGGCTCGCCGACGGCTGGATGCCCCACTTCCGCCCGGGTGCGGCGGGGCAGGCCGCCGTCGATCGCATCCACGGGATGGTGCGCGAGGCCGGCCGCGATCCGAGCGCGTTCGGCATCGAGGGGCGCATGACGCTGTCGCAGATGCCGCCCGCGGAGTGGGGGAAGGAGCTGGAGGGGTGGCGGGCGATGCGGGGCATCAGCCATCTCTGTGTCAGCACCGCCGGCCTGGGGCTGGCCAAGCCGGCCGATCACGTCGCGACGCTTCGGCGCTTCCGGGAGACGGTCGGGCTCACGTAGATGACGACGCCCGCCGCCGCGCTCCAGCAGGTCGCGGCGCTGGCCCTGACGCTCGTCGCGCTCGGCGGTGCCGACGGCGCCTCGACCACGCTCGACTTCGTGACGTTCGACGGCATCGACTACATCCGCTGGCTGGAGGAGCCGGGCCGCGCGCTCACCCGCGACGATCTCGGTATGGAGTTCGCGACGGTGGAGTGCTCGCTCGGCGAGGACGTCCGCGGATGCCCGTACGGCGTCGACGCCGGCGCCGCCTTCCTGCCGGCGGGCACGCGGATGTACGCGGTCCGCGGCCACGCGACCAGCTTCCGGCTCGCCGCCGTGTGGCGGGACCGCGTGTTCCTCTACCAGGTCTGGCGCAACCCGCGCGCCAAGCACGGCGGCAACCTCTACGACATCGCGGGGAAGGTGCGGGCGATCGACGTCCAGCGCGGCGAGCCGAGCCCGGGGGCGGGGCGTCCGACGGCGATCACCTCGCCGCGGGACGTGGAGGCGCTGGTCGACATGGTGGTGCGCGGCGCGATGCGCCACCCGCAGGCGCACTCGATCGCTGAGCCGCGCTACTGGATCACCTTCTGGCTCACCGACGGCACCACGCTCGGCCGCGCCTACTTCGCGGAGACGAGCGAGCTGATGGGCGGCCTCGTCCTGCTCCCCGAGTTTCGCAGCGTCCTCGATCGCTACCTGGGCCCGTGATCCGCCGCGCGGCGTCCCCCGGCCTCAGGCCATCCGCTCGCTGACGATGTAGCGCTTGTTGGAGGTATAGGGCCGCACCTCCGGCTTCCAGCGGCCGATGTCGGAGGTGTCGTTCCACAGCTTGGACATCGGTAGCGTCGTGTTCTCGACCTCGTAGGCGCAGAGATAGCGCGGCTCGCCGGGGGCCGTGGTGCGATAGCGCACGGCGTTGACGGAGCCGGGCAGCTTGAGCAGCAGCGGCAGGTGCTCGGTGTCGTACAGCTCGTTGAAGAGCGCCTCGCGGTGCGGCTCGACGTCCATCATGACCCAGAACACGTAGGGGGTCTTGAACGTCAGCGTGGCGCTGCCGCCCACCCATTCGTACTTCGTCAGGTGACGGTTCATCGTGTGCGGGCGCACCACGCCCGGCCACCGCCCGGCCTCGCCGGCCGCCTTCCACGCCGGAGTATCCAGCACGGCCAGGCTATCGAGCTCGTAGGCGGCGATGTAGCGCGACTCGGTCGGCGAGGGCTGCCGGTACCGGCTGCCACGCTGCACGCCGGGGACGGCCCGGAGATTGGGCACGTGCTCGCGGTCGTAGACCTCGTTGAAGGTGGCCTCGTGGTCGTGGGCGACGTCCATCCGGACCAGGAACAGCGCGTGAGCAGCCATGGGATTGTGCCTCCGGGCCGGTAGCATAGCCGACCGCGCGGGCGACATGAAGCCGGCGGCTCGTTTGACAACGCGCGCGGGCGGGGCGTAGTGTCGCCGCGGCTACGCCCATCGCTCGCCAGGAGGCTCGCCATGAAGCGTCGGATCGCGCTCGTCACGCTGCTCAGCCTCGTGCTGCTGGTCGGTCACGTCTCCGCCCAGGGGCTGCCGACGGCCCGGCCGGAGCAGGTCGGGCTCTCGTCGGAGCGACTGGAGCGCGTGAGCCGCGTGCTGCGCGGGGAGATCGAGGCGGCCAAGATCCCGGGGGCGGTGGCGCTCGTGGCCCGTCGCGGCCAGATCGTCTACTTCGAGAGCTTCGGCGTGCGCGACAAGGCGACCGGCGATCCGCTGGCCAAGGACGCCATCTTCCGGCTCTACTCCATGACCAAGCCGTTCGCCTCGGTGGCGGCGATGATGCTGATGGAGGACGGCAAGTTCCTCCTCACCGATCCCGTCTCGAAGTTCCTGCCCCAGCTCGGCAAGCGCGAGGTGAGCGTGCCGCAGTTCGATCCGGCCACCGGCAAGATCGGCTACGTGACGGTGCCGGCCGAGCGCGAGATCACCATCCAGGACCTGCTGCGCCACACCTCGGGGATCGTCTACGGCAACACGCCGAACGCGCGCGTGAGCGAGCTGTACGAGAAGAACGGCGTGACGTGGTCGGACGTGACGCCCGAGGAGCAGGTCGAGCGGCTGGGCAAGGTCCCGCTCGCGCACCAGCCGGGCACGACGTGGGAGTACAGCCTGTCGACCGACGTGCTGGGGCGGGTGATCGAGAAGGCCTCGGGGACGACGCTCGGCCGGTTCCTCGACGAGCGGGTGTTCGGGCCGCTGAAGATGTCGGACACGAGCTTCGTCGTGCCGAGCGCCAAGGTCGGCCGCCTGGCCCAGCCGCTGGCGATCGAGCCCAGCACGGGGCAGCCGATCAAGCTGCACGACGTGACGGTGGCGCCCAAGAACGACGCGGGCGGCGCCGGCAGCGCGTCGACCACGATGGACTATGCGCGCTTCCTGCAGATGCTCCTCAACGGCGGCCAGCTCGAGGGCACGCGGCTGCTGAGCCCGACGACCGTGGCGTTCATGACCGCCGACCACCTCGGCACCATGAAGGTCGTGCAGCGCGGCGGCGTGGGCACCGGCTACGGCTTCGGGCTCGGCTTCGCCGTCCGCACGACGCCGGGGATCGCCGGCGTGTCGGGCTCGGTGGGCGAGTACCGCTGGGGCGGCGCTGCCGGCACGGCGTTCTGGGTGGATCCCAAGGAAGAGATGATCACCGTGCTCATGACGCAGGGCGCGCCGGGTCCCGCGCGCGGCTACACTGGCGCGCTGTTCCGGCAGATGGTTCGTCAGGCGATCGTCGAGTAAGTGAGGCTCGCGGCTGCGGGCAGCGCGTCGCCGGGGCTGGGGCATCCCCCGGCCGCGTCGCAGGGTTCGCCTGTGGCCGCAGCTCGCTCGGACTGGGGCTCGCTGCGACCCCCCATCCCCCAAGGGGGGTGGCGCCAGCGCTGTCGACGGCTTGCGGCTTGCTCGCCCCAGTCCGAGCGAGCGCGGCCACAACGGCTCACCCTGAGACGCGGCCGGGGGATGCCCCAGCCCCGGCGACGCGCTGCCCGCAGCCGCGAGCCTCACTGGCGCGCACGACGGTGATTCCTCCGCGGCACGTCGTCGTCTGCGGCGCCGGCGTCATGGGCGCCGCGGTGGCCTACTTCCTGGGTCGGCGCGGTGTCGCGGTCACCGTGGTCGAGCGGTCGGGCGTGGCGTGCGCGGCCTCCGGCAAGTCTGGTGGGTTCTTGGCCCTGGACTGGTGCGATGGCTCGCCGCTCGGACCGCTGGCCCGCGCCAGCTTCGCGCTGCACGCTGATCTGGCGCGCGCGATCTCCGACGACTACGGCTATCGCCGGCTCGACACGTACATGGTCGTGGCCCGCGAGCGGGGGAGTGTGAGCGGCGGCCATCGCGTCGAGGCGCCGGGGTGGATCGACGGCGCGGGCGCCGTCACCGGCGCGCTCGGCTCCACCGAGACCACCGCCCAGGTCCATCCCGCGCGGTTCACCACAGCACTGCTCGATGCGTCGGGGGCGAGGCTGCGCCTGGGCGTGGTGCAGGAGGTGATCGAGCGTGACGGTGTCGCTCGCGGCGTGCGCGTGGACGGCGAGACGCTCGAGGCGGACGCGGTGGTGCTGGCCCTGGGGCCGTGGACGAGCCGGGTCGCGGGACGCCGGCTGCCGCGCGTGCGCGGGCTCAAGGGCTACAGCGTGACGCTGGCGGGTGCTGATATTCCCGCCCACGCGCTCTTCGTCGACTACCGCACGGCCGACGGCCGCGCGCTGGAGCCGGAGATCGTGCCGCGCCCCGACGGCGAGGTGTACGTGTGCGGCATGGCCGATCACGCGTCGCTGCCGGAGGCGCCGGAGGGCGTCGAGGTGAACGCGGCGGCGTGCGAAGTGCTGGCGCGCGCGGCCGGGCGCGTGTCCACGGCGCTGGCGAAGGCGACGATCACCCGCCGGCAAGCGTGCTACCGTCCGGTCACCGACGACGGCCTGCCGCTGATCGGCCGCGTGCCCGGCCTGGCCGGCGCCTACGTGGCGACCGGGCACGGCCCGTGGGGTATGCTCAATGCGCCCGCGACGGGCCTGGCCCTGGCCGAGCTGATCACCCAGGGCACGGCGACGTCGGTCGATCTCGAAGCGTTCGATCCCGCGCGGTAGGCGGTCGGCCCACGGCGCGCAGTCGCAAGGAGACGTCCATGGAATACGGACTGTTCACGATGCCCTCGCACCCGCCGGAGCGCAGCCTCTTCGACGGACACCAGTGGGACCTGCAGACGCTGCGCTGGGCCGACGAGCTCGGCTTCAGCGAGGCGTGGATCGGCGAGCACCACACCGCGCCGTGGGAGCCGCATCCCGCGCCGGACCTGCTCGTGGCCCAGGCGCTGATGCAGACCACGCGCATGCGCATCGGCCCCGGCGGGTTCCTGATGCCCTACCATCACCCGGCGGAGCTGGCCAACCGCGTGGCCATGCTCGATCACCTGGCGCAGGGACGGCTCAATTTCGGCGTGGCGGCCAGCGGGCTGCCGAGCGACTGGGCCATGTTCAACGTCGACGGCATGTCGGGTCAGCACCGCGAGATGACCCGCGAGGCGCTCGAGATCGTCCTGCGCCTGTGGGGCGACGAGGCGGAGTTCGACCACAAGGGCAAGTACTGGCACGTCACCAAGACCGGCACCATGCTCGACACGCTGCGGCCGCACATCAAGCCCTTCCAGAAGCCGCACCCGCCCATTGGCGTGGCCGGCGTGAGCAAGGGCTCCGACACGCTGAAGCTGGCCGGCGAGCGCGGCTTCTGGCCGATGAGCCTGAACCTCAACCCCACCTACGTGGCCAGCCACTGGGAGTCGGTGGAGATCGGCGCCGCCCGCAGCGGGCGCACGCCCAAGCGCTCGGACTGGCGGCTCGTGCGCGAGATCTTCGTGGCCGACACCGACGCCGAGGCGCTGCGGCTGTCGGCCGGCGGCATGATGGGCCGGATGATGACCGAGTACTTCCTGCCGCTCCTCGCCGCGTTCCAGTTCACCGAGTTCCTCAAGCACCGGCCCGACGTGCCCGACTCCGACGTGACGCCGGCGTACTGCGCCAAGCACAACTGGCTGGTCGGCTCGCCGGCCACGGTGTCCGAGCGGCTGCAGCAGATCTACGACGAGGTGGGCGGCTTCGGCACGCTGCTGCTGTTCTGCTTCGACTACACGGAGAACCCGAAAGCGTGGCAGCACTCGATGGAGCTGCTGGCCAAGGAGGTCATGCCGCGCTTCAAAGGGCTCGTGCCCAGGTGATCGACTACAAGCATCTCGTGCAGAGCGACCGCATCCACGCCTCGCTCTACACCGACCCGCGCATCTTCGCCGAGGAGCTGGAGCGGATCTTCCACGCCGGCTGGGTCTTCGTCGGCCACGACAGCGAGATCCCGCGGTCGGGCGACTACGTCACGCGGCCGATCGGGCGGGAGCCGGTCATCATGGTGCGCGGCACGGACGGCGGCGTGGCCGTCCTCGTCAACCGATGCATGCACCGCGGGACGATGCTGTGCCCGGCCGAGCGCGGCAGCGTCCGCACGTTCGCCTGCCCGTACCACGGCTGGACCTACGATCTCTCGGGCGATCTCCTCGGCGTGCCCTATCCCGGCGGCTACGAGTCGTTCGACAAGAGCGCGCATGCGCTCACGCGGGCGCCGCGGGTGGCGAGCTACCGGGGGTTCGTCTTCGCGAGCCTGAGTGCGACCGGTCCGGCGCTGCGCGAGCACCTCGGCGCGGCGACGAAGCTGATCGATCGCTCGTGCGACCTGGCCCCGGCCGGCGAGGTGGAGCTGACGGCCGGGTGGGTGAAGCACCGCTGCGCCGCCAACTGGAAGATGCTGCCGGAGAACGACAGCGACGGCTATCACCTGGGCTTCGTGCACAGCGCGCTGTTCAAGTCGATCCGCACGCAGTACCAGCGCGTGGTGGGCGACGAGAAGTCGATCCAGGCGGTGATCCGCGACTGGGGCCACGGCCACATCGAGATCGACTGGTCGCCCGGCTACCAGGCTCCGTTCGAGTGGCTGGGCGGCGCCTCCGGCTCGGTCGTCGCCGACTACGTGGCGGCGCTGGAGCGGCGCGACGGGCCCGAGGTGACGCGCCGGCGCATCATGGAGGGCCCGGCCCACGCGCTCATCTTCCCGAACCTGTTCCTGGGCGAGACCAACATCGCGATCGTCGAGCCGGTGAGCGTGGAGGAGTGCGTGCACTGGCACACGCCGATGTTCCTCAAGGGCGCGCCGCAGTTCAACGGCCGGCTGCTGCGGATGGCCGAGGCCGGCATGGGCCCGGCATCGTTCCTGATGCCGGAGGATCTGATCGTGGCCAGCCGCAACCAGGCCGGCCTGCATGCGCGCACTGTGGAGTGGCTGCTGCTGGCGCGAGGGCTGAGCCGCGAGTACGTGGACGCCGAGGGCCGCGTCGTCTCCCACGTGACCGACGAGACGACGAACCGGGCGCTGTGGCACCACTACCGCTCGGTGATGACCGAGGACTGACGCGCTGGTCTCAGACGCCGACCACCGAGCCGCCGCCGCGTTCCTCTCTATGGAAGCGCGGCTGGCCGACGAGGCCCGCTACGCCGAGTGGCTCGCGCTGTGGACCGACGACGGCGTCTACTGGGTGCCGGCGACGACCGACCCGGCCGCGACCCCCGACACGCACCTCTCGCACGTCTACGACAACCGCGCGCGCATCGACACCCGCATCAAGCTGTTGCAGACGGGCCACCGCTACAGCCAGGAGCCGGCCTCGCTCATGCGCCGGCTCATCGCCAACGTGGAGGTGACGGCGGGGGAGGGCGGTGAGCTGGTGGCCGGGTCGAACTTCGTCCTGGCCGAGCTGGCGATCCAGTCCAAGCACGAGATGCACTGGTGGGTGGGCCGCACGACGCACCGCCTGCGCCGCGTGGACGGCGCGCTGCGGATGGCGGCCAAGAAGGTGGTGCTGGTGAACGCCGCCGAGCCCTTGCCGAACCTGTCGTTCCTGATCTGACGCCCAGGGCGGCGGTGTTCCGGGTCCGGCCGTGGGGGCGGCGTATCCCGCTCTCGACATTGCTCTCCGCATCCCGAGCGGCTACGCTGAGCGCGTGAAGCAGGCGCCGCTGACCGTTCGCCGCTGGAAGCGCGTCGAGTACGATCGGCTCGTCGCGATGGGGGCGTTCGACCGGGAGCCACTCGAGCTGATCGGCGGCCAGCTCATCGTTGCCGAGCCACAGGGGGCGTATCACTCGTCCTCGATCCGCAGGGTAGACTACGCGCTCCGCGCGGTGCTGCCACCAGGGTGGATCGTCAGCGTCCAGTCGCCCGTATCGCTCGACGATGAATCGGAGCCCGAGCCCGACCTCGCCGTGCTGGTCGGGACGGTGGACGACTACGGCCACGCGCATCCGACGCGTCCCACTCTCGTGGTCGAGGTGGCCGAGTCCAGCCTGACCTTCGACCGCCGCGACAAGGGCAGTCTGTACGCGCGCGCCGGCCTCCAGGACTACTGGATCGTGAACCTCGTCGATCGCGTGCTCGAGGTGTATCGAGAGCCGGGGCCGGATCCCTCAGCGCCGTACGGATGGAGGTATCGGTCGGTCGTCAGGCTGACACCGACCGACGTCGTGGACGTTGCCGGCGTCAGCGGCGCGCGGGTGGCCGTCGCGGACCTGCTGCCGTAGCGACGCCCTCGGCCGGGACGAGCGCGTCAGGGCTGTTGCCGATCAGATCCTCGCGCCCGGCCTCACGCAGCGCCTCGCGGGCGAGCGGCCACTGCTCGGGGCTCCAGTAGAGCAGCAGCGATTTCTGCAGCCTCTTCGCTCGGAGCCCGGTGGCCGTGTAGACCGGCTGCATCGTGAGCGGATCGATCCCCGTGTGATACATGCAGGTGGCCATCGCCATCGGCGTGGGGATGAAGTCCTGCACCTGGCGCGGCCGCCGGCCGTTCTTCTTCAGCCACAGTGCCAGCTCCACCATGTCCTCCAAAGTGGAGCCGGGGTGGCCGCTGATGAAGTAGGGGATGTCGTACTGCTCCTTGCCAGCATCCTTCGACGCGCAGGCGAACATCGCCTGGAAGCGCTCGTAGCTCTCGATGCCGGGCTTCTTCATCTTCTCGAGCACGCGCGGGCTCACGTGCTCCGGCGCGACCGAGAGCTGGCCACCCACGTGATGCCGCGCCAGCTCCTCGACGTACTCCGGCGAGCGCTCGGCCAGGTCGTAGCGCACACCGCTGGCGATGAAGACGTGCTTGACGCCATCTTCCTTGCGCACGCGCTGCATCAGGGTGATCAGCGGGCCGTGGTCGGTCCTGAGGTTCTCGCACACGCCGGGGTGCACGCAGGACAGGCGCCGGCACTTCGACTCGATCTCCGGACTCTTGCACGCCAGCTTGTACATGTTGGCCGTCGGCCCGCCGAGGTCGGTGATGGTCCCGCGGAAGTCCCCTTGCCGGCGGAGCGCGCGGATCTCGCGCAGCACGCTCTCGGCCGAGCGGTTCTGGATGACGCGCCCCTCGTGCTCGGTGATGGAGCAGAACGTGCAGCCGCCGAAGCAGCCCCGCATGAGTACCAGCGAGTGCTTCACCGTCTCGTAGCCGGGAATCCGCTCGGTGTACATCGGATGCGGCACCCGCGTGAACGGCAGGTCGTACAGCTCGTCCATCGAGACGGCGCCGCCGCCGCTGCCGGCGCCGTCCTCCAGTGGGAACGCCGGCGGATTGTAGTACACGCCGCGCTGGCCGTGGCGCTGGGCCAGGGGGCGCGCGTTGCCGGGATTCGTCTCGACCTGGAAGGCGCGCGACATCAGCGCGAAGGCGCGCTTGTCGGCGACGACCTCTTCATAGGACGGCAGCACCACCGTCTTGCGGTCGGCGACCATGCGGGCCGGATCGGCCTCGTGGCCCTTCATCTCGGCATCGTTGATCAGGAACGCGGTGCCGCGCACGTCGCGGATCTGGGCGATGCGCTCGCCCCGGTTCAGGCGGTCGGCGACCTCCCAGACGGGGCGCTCGCCCATGCCGAAGACGAGCAGGTCGGCCTTGGCGTCGACCAGCATCGAGCGGCGCACGGTGTCGCTCCAGTAGTCGTAGTGGGCGATGCGGCGTAGCGAGGCCTCGATGCCGCCGAGGATCACCGGCACCTCGGGGAAGGCCTCGCGGCAGCGCTGGGCGTAGACGACCGTGGCGCGATCGGGGCGGCAGCTCGTACGGCCGCCTGGGCTGTACTGGTCTTCCGAGCGGTTCTTCTTCTGCGCGGTGAGCCGGTTGAGCATCGAGTCGAGGTTGCCGGCCGACACGCCGAAGAACAGGCGCGGCCGGCCGAGCGCGCGGAACGGCTCGGCGCTGCGCCAGTCCGGCTGGGCGATGATGCCCACCTTGAAGCCGCGCCCCTCCAGGAACCGTGCGATCAGCACCGGACCGAACGCGGGATGATCGACGTAGGCGTCGCCGCTCACGATAACGATGTCGAGCTCGGACCAGCCGCGTGCGTCGAGGTCGGCGCGGCAGGTGGGGAGGAAGCGCGGGGCGGCGGCCATCACGGTACGTTCAGTTCACGCGACGCGTACGGCCGGCCCAGTACGACTCGCGCAGCTTGAACTTCTGCAGCTTCCCGGTCGCGGTACGCAGGAGCGTATCGCGCAACTCGACCGAGGTCGGGCACTTGTAGTGGGCCATGCGGCCGCGGCAATGGTCGACCAGATCACGCTCGGTAGCCGTGGCGCCGGGCCGCAGCACGACGAGGGCCTTGATCGTCTCACCCCATTTTTCATCGGGCACGCCGATCACCGCGACCTCCGCCACCGCCGGGTGCTGGAACAGGCAGTCCTCGACCTCGATGGACGAGACGTTCTCGCCGCCGGTGATGATGACGTCCTTCTTGCGGTCGCTGATGACGACGTAGGCGTCGTCGCGGTAGCCGCCGTCGCCGGTGTGAAACCAGCCATCGGCGATGGCCTTGGCCGTCTCCTCGGGCTGGTTCCAGTAGCCCTCGAAGACGTGGTTGGAGCGCGCGCACACCTCGCCCTCGCCGTCCACCTGGATGCGCACGCCCACCGCCGGCACGCCGGCACGGGAGAGGCGCTTCGCCCGCTCGGCGGGATCGAGACCGTCCCACTCCGCCGGCGCGCGGTTGATCGTCAGCAGCGGCGCCGTCTCGGTGAGCCCGTAGATCTGGATGAACTCCCAGCCCAGCTCCGCCTCCACGCGCTCGATGGTCTTGGACGGCGGCGGCGCGCCGGCGACGACGACCCGCACGCGGCCCCGGCCGGGAATCGCCACGCCCCTGGCGTGACGCGCGGCGGCGGCGTCGAGCACCGCGGCGACGACGGCCGGCGCGCAGTTCAGGATCGTCACGCCCTCGGCATCGATGCGGCGCAGGATCTCCTCGCCGTCGATCCTGCGGATGACGACCTGGCGGACGCCCATGCCGGTGACCGCGTACGGCATGCCCCAGCCGTTACAGTGGAAGGTCGGCAGCGTGTGCAGGTACACGTCCCGGTCGTTCAGCGCCAGGTGCCAGCCGAAGGCGACCGCGTTGAGCCAGCAGTTGCGGTGCGTGAGCTGCACGCCCTTGGGCCGCGCGGTGGTGCCGGAGGTGTAGTTGATCGACGCGGTGGCGTTCTCGTCGGCCACGCGCAGCTTCGGCTGGGCGCCGGGGCGGAGGAAGAGCTGCGGGTCGCTGGCGGTGCCGAGCACGATCCGGTGCTTGACCGGGATCCCGCGCAGCGGCTCGTCGAGCTCCGCATCGACGAGCAGGACGGACGCGCCGGAGTGCTCGAGAATGTAGCGAATCTCCTCGGCGTTGAGCCGGAAGTTCACCGGTACCAGGATGCGGCCGTAGGCGCTGACGCCGAACAGGCTGATGAGAAAGCGCGCGGCGTTGGGGGAGACGATGGCGACGCGCTCGTCCTGGGCCACGCCGAGGTCGTCGAGCGCGGCGGCCAGGCTGCGGGTCATCGCGCCGAACTGCGCGTAGGTGAAGCGGCCGAGGCCGCCGCCGGGCGGATTCGGCTCGTCGACGACGGCCACACGGCTGCCGTACACCTGCTCGGCGCGCTCGAGGAAATCGCCCAGCGTGAGAGGAACGATCACGAACGCCAGAGTAGCACGAGGAGCGCCACGGCTTTGCCGGGGCGCTGCCGAGCGTGTGGGGGTGTGGGGGGCCATGTCGGGGCGCCTCACTCACACGAGGACTACTCGACGTGGACGGCAGGGGGCGCGGCGTCGCCCTGCTCCGCGTGCGTCGCCGGGGCCATGCGCACGCGGCTGAGCATCGGCAGGAGGAAGAGGGCGCCGCAGAAGAGCAGGAAGAGCACCCAGAAGTCGTCGGCGAAGGCGAGGAGTTGCGACTGCTTGGTCACCTCGCCGTACAGCGCGCTCAGGGCGCGACGCTCCGCGGTGAAGGTGTCGGTGCCCTGAGCTACGAAGTGCGCCGCCCACGTGTGCAAGCGCTCGGCCGTCTCCGGGTCCCACATGTCGATGTGGCCGGCGAGCGTGGCCTGGTGCATCTGGCTGCGACGGGCCAGCAGCGTGGTGAGCAGCGCGACCCCGATGGCGCCGCCGAGGTTGCGGACGACGTTCAGCAGGACGGTCGCGTTGCCCATGCGCTCGCGCGGGATCGTCGCCAGGGCCACCGTGTTGAGGGGGACGAAGATGAAGCCGACGCCCACGCCCTGGACCAGTCGCGGCCAGGCCAGCGACCAGTAGTCGGCGCCGAGCGTGATCGTGGACATCTCGTACGTCGAGTAGGCGTTGAGCAGGCAGCCGGCGGCGAGGAGCCAGCGCTGGTCCATGCGCGTGATGAGCCGGCCGGCGATGACCAGCGACAGGAGGTTGCCGACGCCGCCTGGCGCCAGCACCAGCCCGGAGGTCCACGCATCGTAGCCCAGCACCTTCTGGGTAAAGAGGGCCAGCAGGACCATGCTCGAGAAGAAGCCGATCATGACGGTGAGCATGATGATGCTGCCCGCCGCGAAGTTCCGGTCGTGGTAGACGGAGAGGTCGAGGATCGGCTCGTCGGCGCTCAGCTCGCGGAGCACGAAGGCGACGAGCAGCACCACGGCCAGCACGGCGAGGGCCAGGATGTAGGAGGAGTCGAACCACTCGTTGCGCTCGCCCTGGTCGAGAAAGAGCTGCAGCGAGAGGAAGCCGAGGGCCATGAGCACGAGGCCGGGGGCGTCGATGCGCCCCGGCTTCTTGAGGTACCACGGGTCGAAGAGCACCGCGCTGGAGACGAGCAGGCCGACGATGCCGATGGGCAGGTTGATGTAGAAGATCCAGCGCCACGACCAGTTGTCGGAGATCCAGCCGCCCAGCGTCGGGCCGAAGATCGGCGCCATCATGATCCCCACGCCCCACGCTGCCATGGCCGTGCCCCGCTGCCGGAGCGGGAAGATCTCCCACATGATCGCCTGGGACAGTGGCATGAGCGGGCCGCCGCCGAGGCCCTGCAGCATGCGCGCGAGGAGCAGCGTCTCGATATTGGGAGCCATGCCGCACAGCATCGAGGCCACCGTGAAGATGATCGTGCACGAGAGGAACAGCCGCTTGCGGCCGAGGACCCCGGCCAGCCACCCGGTGGCCGGCAGGATGATGGCGTTGGCCGCCAGGTAGGACGTGAGCACCCAGGAGACCTCGTCGACCGCGGCTGACAGCGAGCCCTGGATGTGAGGCAGCGCCACGTTCGTCACGGTGACGTCGAGCACCTGCATGACCGTGACGAGCATCACCGCGCCGGTGATCGTCCACTTCCGCGTGGCCGAGAGCGGCTCGTCGGCGTCGACAGCGGGGGAAGCGATCAGAGCCACGCCGGCCAGTATAGGCCAGGCGTACAGCCGGGCGCCGAGCGGGGTGGATTGCCGGGCGGCGAGGTGGCATCCTATCCGGGCCATGAACGGTCCGCTGCCGCTCGAGGGTCTCCGCGTCCTGGAGCTGGGCCACATCATCGCCGGCCCGTCGGCGGGCCTGCTGCTGGCCGACCTCGGCGCCGACGTCATCAAGGTGGAGCGACCGGGCGAGGGCGATCAGACCCGCGGGATGCCGGCCGGCAACGGCGCCAACTTCCACTTCCTGAACCGCAACAAGCGCAGCATCACGATCGACCTCAAGGGCTCCAGCGAGGGCCGCGAGCTGTTCCTGCGGCTGGCCAAGGGCTCCGACATCGTCATCGACAACTTCGCCTACGGCGCCGTCGAGGGCCTGGGCCTGGGGTACGACGTCCTGGCGTGCGAGAACCCGCGCATCATCTATCTGGCCCTCAAGGGCTTCCTGCCGGGACCCTACGAGGCGAGGCCGTTTCTGGACGAGCTGGCGCAGATGTCGGGGGGACTGGCGTTCATGACGGGGCCGCGCGGCCAGCCGATGCGCGCCGGAGCGTCGATCGTGGACGTGGGTGCCGCGGCGTACGGCGTCATCGCCGTGCTCGCGGCGCTGCAGCAGCGCGCCCACACCGGCACGGGACAGAAGATCACCTCCGGGCTCTACGAGACGACGGTGTTCTGGGTGGCCCAGTGGCTGGCCAACTACGGGGCCACCGGCGAGCCGTCGGTGCCGATGCCGGAGATCCGCCAGGGCACGCGGATGGGCTGGGGCATCTACCAGCTCTTCACCGCCGCCGACGGCGAGCAGATCTTCATCGGCATCACGTCCAACGCCCACTGGGAGCGCTTCTGCACGGAGTTCGGGCTGGCCGACCTGCTGGCCGACGAGCGCCTGAACGACAACGGCAAGCGCGTGGCCGCGCGGGCCTGGCTGCCCGCGCGGGTGGCCGAGGAGATGCTGAAGTATCCGAGCGCCGAGCTGGCCGAGCGGCTGGAGCGCGCGAAGATCCCGTTTGCGCCGCTGCGCCGGCCCGATCAGCTCGTGGACGATCCGCACCTGAACGCCTCGCAGCAGTTCCTGGCCACGCCGCTGCCCGGGCGCGGCCTCGCCAAGCTGCCCAAGATGCCGGTGCGCAGCAGCGCGTTCGAATTCAGCCTGCGCCGCCCGGCGCCGCGGCTGGGGGAACACACCAGGGAAGTGCTCTCGGAGTTCGGGCTCTCGAAGGACGACATCGACGCGCTGGCGTCACGGAGGGTCATTGGATGAGCGATCTGCCGAAGTCCGTCAGGCTCAAGGAAGTGGGCCCGCGCGAGGGCTTCCAGTTCGAGCAGGGCGCGATCAGCCTGGCCGACAAGATCTCGCTGGTCGACGCGCTCTCCGACACCGGCGTGAAGACCATCGAGTTCACCTCGTTCGTGAGCCCCAAGTGGGTGCCGTCGATGGCCGACGCCGACCAGATGGTGGCCGGCATCAAGCGCACGCCCGGCGTGGCCTACGAGGCGATCTGGCTCAACGAGGCGGGGCTGGAGCGGGCGGCGAAGCACCGCGACTCGCTGGCGCTGCGCCCCATGTTCAGCGTGGCCGGCACCGACACCTTCATGCGCAAGAACACGAATCGCAGCGTCGACGAACGCCTGGAGGAGCTGCCGGGCTGGGCCGAGCGCTATCAGAAGCTGGGCCTGGACTGGCTCGACGTGGGCGTGATGGCGGCGTTCGGCTGCAACTATGAAGGTGACGTCGATCCGCGCCACGTCGTCACCGTGCTGCAGAAGACCGAGCAGAAGGCGAACGCCTGCGGCTCACGCCTGGGCGGCATCGGCCTGGCCGACACGATGGGCTGGGCCAATCCGCTGCAGATCAAGCGCCTGGTCGGCACCGTGCGCGATCGCTGGCCGAGCGTGCCGATCAAGCTGCACCTGCACGACACCCGCGCGCTGGCCGTCGCCAACGTCGTCGCCGCGCTGGAGATGGGCATCGACTACTTCGACAGCGCCGTCGCCGGCATGGGCGGCTGCCCGTTCGCGGCCCACAAGGGCGCCGCCGGCAACGTCACCACCGAGGATGTCGTGTTCCTGTGCCAGGAGATGGGGGTGGAGACGGGGATCGATCTGGACGCGATGATCGCCGCCTGACAGCTGGCCGAGCGCGTCGTCGGCCATCCGCTGCCGGGAAAGCTGAAGTCGGGCGGGAATCTGGAGACGTATCGGGCGCGCGCGAGGGCCGGGGCGACGGCCTAGAAGGTGGCCCACTCGCGCCGACCCTGACCTGGAGCGGGAGACCAATCCTCCGGCGCCATTTCCGATCACCTCTCTGCCGACGGCGACGAATGTCAGCAGCGCGGAGCAGGAGACGCCGTACGACTCCGCTCCGTGGGCTCTCGGTGCCAACCCGAGTTTCCGTGATCGGCTCGAAGGATGGCATGGCCCCGGGTCCATTCATAACCGCGTCCATCACAATCGAGGTATGTGAGGGTCTCGCGAACAAGGCACTGGACCTGAGCGTGGCGGCTTGTTGCGCTCAGAGCACCGCCATCATTCCCGAGTCACCCGATTCACTGCACCGTCAGCGTCGCGACCTGGATGGCGGTCAGCGCGCTCGGTTGTGTGAACACCGGGCCGTCACTCCGGCAGGCCAGGGAGACGTTGTCGGGGACCGTCAGCGTGAACGCCGTTGTCAGGGGGATCGTCACGTTGCTGCTCGGGCCCGCCGTCAGCGTTCCGCTCACCGCGACGCTGAGGGGCGTGCTGCTGCTCCTGACGATGCACTGAGCCTCCTCGGTGATCGAGGCGTCCGTGACGACCGCGGCCGTGGCCGAGACGACGTAGCTGCCGGCCGGGAGTGACAGGGTCAGGATATCGAGGAAGGTCGCGCTCTGCAGGCTGAACGAGCCGAAGCTGTTGCGTTGGTCCTTCAGGAAGGCCGCGCTCGGACCCCTCGGGCCCGTCGGGCCGGCCGGGCCTTGGGCGTTCCACGAGATGGCCGTCTCCAGCAACCGGCACGTCGCCGTCGTCGCGCTGTCGATGAGCCGGAGGTTTCCATCCAGCGGCCGATAGCAGGCATGGATGACACCGTTCGCATCCGGAATGGTTGCCAGCGCGACGCCGGCCACGACCAGCGCACCCAGGACGACGAGCGCAGCGACGCTCCAGGCGCGGTACGTCCGTCCAGCGACCAACCGTCCGATCCACGAAGGTCTCATGCGGTCTCCCTGTCGGCGGAATTGCGGCCTGGCGCCGTCTTCGTTCCTCGTTCACGCTGCTCAGCGTGCGTGAATCTGCGCCTGGAGAGCCTCGGTGTCAATGACCTTCGACGAAGCGGGGCGCGATGCTCAGACCGTCATCGCCCCACCGTCGGCGACGAGATGCGCGCCCGAGACGAACGACGCGTCGTCCGACGCCAGGAAGAGCGCGCAGCGCGCGATGTCCTCCGGCTCCCCGACACGCCCCAGCGGAATCCCACGCCCCTCGCGCGCCGCCCGCTCCACGCCCGGCACGATATCCGCCGTCAAGCGTGTCCGAATCGTCCCCGGACAGATCGCGTTGACGCGGATCCGATCCCGCCCGTACGACGCGGCCATCGCGTGCGTGAGTCCGAGCACCGCCCCCTTCGACGCCGCGTAGGCGTGGCTCGGCCGATCTACCGAGCCGCGGAACGCCGACACCGACGAGATGTTGACGATCGCCCCGCCGCCGGCCGCCCGCATGTGCGGCACCGCCGCGCGACTGACCAGGTACATCGCGCGCACGTTGACGTCCTGCGCGAGGTCCCAGTGCTCCAGGGAGATGGTCTCGACGGTCCCGCCGACGACCATCGTCCCCACGCCCGCGTTGTTCAGCAGCACGTCCACTCGCCCGAACGCCCTCACCGCGCCCACCACCACCGCCGCACAGTCCTCCGGCCGCGTCAGATCCGCCACGATCAGCGCCGCCTCGCCGCCCGCCGAGCGCACGTCCGCCACCGTCTGCGCCAGCTCCGGCTCCCGCGCGTCGGCCAGCGCCACCCGCGCCCCGGCCTGAGCGAACAGCAGGGCGCTGGCCCGGCCGATGCCGGTCGCCGCGCCCGTGATGATGGCCACCTTGCCCCGCAGCACTCCGCTCTCTTCGATCCCCATGACCTGGCCCCCTGGCGCGTCTATACTGGCGCCGGGCGATAGGGTATACGGCATCCGCCGACAACGCCGGGGCGCCGCCAGGGCGCGGGGAGTGGAGGCATGATCCAGGCTCGCAAGCTCGGCCACATAGTCTTGAAAGTCCGGGACGTTCAGAAGTCCAAGGAGTTCTACACCCGCGCGCTCGGCCTCAAGGTCGCCTACGACCAGAAAGACTGGGGCGCGGTGTTCCTCAGCTTCGGCGAGCAGCATCACGACCTGGCGCTGTTCCAGCTCGCCACCGGCGAGCCGCCGGACGACAAGCAGCCGGGGCTGCATCACATGGCCTGGCAGCTCGGGAGCTTCGAGGAGCTGCAGGCGGCCCATCGCGAGCTGGGCGACCTCGGCATCAAGGTCGACGCGACGATCGCGCACAACGTGACGCGCAGCATCTACTTCGCCGACCCCGACGGCAATCGCGTGGAGCTGTACTGCGACATGGTCGAGCATGGCTTCGAGGCCATGCAGACGATGGGGCCCCGGCGCGATCCGATGGACATCGAGACGGGCGAGGTCGTGAGCCGCTAACACCAGCTCCACCGAGAGGGAGGATCGAGCAATGAGTGACGCCAAGCAACTGTTCAGCGCGAGCCGGGCCGAGGGCGCGGTCTACAAGACGGGGCTGCGCACCTTCATGGAGTATCGCGACCTCGGGATCGCCAACGCCACCCACGGGCAGTTCCGGGCCCACGTCGTGCGCATCAAGAAGGACGGGCCGGGCGCCCACGACCTGCACACCACCGGGCTGCACCAGCACGAGTGCGACTTCCAGATGTTCTACGTCCTCAAGGGCTGGATGAAGTTCGTCTACGAGGGGCAGGGCGAGCAGACCTTCCGGGAGGGCGACTGCGTGCTGCAACCGGCCGGGATCGTGCACAACGAGCTGGAGTGCTCGGACGACGTCGAGATCCTCGAGATCTACTCGCCGGCCGTGCACGAGACGCGAAAGGTCGAGACGATGCCGGAGGCGGTCACGGCGGCGCGTTGAGCGTCGAGCTGGCGCGCGGCGACGGGCTGTTCCCGCCCGGGGCGTACGAGCGGGACGACGAGGCGCCCGACGACCGGTTCTACACCATGCCGCGCAAGGTCGTGCACATCGACGACGGCGCCATCGCGGCGCTGGGCCGGCTCTACGCCGAGGTGCTGCCGGCCGGCGGCCGGCTGCTCGATCTCATGAGCAGCTGGCGCAGCCACCTGCCGCCGGGCGATCGCGAGGTGGTCGGGCTGGGGTTGAACGCCGAGGAGATGGCCGACAACCCCCAGCTCACCAAGTCGATCGTCCACGACGTCAACCGGGATCCGCGGCTGCCGTTCGGCGACGCGGAGTTCGACGGCGCGACGTGCGCCGTCTCCATCCAGTACGTGACGCACCCGCTGCGGCTCTTTCGCGATCTGCGTCGCGTGCTGCGGCCGGGCGCGCAGTTCGTCGTGTCGTTCTCCAACCGCTGCTTTCCCACCAAGGCCGTCGCCGTCTGGCTCGGCTCCACCGATCCGCAGCACCGGTTGCTCGTCCGTTCGTACTTCGAGGCCGCCGGAGGCTGGGCGGACGTGAAGGACGAGGACCGCTTGTCGTTCGGCAACGGCGATCCCCTGTACGCCGTGTGGGGGCGCCGGGTGTGACGTCTCGCCTGTCGCCGGCCGCCGTCGAGCGCTATCGCCGTGACGGCTTCTTCTTCCCGGTCCCGGTGCTGACGGCGAACGAGGCGCGCGAGTACCGGCGCCGGCTCGAGGCCGTCGAGGCCGAGCACGGGGGCGCGCTCACCGGCGAGATCCGGCACAAGCCGCACCTGCTGTTCACGTGGCTGGCCGACCTCGTGCGCCGCCCGGCCATCCTCGATGCCGTCGAGGCCGTGCTCGGCCCCAACCTGCTCGTCTGGAGCACGAGCTTCTTCATCAAGAACGCCCGCGACGGCGCGTTCGTGTCGTGGCACCAGGACGCGACGTACTGGGGGCTGAGCGAGCCGGACGTCCTCACCGCGTGGGTCGCCTTCACCGACGCGACGGTGGAGAACGGGGCCATGCGGATGGTGCCCGGCTCGCACGGTGAGCAGCTCGCGCATCAGGACACGTTCGCGGTGGACAATCTGCTCTCGCGCGGGCAGGAGATCGCCGTCGAGGTGGACGAGGCGCGCGGCGTCGACGTCCTGCTGCGCGCCGGCGAGATGTCGCTGCACCACGTGCGGATGGTGCACGGCTCGCCGGCCAATGGCTCCAGTGATCGGCGGATCGGCTTCGCCATCCGTTACGTGCCGGCGTACGTGAAGCAGGTCGCCGGCGACGTGGATGGCGCGATGCTGGTGCGCGGCGTCGACGCGTATCACCACTTCGCGCCCGAGCGCCCGCCCGCGGCGGATCTCTCGCCGGAGGCACGCGCCCACCACGCGGAGTCGGTGGCGCGCTCGGCGAAGATCCTCTACCGCGGCACCGGCGTCGAGCGCTTCCGGTAGCTCGCCGGCTGCGCGCAGGATGGCCGGCGCGCGGCGTCCTAGTGTCTCGAGTCAGAGCTTCGCCGACCTGGACGGGTGCGTCGCCGGCCCGCGGCGGGGGCGGCGGGGCGAGCCCGCGGAGAGGGCGGCCGTCACGACCGAGGGCGAGCCTGCCTCCCACCGTCGCGGCGCGGCGGGGTGAGCGCGCCGCCAACGCTCTACTGGACAACAACCCAACCCCCTTTGGGGGATGGGGGGTCGCGCGAACCCCGCTCGCGTCGTTCAGGCGAGCCCTCGGCGTGACGGCCGCCCTCTCCGCGGGCTCGCCCCGCCGCCCCCGCCGCGGGCCGGCGACGCGCCCGTCCAGGTCGGCGAAGCTCTGACTCGGGCTACTAGCTCGCCGGCTGCTCCGGTAGCTCCGGCCGCGGGCGTCGCCACTCTGCCAGCCGCTCGATCGCGACGTAGAATCCCGGCACGAGAATCAGGCCCAGCACCGTGATGGCCAGCATCCCGCCCACCACCGTCGTGCCGATCGAGTGCCGGCTCGCCGCGCCCGCGCCGGTCGCGAAGACCAGCGGCGCCGAGCCCAGGATGAACGCGAACGACGTCATCAAGATGGGCCGGAAGCGGATGCGCGCGGCCTCGCGCGCCGCCGTCCGCAGCTCGTGACCCTCCTCGCGGCGCACCTTGGCGAACTCCACGATGAGGATCGCGTTCTTGGCCGCCAGGCCGATGAGCAGGCCGAGCCCGATCTGCGCGTACACGTCGTTGGCGAGGCCGCCGATCCGCAGCGCGGTCAGGGCGCCCAGTACGCCCAGCGGCACGGCCAGGATCACGGCGATCGGCACCAGCCAGCTCTCGTACTGGGCGGCCAGGACGAGGAAGACGAAGAGCGCTGAGAGCGCGAACACGAACGGCGCGTAGCTCCCGGCCTCGATCTCCTGAAAGGCCAGGCCCGTCCACTCGTAGGACATGCCCGCGGGCAGGTGACGCCGCGCCAGGTCCTGCATGACGGCGATGGCCTGGCCGGAGCTGGCGCCGGCCGCGGTGTCGCCGTTGATCTCGGCCGAGCGGTAGAGGTTGTAGTGCGAGATCGTGTCGGGCCCGGTGCTCGGCTTCACACTGACCAGCGTGCTGAGCGGCACCATCTGCGCGGAGGCGGTGCCGCCGGGCTGGCTCCGCACGTACAGGCGCGCGACGTCGGCCGGCGTGGCCCGGAAGTTCGGCTCGGCCTGTAGCTGCACGCGCCACACCCGGCCGAAGGCGTTGAAGTCGTTCACGTAGAGTCCGCCGAGGAAGATCTGCAGGCTCTCGAACACGTCGGAGATCGGCACGCCCAGCGCCTTGCTCTTGGCGCGATCGACCTGCGCGTCGAGCTGGGGCACGCCGGGCCGGAACGCGGTGTAGGCGGCGGCCAGCTCGGGCCGCTGGCGGGCCCCGTCGATGATCTGGCGGGCCACGGTGTCCAGCTCGTCCAGGGATCGGCCGCCCACACTCTGGAGCTCGAACTGGAAGCCGCCGCCCGAGCTGATGCCGCGGATCGGCGGCGGCGGGAACACGACGACGACCGCCTCCTGGATCGTGGCGAGCCGCCCGCGCAGGCGGCCCAGGATGGCGGCGGCCTGCAGCCGCGGCGCCGTGCGCTTGTCCCACGGCGTCAGCCGGGGGAAGAGCGAGGCCACGTTCGGGCCGTTGACGCCGGAGATGAAGCTGCGCCCGCCGATAGCGACGACCGTCTCGACGCCCTCCGTCTCCAGCAGCATCTTCTCGATCTGGCGCACGACCGCGTCGGTCCGCTCGAACGACGCCGCGTCGGGGAGCTGGACGTTCACCAGCAGGTAGCCCTGGTCCTCCGTCGGGGCGAAGCCCGTGGGCACGCTGCGGACCAGTGCGTAGGCGGCGCCGCCCAGCACGAGCAGCACGACCACCGCCAGCGGCGCTCGGCGCACGACGAGGCCGACGGTGCGGTCGTAGCCCTTGGTGAGGCGCTCGAAGGACGCGTTCCAGGCGCGGGCCAGCGGATTGCGCCGCCCCTCGACGGCGGGCCGCAGCAGCAGCGCGCAGAGCGCCGGCGTCAGCGTCAGCGCGTTCACCGTGGACAGCGCGACGGCCACCGCGATCGTCAGTGCGAACTGGCGGTAGAGCTGGCCGGTGATGCCGGGCAGGAACGCGATCGGGATGAACACCGCCATCAGGACCAGCGCGGTCGCGATCACCGGGCCCGTCACCTCGCCCATCGCCCGCCGCGTCGCCTCGCGCGGCGCCAGGCGCTCCTCGTCGAGGTGGCGCTGCGTGTTCTCCACCACCACGATCGCGTCGTCGACGACGATGCCGATGGCCAGGACCAGCGCGAAGAGCGTCAGCGTGTTGATCGAGAAGCCGAACACGCTGATGACCGCGAAGGTGCCGACCAGCGACACCGGGATGGTCAGCGTGGGGATCAGCGTCGTGCGCCAGTCCTGCAGGAAGACGAAGACCGTGAGGATGACGAGCCCGATGGCGATGACCAGCGTCTGGACCACCTCGCGGATCGACACCCGCACGAACTCCGTCGTGTTGTACGGCCGCGTGTGGGCGACGCCGCTCGGAAAATTCGGCGCCAGCCGGGCCACGGCTGCCTGCACGCCGCGCGAGACGTCGAGCGCGTTGGCGGCGGGGAGCTGGAAGATGCCGATGAGCGCGGCCGGCTGGCCGCCCACGCGCCCGAACGAGCCGTAGCTCTGGGCGCCCAGCTCCACGCGCCCCACGTCGCGCAGGCGCAGGATGGAGCCGTCGGCGCGCGTGCGCAGGATGATGTTCTCGAACTCCGTCGGCGTGGCCAGCCGGCCGCGCGTGGTCACGGTGTACTGGAATTGCTGGCCGCGCGGCGCCGGTGGCTGGCCGATCTGCCCGGCCGCGGCCTGGAGGTTCTGCTCGCGGACGGCGTCGGCGACGTCGCCGGCGGTGAGGCCCAGGCTCGCCAGCGTGTCGGGGTTCAGCCACACGCGCATGCCGTAGTCGCGCCCGTTGAAGACCTGCACCTGGCCCACGCCGGGCACGCGGGCCAGCACGTCGACCACCTGCAGCGTCGCGTAGTTGCTCAGGTACAGCTCGTCGCGGCTGCCGTCGGGCGAGATCAGCGCGACGATCTCGACCAGGTCGGGCGACTGCTTGGTGATGCTGAGCCCCTGGCGGACCACGTCCTGGGGCAGCTTGGCCTGGGCGATGGCGACCCGGTTCTGCACGTTCACCGCGGCGATGTCGAGATCGGTGCCGACCTCGAACGTCACCGTGAGGGTCATCGTGCCGTCACTGCCGCTGCGCGAGGACATGTAGATCATGTGCTCGACGCCGTTCACCTGCTGCTCGATCGGCGTCGTCACCGTCTGCTCGACGACCTCGGCGCTGGCCCCCGGATAGGTCGCCGTCACCACGACCTGGGGCGGCGTGATCGGCGGATACTGCGCGATCGGCAGGAACGGAATCGCGACGGCGCCGGCCACGACGATGACGATGGCCAGGACGGAGGCGAAGATCGGCCGGTCGATGAAGAAGGCGACGAACATCGCGGCTCAGCCCCCGGCCGGCTCCGGGCGGATCTCCTCGACGGTGGGCGTTACCTTCATGCCGGCCCGCACCTGCTGCAGGCCCTTGACCACGACGTGCTCGCCCGGCTTCACGCCGTCGTCCACGACCCACAGCGTGCCCACGCGCGGACCCAGGCGCACGGTGCGCGCCTGCACGACCTGGTCGGCGCCGACCACGAACAGCGAGGCTGCGCCCTGGCTCTCCTGCACGGCCGCCTGGGGCACGACACGCGCATCCGCGCGCTCCTCGAGCAGGACGCGCAGGCGCACGTACTGGCCGGGCTGGAGCACGCGGCGGGGATTGGCGAACACCGCCCGCAGCGCGAGCGTGCCGGTCCGTGGATCGACGGCGCGATCGACGAAATCGAGCCGGCCCGGCTGCGGATAGGTGCTCTCGTCGGACAGGGTGATCGTGATGCCGCTGCCGGCGGTCCGCGCCGGCCCCTCCGCCTGGCGGCGCCGCCACACGCCCAGCGCCTCCCGCTCGCTCACGCTGAAGTTCACGTACACCGGGTCGAGCGTGGACACCGTGGCCAGCAGCGTCGAGTCGCCCCGTCCGACCAGGCTGCCCACGCGGACCTCCGCCTTGCCCATGCGCCCGTCGAGCGGCGAGGCGATATTCGTGTAGCCGCGCTGCAGCTGCACGCTCTCCACGGCCGCCTCGTCGGCGCGGATCACCGCCCGGGCGTTGTCGATCGTGGCCCGGGCCGCGGCCAGCGCGGCCTGGGCGTTCGCGGAGGCGGCGCGATCGGCCTGCACGGTGGCGTCGAGCGCGACCATGTTCGTGCGGAACTGGTCGTACTGCTCGCGAGCGACGAGCTCGCGCTGCAGCAGCATGCCGTAGCGTTGCTCTTGCGTGCGCGCGTTGTCGAGCTGGGCGAGATCGCGCGCGAGGTTGGCCTGCGCCTGACGCTCGTCGGCCTCGCGCTGGACCAGCGTCGCCTCGGTCTGGCGGAGCTGGGCGGTATCGCGCGCGACGTTGGCCTGGGCCTGGCGTAGCGCGGCTTCCAGCGGCTGCGGGTCGATGACAAACAGCAGATCGCCCGCCTTGACGTCGGCGCCGTCGGGCACGACCTGCTTGTCCAGGTAGCCCTCGACGCGGGCCCGGATCTCGACGGTCTTGACGGCCTCGGTCTGGCCCACGTACTCGCCGTACACGGGCACCGCGCGCTGCCCGACCGCGACCACCGTCACCGCCGGCGGCGCCGGGGGCGGGACGGCCCCGGGCGACTGGCCGCACGCACCGAGCGCCAGCCAGGCGATGGCCGACACCACGTGGCGCAGCGCCCGCCGGTGCCGTGACCCGTTGCGAACCGCGTCGCTCATGTGCGCCTCGACAGCCGGGCGTCGCTGCCAGGCCGCGCTGAATGTCCGATGCCAGGTGTGGATGAGACCGGAGCGCTGGCCCCTGTCGTTACCGATGCGATCATCCCCGCCAGGGATTCCGACCCGCCCGCCCGTCGGCTCTTCGGCTACACTGCGCTGACCTCCGCGCGTCAAGGAGAACCGCATGCGCACCATCGACATCCACGCGCACCTCGTACCCACCTCGCTCTGGCAGGCGATCGAGGCCGGGCGTGAATGGCACGGGTATCGCCACCAGCCGGGCGAGGGCCTCGGCACCGTGATGGGCGACGGCAAGCGGACGGCGTTCTCCTCGCCCAAGGTGCGCTTCACCGTCGAGGAGCGCCTGCGGGACATGGACGCGCAGGGCGTCGACGTCCAGGTGGTCTCCATTCACACCCCGCTCTTCGGCCACCACCTCGACGGCGCCCAGGGGCTGCGCCTGGCGCGCGAGGTCAACGACGAGATCGCCGGCATGGTGCGCCAGTGGCCGACGCGCTTCGCCGGCCTGGCCACGCTGCCGGTGCAGGACGTCAAGGCGGCCATCGGCGAGCTGGAGCGTGCCGTCACCGTGCTCGGCCTCAAGGGCGCGGAGCTCGATACGCAGGTGAACGGCAAGCAGTGGGACGAGCCCGAGTTCCTGCCGTTCTTCAAGGCCGCCGAGCAGTTGGGCGCCGTGCTGTTCTTCCATCCCCAGCCTCAGCACAACTTTCTCATGCAGCGCACGCCCCGCGACGGCCTGTTCAACAGCCTGGGTGTGATCCTCGACGACGCGATCGTCGTCGCCATCCTCATCGCCGGCGGCGTGCTGGAGGCGTGCCCCACTCTGAAGGCATGCATTGCCCACGGCGGTGGCCCCGCCTGCTTCGCGATGGGGCGTCTCGATCGCGCCTGGCACGGACGGCCCGAGGCGCGGCGCATCCCGCAGCCCCCGAGCGCGTACCAGCGCCGGCTCTACTACGACAGCGTCGCCGGCAGCGAGGAGGCGCTGCGCTTCCTGCTCGACCGGGTGGGCGCGGACCGCGTGGTGCTCGGCAGCGACTGGCCGTTCGTGCCGTGGCATCCCTCGCCGGTCACCTGGGTGCAGGGGCTGGCGAGCCTCACGCCCGAGGAGAAGGAGCGCATCCTCTGGCGCAACCTGGAAGCGCTGCTCGGCCTGTAGCGTCCGCTACGCGACCTGGTAGCGCTTCACGGCCGCCTCGTCCAGCGCCAGGCCGAGTCCCGGCGACGTCGGCACCACCAGCTCGCCGCGGTCGATGCGCGGCATCGCGGTGAGGATGCCGGCCGAGCGCGGGACGTACTCCACCATGTGACCGTTGGGCACCGCGGCGACGAGGTGCGCGTGGATCTCCGGCACGACGTGGCCACACACCGGCACGCGGTGCGCCTGGGCGAGCGCGGCCACCTTCCGCCACGGCGTGATGCCGCCCACGCGGGCCAGATCGAGAATGAGCACGTCGACGGCGCGCGCCTCCAGCAGCGTCCGGAACCCGTCCAGGTGATAGACGTGCTCGCCGGCCGCGATCGGCACCTGCAGCTCGCTCCGCAGCGCGGCCACGCCAGCCACGTCGAGGTGGTGGATCGGATCCTCCAGCCACGCGATGCCGGCCTCCTGCAGCGCGCGGCCGCCGCTCCGCGCGCGCGTGAGCGACCACGTCTCGTTGATGTCCGCCATGATCCTGACGTCGGGCCCGACGGCCTGGCGCACGGCCAGCACGCGCTGCGCTTCGAGCGCCGGCGTTGCCTCGCGGCCCATCCGGAGCTTGACGCCGTCGAAGCCGGCCTCGGCGTGACGGCGGGCCGAGGCCGCCAGCTCGGCGGGGCTCAGGCTGTACCAGAGCCCGTCGCTCGCGTAGGTCGGCACCCGGTCGCGAAAGCCGCCGAGCAGTCGAGAGAGCGGCTGGCCGAGTGTCTTGCCGTTGGCGTCCCAGACCGCGATGTCGAGCGGCGCCAGCGCGAGGTGCAGCAGGCCGCCGGGCCCCACCCAGTCTCCGCGCTTCGCGAGCTTGTCCCATGCCGCCTCGGGCTCGAGCACGCTCATGCCCACGAGATGCTCGCCCAGCTCGCGGGCGGCCATTGCGATCGTCGTCATGAGATCCGGCCGCGGGTAGACGACGTAACCGATGCCCTCGACGCCGTCGGACGTCGTGATGCGCGCCAGCACGTGCCAGTTCGCGTCGACCGTGCGTCCGCCCGCGGCATAGGGACGCTCGACGGGCACCCGCAACACGTTCACTGCCACGTGCGAAATCTTCATCGGGCTCCGTCCTGGGCGCGCTCGCCGCTCGCGCGGTAGTGCGTCGCGTACGCCTGCCGGCAGCGCTCGCGCAGCGCGGTCTCGCCCAGCTCGTGCCCGGCGAAGCGGGCGGGGGAGATCTCCGAGAGCTCGAGCGTGGTGGCGCCGTCGAGCACCCACTCGGCCATGGCCTCGCCGAGCGCTGGCGACACGCTGAGGCCGCCCACGCAGCAGCCGCTCATCACCCAGGCGCCCGCCACGCTGGGCAGCGGGCCCGCCAGGTAACGGTCGTCGGTGGTGATCGTCGGCAGCCCGCCGCGATGCTCGGCCACGCGGATCGACGGGTCCTGGAAGATCGGGAACTGCTCGCGCACGCTGGCGGCCAGTCGCCACAGCACCTCGATGTCGAGGGGCAGCTCGGCCATGTCGAACGAGGCCGGCAGCGCTGCCGGGTCGAGCTGCAGCGGATCGGCCTCGTAGCCGCCCAGCATGAGCCCGCCGCGCTCGTGGCGAACGTAGACGTTGGCGTCGATCACGCGGGCGATCGGGAACTCGGGGCCCACGCCGGCGATCGGCTCGGTGATCAGGAGCTGATGGCGCGTCGCCACGACGGGCAGCGCGCCGCCCAGCGCGCCGGCAACCAGCCGCGCCCAGCCCCCGGCCGCATCCACGACGGCGCGCGTCGCGATCGTCCCGGCCGGCGTGTGCACGCCTTCCACGCCGCGCGGGCCGATCTGAAAGCCGGTGGCCGGCGTGTGCGGCAGCAGCACCGCGCCCAGCTTCTCGGCGGCGCGACAGTAGCCGCGCGGCAGCTCGGCCGGCTCGACGTTGCAATCGGTCGGGCTCCAGGTGACGGCCACGATGCCGCGCTCGCCCAGGATGGGCAGCCGGCGCCGGGCCTCGGCGACCGACACGAAGTCGATCGGCACGCCGGCGGCGGCGCCGCGGGCCACCTCGCGGGCGAGCTGCTCGGCGTCGCGCTCCGTGCGCGCGATCTTGAGCGCGCCGCTCTGGGTGAAGCGCAGCGGCTCACCCGTCTCGTCGGTGAACGCGGCCAGCTTGGCGACGGCGCGCTGGGCGAGCCTGGTCAGGGCCGGCGTCGCGCGCACCTGGCTCGACAGGCCGGCCGCGCGCGGCGAGGTCTGCGAGGCCAGCGCTGCGCGCTCCAGCACCGCCACCCGGGCGCCGCGCCGGGCCAGGTGATAGGCCGCGCTGGCCCCGAAGGCCCCGGAGCCGACGACCACGACGTCCGCCGAGGTGATCACGGCCCGATCATCCACGAGGGTGGCCACCGCTGTCACGCGGCAATCGCGGGGCCGATCGAGCCGCGCCGGGGCGGCACCCGCGGCCGTCGGCCTTCATGGCGCAGGGCATGTCCGACCCGTGCTATACCGCAACAGCAGCGATCGGTCGCGCCGCGGTGCCGCCGGCCGGCGCGCCGGCCGCCGATGAGCCAGGCGCACGATCCCAAGGAGAACCCATGAAGATGCAGCGCGTGACCAGCCCGCACGTGAAGGAAGCGCCGCCCGGTACGTGGTCGAACTGCCGGGTTCACGGCAACCAGATCTTCGTCGCCGGCATGACCGCCAACGACAGCACGGGTGGCGTGCTCGGCGACGGCTCGATGTACAGCCAGGCCAGGGAGAC
>JBGQLG010000050.1:0-28620 GCA_041499965.1 Methylomirabilia bacterium
ACGCCCAGGTAGCGCGACTTCACCTCGTCGTTTGCCATGAGATCGCCGGGGCCGCCCGAGTAGACGATCTCGCCGCGGTTGAGCACGTGGACGCGATCGGCCACCGAGGCGGCCATCGGCAGGTTCTGCTCCACGAGCAGGATCGAGAGCCCCTCGCGCTTCAGCTCGCCGATCACGCGGCCCACCTCGCGGACGAGCAACGGGGCCAGCCCCTCGGTCGGCTCGTCCATCAGGAGCAGGGTGGGGTTGCTCATCAGCGCCCGCCCGATGGCCAGCATCTGCTGCTCGCCGCCCGACAGCTTGTTGGCCCGACTCGACGCGCGCTCGCGCAGCCGGGGGAACAGCCCGTAGACGCGCTCGCGGTCCCAGCGGCCGCGGCCGGCCCGGGCCACGTCCAGGTTCTCGCGCACGCTCAGCGAGACGAACACCCGGCGGCCCTGCGGCACCAGCGCCATCCCGCGCTCGATGCGCCGGTATGGCGCCCACCCGGTGACGTCCTCCCCCTTGAAGCGCACGTCGCCGCGCCGGGGCGGCGTGAAGCCGACCACCGAGCGAATCAGCGTCGTCTTGCCCATCCCGTTGCGCCCCAGGATGGCCACGACCTCGCCCGGCGCCACGGCCAGCGACACCCCGTGCAGAACGTGGCTGTCGCCGTAGTAGGTGTGCAGGCCGCTGGCGGCCAGCACCGCGTCAGGCACCGAGGTAGATCTCGCGGACGGTGGGGTCCGCCTTGACGGCCTCGCGCGTGCCGTCGGCGATCACGCGGCCGTAGTGCAGCACCGTGACGTGATCGGCGACCTGCAGCGCGATGTCCATGTCGTGCTCGATGATGAGCAGCGTGATGGCGGGGTCGAGCCGGTGCAGCAGCGCCGTCATGAGCTGTGCCTCGGCCTGCGAGAGTCCGGCGGCCGGCTCGTCGAGCAGCAGCAGGCGCGGGCGTCCCGCCAGGGCCAGGGCGATCTCGATCTGGCGCTGCTCGCCGTGGGAGAGGTGTCGCACGCGCGTATCGGCCCGGTCGGCCAGCCCCACGGCGGCCAGGGCCTCGCGGGCGCGGGCCTCGAGGTCGGCGAAGTGGCGGACGGGACGGAGCATCGCGAACCGGGCCGGCGTCCGGGCCAAGGCGGCCAGCCGCGCGTTGTCGAGGACCGTGAGGGTCGGGAACAGGTTGGTGATCTGAAACGTCCGGGCCAGTCCCCGGGCGGCGCGGCGGTGCTGGGCCATGCCGGTGACGTCGTCGCCGAAGAGCGTGATGCGGCCGGCGCTCACCGGCAGCGCGCCGGCGATGAGGTTGAAGAGCGTCGTCTTGCCGGCGCCGTTGGGGCCGATGAGGGCGCGCCGCTCGCCCGGGCGCACGGCCAGCTCCACGCCGTCGACGGCCCGCAGCCCGCCGAACGACTTCGACACGGCCTGCAGGCGCAGCGCGAACGGCTCCGTCATCGGCGGGGCTCTCGCCTGAACGCCCCGAGCACGCCGCGCGGCGCGAACAGGATGACGCCGATGTACACGGCGCCGAGAATGAGCAGCCAGCGCTTGGTGTACACGCTCACGAAATTCTTCAAGAAGACGATCGCCGCCGCGCCCAGCGCCGGCCCCGCCAGCGTGCCGGGTCCGCCCAGCGCCACCATCAGGAGCGTCTCGACCGAGGTCACGAGCTGGACGTCGACCGGGCTCACGAAGCCGTTGTAGTACGCCCAGAACACGCCGGCGAAGCCCGCGAAGGTGCCGGAGAGCACGAAGGCCAGGTACTTGTGCAGCCACACGTGGTAGCCGAGCGCGCGCATGCGCGTCTCGCTCTCGCGGATGCCCATGAGGGTGAGGCCGAAGGGCGAGCGCACGAGCAGGCCGAGCAGCGCCCACGCCAGCAGCGTGGCCGCCAGCGTGAAGTAGAAGAAGGGCAGCGGCGCGCCCAGGCTCCACGGCAGCGGCAGCTCCGGCCGCGGCACCCCCGCGATGCCGTTGTCCCCCTTGGTCATCGACACCCAGCGGAAGGCCAGCCCCCAGACGACCATGCCGAGCGCCAGGGTGATCATCAGGAAGTAGGTGCCGCTGGCACGGATCGCCAGCAGGCCGAAGACGGCGGCGGTGAGCGCGGCCAGGAGCACGCCGGCCAGCAGGCAGGTCAGGAAGCCGCGCTGATAGTCGGTGCTCAGGATGCCGACCGCGTAGGCGGCCACGCCGAAATAGGCGGCGTGACCAAGCGAAGGCAGGCCCGTGTAGCCGAGCAGCACGTCGAGGCTCATGGCCAGGATCGCCACGATCGCCGCCTGCGTGAGCAGCGTCAGTGGGTATGCGGAGAGCAGCGGCGCGACGAGTGCTACCCCTGCGGCAGTGATGATACCGGGGATGATTGTTGTCGCGGGGGCCGCGAGGCCGGCCCGGGCCGTCGGTGGCCTGTCCGAGGAGGGAGTGGCTCCGTTCGTCATGTGCGGCCGAACAGCCCGGTCGGTCGCAGTGCGAGGATCAGCGCCATCGGCGCGAAGAGCGTGAAATAGGCCAGCTCGGGGAACAGCGCCTTGCCGAAGTTGTCGAGCAGGCCGACCAGCAGGCTACCCACCATGGCGCCCGGCAGGCTGCCGAGGCCGCCCACGATGACCACGACGAACGCGTAGGGGAGGATCTCGAAGTCGAGCCCCGGATAGACGCCGAGGAACCCGCTGCCGATGACGCCCCCCAGCGCGGCCAGGGCCGCGCCAAGCGCGAAGACGCCCAGCGAGATCGTCGGCACCCGGATGCCCACGCCCTGGGCCATCTCGGCGTCGTCGACGGCGGCGCGGATCATCGCGCCCGCGCGCGTGCGGTCCAGCGCCAGCCACAGCGCGGCGCCGATCACCACGGCCACGGCCATGATGAAGAGCCGGTAGCGCGGGAAGCGCAGCGCGCCGACGATCACCACGCCCTGCAGCGCCGCCGGCACCGGCAGCGAGTACGGATCGCCGCCCCACAGCAGCAGCGCCAGGTCCTGGAAGATCAGCGCGAAGCCGATCGTCATCAGCACCTGGCCGAGCGTCTGGCCGCTCAGTCGGCGCAGGAACAGGCGCTCCATGCCGGCGCCGACCAGCGCCACCGCCAGGGCGCCGGCCAGCAGCGCCAGCGCGAAGCTCTGGGTGCGCCAGATCACCGACAGCCCCACGTAGCCGCCGAGCAGGAAGTACGAGCCGTGGGCCAGGTTGACGATGCGCATCACGCCGAAGATGAGCGACAGTCCGCTGGCCAGCAGGAACAGCAGGGCGCCGTAGGACAGGCCGTTGAACGTCTGGGTGATCCAGAACTCCGCTGTCACGCGCGCTCAGGCGAGGTGGCGGGCGCCATCGCGGCGAGATTGTACTATAGGCGCCGCGCCGGCCCGCCGCCGGCCGCCATCGGAGGGGACAGGTGAGACTGCCGCACGAGCGCTTCGACTACTCGGCCATCGTCGATCGTCCGCGCTGGGCGCTGCCGCGCGGGGCCCGCATCGCGGTGTGGACGATCGTCAACATCGAGGAGTGGGACATCGCCAAACCGATGGCTCGCCAGTACCTGCCGACGCCGCAGGGGGTGGCGGTCACGCCCGACGTGCCGAACTGGGCCTGGCACGACTACGGGATGCGCGTGGGGTTCTGGCGGCTCTTCGAGGCGCTGCGCAAGCGCAAGCTGCGGGCGACGACGGCGATCAACGCCGGCGTGTGCCGGTCGTATCCGCGCGTGGCCCAGGCGATGCTCGACGCCGGCTGGGAGTTCATGGGCCACGGCGTCCGCCAGGGCGCGATGCACCTGCTGCCCGACCAGCGGGCCGCCATCCGCGAGGCGGTGAAGATCCTCGCGAAATTCACCGGCAAGAAGCCGAAGGGGTGGCTGGGGCCGGGGCTCACCGAGACGTGGGAGACCCTCGACCACCTGGCCGAAGCCGGCATCGAGTACGTCTCCGACTGGGTCAACGACGACCAGCCCTACGAGATCCGCACCAGCCACGGCCCGCTGGTCTCGGTGCCCTACACCCTCGAGCTGAACGACATCCCGATGATGGTGATCCAGCACCACGCCTCGCCGGCCTGGGTGCAGCGCTGCCGCGACCAGTTCGACCGCCTCTACGCCGAGGGCGCCAAGAACCCGCGGGTGATGGCCATCGCCGTGCACCCCTACATCCACGGCGTCCCGCACCGGATCAAGTACTTCGAGGCCGTCTACGACTACATCCGCCGCCAGAAAGGCGTGTGGTTCACCACCGGCGAAGAGATCGCCGCCTGGTACCGCGCCGGCCGCCGCTAGTGCCTCTCGTGGAATCGGGTGACGCCCGGGATCGCGCGTGGGCGCCGCCGCGGGGGCGCCATCATGGCGAGCCGTCGTCGCCGTTGTCGCTCCGGGCCCGGCTCGCGAGCCACCCACGATTCAACTTGTCCGCGCCCCAACCCCCTTTGGGGGATGGGGGGCCCGAGCGAGCCGGGCCCGGAGCGAGTTACGGCGACAGGCGAGCCATGCTGGCGCCCCCGCGGCGGCGCCCACGCGCGATCCCGGGCGTCACCCGATTCCGCGAGAGGCACTAGCGGCGTTCCGCGCGGTCAGACCTTGACTTCGTCCCGGCCCTATGGGACCTTGCCGTCACTTTCGTGTCCGGTCCGCTCGTTTCTTTCCGTCGTCGCAATGATGCTGACAGGAAGGGAGAGCCCGATGGCCGCTACTGATCCTCGCTTGTCTGCCCCTCGCCGTCATCTGACGCGTCGCGACTTCGTTGCCCGCACCGCCCTGGGGGGTGCCGCCGCTCTCGTCGTCGGTGGCCGGGCGAGACGAGCGGTCGCGGCGGCGTCGCCCTATCCCGAGTGGATCGCCGCCAGCACCAAGCCGGCCAAGCGGGGCGGCGTGCTCACGCGGGCCTCGGCGTGGGACCCGCCGGTGATCGATCCTCGGCTCACGCAGTCGGTCGGGCTGTACCAGTTCGCCGGCCTCACCAGCAATCGCCTCGTGCGCTACCCGTTCTCCGACGAGGCGACGAACCCCAGTGACCTGAGCCTCAAGGGCGACCTGGCGGAGTCGTGGAGCGCCAGCCCCGACTATCGCGTGTGGACGTTCAAGCTGCGCCAGGGCGTGAAGTGGCAGAACCTGCCGCCGGTGAACGGGCGAGAGTTCGTGGCCGCCGACGTCAAGTACTGCTTCGAGCAGTACGCCAAGGAGGGCGTGCAGGCGTTCACGTTCCAGGAGATCGAGGCGACGGAGACGCCGGACAAGTACACGGTGCGCGTCCACCTCAAGACACCCAACACGCTGTTCCCGCAGAACATGGCCGAGCCGATCGCGCTCATGTTCGCCCGCGAGGTGCTCGAGGAAGACGGCGATCTCAAGAAGCGCCTCATCGGCACCGGGCCCTACACGCTCAAGGAGCACACCCGCAAGGTGCGGGTGGTGCTGCAGCGCAACCCGGACTACTGGGACAAGGGCCGGCCCTACGTCGACGAGTACGTGATCCTCTCCACGCCGGATGCCGCCACCCGCCTGGCCGCGTTCCGGACGGGCCAGGCCGACTTCATCTGGCTGGCCAGCCCCTCCGAGGTGGAGACGGTCCGCAAGACGAACCCGTCGGCCGTCGTGCAGTCGTACCACAACACCCTGGCGCCCTTCGGGCTGGCCCTGGCCCAGGACAAGCCGCCGTTCAACGACGTGCGGGTGCGGCGGGCGATCTCGATGGCCATCGACCGCCAGAAGATGGTCGACACCGTGTTCGAGGGCCACGGCATCCTCGGCTGGGGCGTGCCCTACATCTACTACCAGGACTCGCAGCCCACGGCGAAGGACCTCGGCCCGTACTGGCAGTACCGCCCGGCCGAGGCCAAGAAGCTGCTGGCCGAGGCCGGCCACGGCAAGGGCTTCGAGACGACGCTGTTCTACTACGAGTACTTCCCGCAGATGACCTCGGAGGTCCAGCTCGTCCAGCAGGACCTCAAGAAGAACCTCAGCATCGACATGAAGATCACCAAGCTCGATTACACGACCTACTACGGCCGCTACGTCGACAGCAAGTGGGACGGCATGTCGTGGGGGTTCCAGTCGGGCCACGCCATCGGCCTTGACGAGCGGACCTACATGTACATGCACTCGAAGTCGACCAAGAACTTCTTCCGCGTCAACGACCCCGTCGTCGACGAGCTCACCACCAAGCTGCGACGCACGCCGGACCGCGCCGAGCAGCGCGCGCTCGCCAAGAAGCTCGTCGACCGCGAGTACGACCAGGTGCTGCGCATGTGGATGCCCTACGACAACGGCTTCCTCGTCTTCCAGCCGCACATGCGCAACGCGGCGGCGGGCGCGCTGCGCCGGAGCGACGGGTACGGCTCGCCGACGCTCGCGCGAACCTGGCTCGACAAGTAGGGCGCCTCGTCCCGCGCGTCCATGTACAAGTACGTCGCTCGGCGGGTGCTGCTGGCCGTTCCGGTGCTCGTGCTGTCGTCGCTGATCGTCTTCGGCCTGATGCGCGTTATGCCGGGGGACGCGCTGACGGCCCTCATGGCCGAGTCGGGCAACCTCGGCGACAAGGAGATGAAGAAGCTCCGCAAGGATCTTGGCCTCGACCGCCCGTACTACCAGCAGTACGCGCTGTGGGTCTGGCAGATGGTGAGCCTCAACCCGGGCGACTCCATCTTCACCAACGAGCCCATCCCCGTCGCGCTCAAGAAGGCGATTCCGGTCACGGTCGAGCTGGCCACGCTGGCGATGATCCTGGGGCTCGTCATCGCCATCCCGATCGGCGTGCTGTCGGCCACCCGCCAGGACAGCGCCTCCGACTACGTCGGCCGCGTGGTCGGCGTCTCCGGCCTCTCGCTGCCGGATTTCTGGCTCGGCACGCTCGTCATCACGTTCGCGGCCATCTGGTTCCACTGGATCCCGCCCATCGGGTACGTCAGCCTGTGGGAGTCGCCCTGGCGCAACCTGCAGCAGTTCCTGCTGCCGGCCGCCGTGCTCGGCTTCCGGCTGTCGGCGGCGACCATGCGCATGACGCGCTCGACGGTGCTGGAGGTGCTGCGCGAGGACTACGTGCGCACCGCCTGGGCCAAGGGGCTGGCCGGGCGCATCGTCGTGTACAAGCACGCGCTCAAAAACGCGCTGATTCCGGTCGTGACCATCATCGGCGGGCAGTTCGGCGTGCTGCTGGCCGGCACCGTGGTGGTGGAGACCATCTTCGCGCTGCCCGGCATGGGGCGGCTCACCGTGGAGGCCATCCTGTATCGCGACTATCCGGTGGTCCAGACCAACGTCATGCTGGTGGCGGGGACGCTCGTCACGCTCAACCTGCTCATCGACATGACCTACGCGTGGCTCGACCCGCGTATCCGCTACCAGTGAGGGACTGATGTCGACCACCGCCACCGCCCGCGTCACGACGTTCGGGGAGCCGGGGGCCGCCGCGGTCAACCGGCTCCAGGCGCTGTGGCTGACCATGAAGCGCAAGCCGCTGGGCGCGGTCTCGGCCGCGCTGCTCGTGGTGCTCGTCCTCACCGCGGTGTTCGCTGACGTGCTGGCGCCCTACGATCCGCTCGCCACCCAGCCGGAGATTCGCCTGGCTGCGCCCAGCTGGGCGCATCCGTTCGGCACCGACGACATCGGCCGCGACGTCCTCAGCCGCATCATCTACGGCAGCCGGATCTCCCTGTGGGTCGGCCTGGTCGCCGTGGGGATCGGCACGGCGGCGGGGATGATCATCGGGCTGCTCTGCGGCTACTGCGAGGGTCGCCTCGACCTCGTCATGCAGCGGGTCATGGACGCCGTGCAGGCGATCCCGGCCCTCATGCTCGCGCTGGCGATCATCTCGGTCCTCAAGCCGAACACGACCAACGCGATGCTGGCGATCGCCATCGTCATCATCCCCGGCAACTCGCGCATCGTCCGAGGCACCGTGCTGTCGTCCAAGCAGAACCGGTACGTGGAGGCCGCCCAGGCCATCGGCTGCAAGCACCCGCGCATCATCCTGAGCCACATCCTGCCCAACGTCACCGCGCCGATCCTCATCATCGCCTCCATCTGGCTGGGCAACGCGATCCTCATCGAGGCCACGCTGAGCTTCCTGGGTCTCGGCACCCAGCCGCCGACGCCCTCCTGGGGGCTGATGCTGAGCAGCACCGGGCGGGCCTTCATGGAGCAGGCGCCCTGGCTGGCGATCTTCCCCGGCATGGCCATCAGCCTGGCTGTGTTTGCCTTCAACCTGTTTGGCGACACCCTGCGCGACGCCTGGGACCCCAAGCTGCGGAATAGTTGACATGGGGGGCCCCGACATGGCCCCCCAAACCCCCCAGACGTTCGTCACGCCCCGGCGGAGCCGGGGCGCTCCTCGACACCCGTAGTGAGGTATCCTCTCGGCCATGCCGCTGGTGGCCGCCTTTGCGTTGCCCCACACGCCGCAGCTGCTCGTGCGCCCGCCGACCGAGGATCGTGAGCTCGTGCTGCGCGTGCACGCGGCCTACGCGGAGGTGAAGCGGCGGCTCGTCGCGGCGCGGCCCGACGTCGTGGCCGTGATCGCCGGCGACCACATCGAGGGGTTCTTCCTGAACGCGGTGCCGGCGCTGGCGGTCTTCGTGGGCGCCCGCGCGTCCGGTGAGTTCGGGCGGTACCGCTACGCCTTCGACGTGCACGAGCCGCTGGCCCGGACCATCGTGGAGCAGGGGATCGAGGCGGGGTTCGACCTGACGTACTCGCAGGATGTGCCGCTCGACTACGCGTTCTACGTCCCGCTGCACTTCACGATGCCCGAGCCCCGGCTGCCGATCGTGCCGCTCTACGTCAACGTCTACCTGCCGCCCCAGCCGGCGCCGCGCCGGTGCTACGCGTGGGGCCAGGCCCTGCGGCGGATCCTCGACGCGCGGCCCGAGCGCGTGGCGCTGGTCGCTTCCGGCGGGCTCTCGCACTTCCCGGGCACCGACCGTTACAGCTCGCCCGACTTCGACTTCGACCGCGCGCTGCTGGCCTCGCTGGCCGAGGGCCGTGGCGCCGAGACCGCGCGGTTGACCGGGGAGGAGCTGGACAAGGCGGGCAACGTGGAGTTGCGCACGTGGATCACGCTGCTCGGCGCCGCCGGGGACGCGCGCGCGGAGGTGCTGTGCTACGAGCCGTCGTGGCACCACGGCAACGCCGTGGTGGCGTGGCCGGTCGGCGCCTGATGGAGAGCCACTACTTCTTCCCGCCGGCGTCGGCCTATCCGCTGAACCGCTTCCTCTTCGCGCTGAAGTCGAACACCGCCGTGCGCGAGCGCTACGCCGCCGCGCCCGACGCCACCATGCGCGAGCACGGCCTCGACGACGCCGCGCGCGGGGCCCTCGGTGCCGGCGATCGCGACCGCCTGGTCGCGCTCGGCGCCCACCCCTACCTGGTCTTCATGGCCCAGGTGCGCCTGACGATGGCCCGCGACCCCGGCAGCTTCGAGTACTTTTGAGGTAACTTCTCGGGCAGCGCCTCAAGCAGCCTTGCCCTTCAGGGCCTTGGCAACCTCTCGCGCCGCCTCGTCTGGGAGTCCCTTCATGAGGTATCGGCGCGTTCGGAGTCCGAATGGAATGGCTGAGCTGTCAAGATCGGGAGGAATGATCGAGATCAAGGGCTTCCCCATGCCGAGCGCGACTCCGAGTTCGAATAGCACGTTAGGACGCTGAGCATTGGACCTGGTGAGGACGGAGACAATGGCGTCGCTGCTTCTAAGACCTGCTTCGATCGCCTCTCGGAGGGGCTCGCCGACGTTGACCTGCCACTCGTCCAACCATACGACGACATTCTGCGCTCGAAGCGCTTCAGCGAACTGACGTACCCAGTCAGCATCGTCGTGAGAGTAGGAAATGAAGACCTTGGGCTCACTCATCGCGTCTTCTCCTGGTCAGCTCCGGGCCTCGCTCCGACCCGGCCACGAAGCTGGCCGAGGTACACGTCAATCTGGTTCAGGGGTAGCAGGTCCCGCTTCTTGAGCAGGATAGGGACGCCAGGTCGCGACTGCAATTCTGCCGCGGACAGCCCAAGGAGCAGTCCGACAATCGGGATCCTCCGTCCCCACGCTGCCCCTAGTTCTGCCCAAACGTAGGGGCGTTCCAGAGCCCACGGCGTGATGAGCACCACGAGCTCGTCCGCCTTCTCCAGGAAGGCCAGGATGTCTTCCTCGAAATCAGCATCGACGTCGATCTGCGCTTCGTCGAGGAAAGGAACCGCGCCACAGGCAGCGGTTTCACGCGCGATTTGCTTTGCAACCCACGTGTCGACGCCGCTGTGACTTACGAAGACGAATCGCTCCTGGAGATTCGTACCTTCTAGCAGTTTGCCGAGACAGGAGTGCCCGAGTTGATACAGGCCGCCGGCCTTACGCCGGCAGGCGCTCGTACATCCGGTGCACGTCGCTTCCGTGGAAGCGCGCCACGTGGTTGGTCGGCGGCAGCGTCTCGGTGTAGAAGAAGGCCGGCAGCTCGTCGTCCTTCTCGGTGAAGCCGGCCCGACGGTTGAACTCCGCCTCCAGCTTCAGCGTCTCGCGGCCCAGCGCCGGGAAGAAGTCCGCGGTGAGGGTGGTGCCGTGGGCGGCGTTGATGGCGTCGGCGATGAACTGCACGTTCGGCTCGGTGACGCTGCGGCCGAAGATGCAGAGCCCGAGCGAGTCCGTCGCCGCGATGTTCGTCTGCACGGCGAGGCTCTGACCGATGATCGCCTCGAGATCCATCTCGCGCGTCTTCAGCCGCGGCAGGTTGCCGGCCGTGTGGTCGGCGCCCTGGGCGGTGGCCATCATGGCCACCCCGGTGGCCTCGACCACGCGGGGGTCGTACGCGCTGATCGCCTGCTTCTTGATGACGGGCACGCGCGCGACCTTGTAGTGCTCGCCCACGCGAGCCGTGCCCTGGGCCCACCGCCGGCCCTGCTCCGTCCCCGCGCGGATCTCGGCCAGGCAGTCGGCCATGAACTTCGCGTCGCCGAAGGCGCCGAGCCCGGCCTCCATCAGCACGGCCAGCATGGCGCCGGTCTCGATCGTGTCCACGCCGAGGTCGTTGGCCACGTAGTTGAGCTGGGCGAGGTCGTCGGGATCGCTGAGACCGCAGTTGGTGCCGAGCAGGCCGAGCGTCTCGTATTCCACCGGGGAGACGACTTCCTTGCCGCTGGCGTCGGCGTAGACGTTGCTGCACTGGATGATGCAGCCCGGCATGCAGGCGTGGGTCTGCTCGCCGCCGCGCGCGTTGTTGATCTCGGTGATGTAGTCGCCGCCCATCTTGAACCGCTCGCCGGCGGCCACGTTGGTCTGCTGGCCGGCGCTGAAGTTGCGCACGGGCAGGCCGCCCATCTGGTTCTGCACGTCGGCCATGCCCATCGTGCCGATCTTCTGATAGAAGTTCGTCACGATGCCGTCGGCCTGCAGCATCTTCGCGTAGTCCTTGATGGCCGCGTTCACCTTCTTGGGCTCGTGGAAGGCCGGGATCTTGTCGAGGTCGACGACGATCGCCTTCACCTGCTTGGATCCCATCACCGCGCCCACGCCGCCGCGGGCGGCCAGCCGCGAGGGCCGGCCGTCCTTGTCGCTGAAGGCGATGCCGGCCAGCAGCCCCTGGTACTCGCCCACGGGGCCGCACAGCGCCACGGTGACCTTCTTGCCGTACTTGGCGTGCAGCATCCGGTCCGCCTCGAAGTTGCCCTTGCCGAGATAGGGCGTGGCGTCGTCGAAGACGACGGTGCCGTCCTTCCTGAAGTGGATCACCACCCAGCGCGGCGAGGCGCCGTGCAGCGTGAAGCCGGCGATGCCCTGCTGGCCCAGGCCGTAGGAGAAGGAGCCGCCGCCGTTGGCCTCCTTGATGCCGCCGGTCAGCGGGCTCTTGCAGCCCACGCTGGTCCGGTTGGCGTTGGAGAAGCTGGAGCCGGCGAAGGGCCCGGCCGAGAAGATCAGCGGATTCTGCGGGGAGAGCGGCTCGACCGTCGCCGCGCCCAGGTCGAGGAGGGTCCGGGCGATGAGATAGCGGCCCGCCTTGACGATGTCGTCGCCCTGCAGCTGCCGCGTGATGATCGTCTGGTCGTCCAGCCGGATATCGTGGTACTTACGCATCGGTTGCTCCTCGTCGGGTTCGGGTGGTCGCGGCCTCGAAAACCGCGCTTAGTCTATCAGGCGTCAGCAGGGAGGGGACGATGAACGGCAAGCGGAGTCTCGCGCTGGTCCTGGCGCTCCTGGTGGGCGGGATGCTCGCGGCCGGCCCGGCCCGGGATGCGGCCGCCCAGGCCAAGCCCGAGGGCGAGATGCGCTGGGCGCTCTACGTGACGCTGTCGCCGCAGTGGTTCGATCCCGCCGAGGTCATCGGCGTGCTCACCCCGTTCTGGGTGCTCTACGCCCTGCACGACGCGATGGTGAAGCCCATGCCCGGCAACCACCTCACGCCGAGCCTGGCCGAGTCCTGGACGGTGAGCGCCGACCAGCGCACGTACGAGTTCAAGCTGCGCGAGGGCCTCAAGTTCCACAACGGTGACCCGTTCACCGCCGAGGACGTCGAGTTCAGCTTCCGGCGGGCCAAGGGCGCCAAGATCTTGCAGGAGAAGGTCCGCGAGATCGTCATCGTCGACCGCTACCGCGTGCGGTTCCAGCTCGCCGAGCCGTGGCCCGACTTCATGACCTTCTACGGCACGCTGGCCACCTCGGCCGCCTGGATCGCGCCCAAGAAGTACACGGAGCAGGTGGGCCCCGACGGCTTCAAGAAGCACCCGATCGGCCTCGGCCCCTACAAGTTCGTGAGCAACACCCCGGGGATCGAGCTGGTGATGGAGGCCAACGAGCAGTACTGGCGGAAGATGCCCTCGGTGAAGCGGCTCGTCTTCAAGAGCGTGCCGGAGGCCACGACCCGGATGGCCATGCTCAAGCGGGGCGAGGTCGACATCGCCTACCTGCTCGACGCCCCCATGGCCGCCGACATCAAGAAGGACCCCAACCTCAAGCTGGCGTTCTCCGGCGCCATCGGGACGTTCTACCTCGACTTCTTCGAGCAGTGGGATCCGAAGTCGCCGTGGGCCGATCGGCGGGTGCGGCTGGCCGCGAGCATGGCCATCGACCGGAAGTCGCTCAACGAGGCCGAGAACCTCGGTGAGTCGCGCCTGACCGGCAACCTCGTCCCCCGCACGTTCGACTTCGCCATCCCGCTCGAGCCGCATCGCTACGATCCCGCGAAGGCCAAGCAGCTCCTGACCGAGGCCGGCTACCCGAACGGCTTCGACGCCGGCGACCTGCACCCGTGGCCGCCGTACTTCTCGGTCGGGGAGTCGATCAACGCCTACTTCGGAGCGATCGGCATCAAGACGCGCGTGCGCACGATGGAGCGCGCCGCCTTCTACGCCGCGCTCGCCACCAAGAAGCTCAAGGGCGTGTGCGTCTGCATCGACGCCGTCTACGGCAACGCCGCCTCGCGCCTGTCACAGCTCGTGCCCGCCGACGGCGCCTACGCCTATGGCTTCGACCCCGACGTCGACGCGCTCTACCGCCAGCAGGCCCGCGAGACCGACCGCAAGAAGCGCGAGCAGATGCTGCGCCAGATCCAGCAGCTCATCTACGACCGCGTCCGCTTCGCCGCCATCTACGACTTCATCTGGCCCAGCGGCATCGGCCCGCGCGTCGAGGAGCCCGCGCTGATGCTGATCGACCCGTACCCCTGGTCGGCGCCGCTGGAAGACGTCAAGCTCCGGAAGCGGTGAGGGGGGCACGGGTGGCTCGAGGCGCAGCCTCGCTCACGCGCTGGCGGCGGCAGGCCGGGCGCCGGATGGTGACCTCGCGCGAGGCCACGCTGCGGCTCATCGCCCGGCTGCCCGAGCGCGAGATCGTGCGCCCCCGCACGCTGGACCGGTGGTCGGTCAAGGACGTCCTGGCGCACCTGCTGGCCTGCGACGAGGAAACGCTGCGCCGATTCCGGCTGATCGCGCGCGGCCGCGCCGCCGCCATCTACTGGTTCGAGAGCATGGCGGACGCTGACCGGTTCAACGCGCGATCGGTGGCCCGACTGCGCCGCCTCGGCCTGCGCGCCGTGCTCAGCCGGATGGCGCGCGCCCGGGCCGCCATGATCGCGACCTTCGAGCGCCTGCCCGCCGCCGCCCTGCGCGACCCCTCGCACGCCTACACCGTCGTGTCCTGGCTCGCCGCGCCCGGCTGGAGCCACGAGCGCGACCACGCACACGAGATCCGCGCCTGGTGGCGTGCGCGATAGGCCGCTCGCGATAGGCCGCTGATGGCGCTCGTGGCATCGGGGGACGCCGGGGATCGCGCGTGGCGCGGGCGCGCCAGCATGGCTCGCCTGTCGCCGTAACTCGCTCCGGGCTCGGCTCGCTCGGGCCCCCCATCCCCCAAAGGGGGTTGGGGCGCGAACAAGTTGGATCGTCGGCGGCTCGCGAGCCGAGCCCTGCGCTCGAACGGCGACGACGGCTCGCCATGATGGCGCGCCCGCGCCACACGCGATCCCCGGCGTCCCCCGATGCCACGAGCGTCATCGCGACCACCAGCGCTGAGCCAACGCCAGCCGCGCACCCCTCTTCTGTGCTCTATTTCATGGCTCTATTTCATGCACTATGCTCGCGCGTGCTGATGGGCTCAGCTCTCGCGCGATGTCGCGGCGGGGGGCGGGCCGGGGGATGTGGTGTGGGGGTCTCCGGGACCCGTTCCCGTCACGCATGACCGCGCGCCCCCCAGCCTGATGGAGCCCAGCCAAGGCCGATTCGAATCGGCCTGCCGCCGCGTGGTAGCCGGAGACCCCCACACCACGTCCCCCGGCCCGCCCCCCGCCGCGGCTCAGCGCCAGAGCTGGGACGACGCGATCCGCGCGCCCTCGGACAGCGCGCGGAACTTCGCCCAGGCGATCTCCGGCTCGACCTGCAGGATCGAGCGCGCGAACGTCGCGAAGCCGCAGTCGGTGCCGGCGATGACCCGCTCGCGCCCGACCACCTCCGCGTAGCGCATGAGGCGCTGCGCGACGAGCTCGGGATGCTCGATGAAGTTCGTCGTGGAGTCGATCACGCCCGGGATGATCAGCCGATCGTCGGGGAGCTTTACCTCGCGGAACACGACCCACTCGTGCTCGTGGCGCGGGTTGGCGCCCTCGAAGGACAGCGCCTGGGGCCGGGCCTTGAGGGCGATCGGCAGGATCTCGCGCAGCGGGATGTCGCGGTGGTGCGGCCCCTCGTAGTTGCCCCAGCACAGGTGCAGGCGCAGGCGGTCGGGCGGGATGTCGCGCAGCGCGTGGTTGAGCGCCTCCACGTTGCCCTCGGCGATCTTGCAGAACTCTGCGTTGCTCAGCTCGGGGAACGCCAGGTGACGGCTCATCGCCAGGTCGGGGCAGTCGACCTGCAGCACGAAGCCAGCCCGGTGGATGGCGTCGTACTCCTCCTTCATGACGTCGACCAGCCGGGCCAGGTAGGCCTCGCGGCTCGGATAGTGCTCGTTGCGCAGGAAGTGGGCGATCACGCCGGGCGACGCCGCCGTCATGAACGCCTCGGTCGGCTGCACGCCCTGCAGCGCCCCCCGGAGGTTCGCGGTGTCCTTCTGCACGGCGGTCCGGTCCTTCCACTCGATGGCGCCGTTGCAGGCCGGGCGCGAGATGGTCGAGCGGCGCTCCGAGCGCGCCGCCGCCTCGGGGAAGTCGGCCCAGTCGGCCCGCGTGGGCACCGCGGCCTGGCCACCGAAGCCGGTGAGGCGATGGCGCACGTAGGTCGAGTAGCCGACCTTGCCCTGCTCGCCGTCGTTGACGACGTCCACGCCGGCGTCGAGCTGCCGCCGGACGATGTCGCCCACCGCACGGCTCACTCGCGCTTCGAGCACGGCGGGATCGGGCAGCGTCCCGGCGTCCAGCGCCTCCAGCATCGTCGTGAGATCCCCGGCGCGGGGGAGGCTGCCGGTGTGGGTGGTGAGGATCCGCTCGGAGCTGCGCTTCATCGCGTGGCCCTCCCTCGTGTGTGCTGGTCCCGAATGGTATCCTGCTTGCGCGATCCATGGTCAAGGTCCTCACGTTCCTCAAGCGCAAGCCGGGGATGGCGGTCGAGGAGTTCCAGGAGTACTGGCTCGCGCGCCATCCCGCGGTCGTCACGGCGCTGCCGGGCGTGCGCCGCTACGTGCAGTCGCACGTGCTGGCCTCCGGCTACCGCAAGGGCGAGCCGGTATGGGACGGTATCGCCGAGGTGTGGGCGGATGACACCGACGCCCTGCGCGCGATGACCCTCAGCCCCGCCAACGCGGCCGTGCAGGCGGATGAGGCGCAGTTCATCGACGGCTCGACGATGGGGCTGATCGTGACCGAGGAGCACGTCGTCGTCGACGGCGCCCCCGGCCCCGACGCGGTGAAGGGCGTGGAGTTCCTCGCGCGCCGGCCCGGCATGTCGCTCGACGAGTTCCTGCAGCACTGGCGCGAGCGGCACGGGCCACTCCTGGCGAAGGTCCCCGGGCTGCGCCGCTGCGTCCTGAGCGCCACGCGCCGCTCGGCCTACACGGCTGGCCGCGCGCCCGCCTACGACGGCGCCACGCTCATGTGGTTCGAGTCGCCCGACGCCCTGCGCACTGCCGCCGGATCGACGGCCTACGCCGACGCCGTGGCGGATCGCGCGCACTTCCTGGCGCCGGGCATGCCGCCGTTCATCGTCACCCGCGAACACGTCATCACCGGCTGAGGAGGCCACCGTGAGCAACCGTGCCGTCGTCGTGGATCCCGAGGCCCCTGGCCGGCTCGTCATTCGTGCGGTACCGGATCCCGTTCCCGATCGGGGTGAGGCCGTGGTGCGGGTCAAGGCGCTCTCGCTCAATCGTGGTGAGGTGCGGCGGGCGAGCATGGCCGCGGCCGGCTGGCGGCCCGGCTGGGACCTGGCCGGTACCGTCGAGCGCGCCGCCACCGACGGCTCGGGGCCGCGCGCCGGCGCCCGGGTGGTCGGGCTCCTGCCGGAGGGCGCCTGGGCCGAGCGGGTGGTGGTGCCGACCCACGCGCTGGCTGAGCTGCCCGAGAAGGTGACGTTCGCGCAGGCGGCGACGTTCCCCGTGGCCGGGCTGACCGCCCTCTACGCCCTGGCCAAGCGTGGCCCGCTGCTCGCCCGGCGCGTGCTCGTCACCGGCGCGACCGGCGGCGTGGGCGACTTCGCCGTGCAGCTCGCGCGCCTGGGCGGCGCCCACGTGACCGCGAGCGTGCGGCGCGCCGAGCAGTCCGCGATAGTGCGGCAGGCCGGCGCCCACGAGGTCGTGGTGGGCGATGAGATCCCGCCGTCACCGAAGTACGACCTCGTGATCGAGTCGGTGGGCGCCCGCACCCTGGGGACCGCGCTGGCGGCGCTGGAGCGCGGCGGTGTCTGCGTGACGCTGGGAGTCTCGGCGGCGGCCGAGGTCACGTTCGACACGCGGACGTTCTTCGTGGGCGGCCGCGCGACGCTCTACGGCTTCTACCTCTTCGTCGAGCTCGGCCAGGAGCCGGCGGGCGACGGCCTGCGGCGCCTGGCCGAGCTGGTCGCGGCCGGTCAGATCGCGCCGCGTATCAGCCTGGAGCGGCCGTGGGCAGACATCGGCCAGGTCGCGCAGGATCTCATGGCCCGACGCTTCCCCGGCAAGGCTGTCCTCACGCTCGACTGAGGGCGGAAGTTTCGCCCATCGCTTGATCAGTCCTGCCTGTTCGCAGGGCACGGCGGCGACCGCCGTGTTCCTGCCGCCCCGTAGAAACGGCGAGTTGACGCGGACTCGGGCTTGGTACAGGCGTTGCTCCTCTGTTCGACGGGGAGGTGTCCCGTGCAGGGGCGAGTCTGCCGATGAGCCAGTCCTACGACTACGATCTCGTCTGCATCGGCAGCGGTCCGGCCGGGCAGCGCGGCGCGGTGCAAGCGGCCAAGCTCGGCAAGCGGGCGGCGGTCGTCGAGAAGCGCCGTGTGGTCGGCGGCGTGTGTATCGAGACCGGCACGATCCCCAGCAAGGCCCTGCGCGAGGCCGTCCTCACCTACTCGGGCGTGGCCGGCAAGGGTGAGCGGTTGCCCTGGGCGCGCGTGGACTCGCGGCCCGCCTTCGACCATCTCCTGTCCGGGATCGACGCGATCATCTCGCGCGAGATGGAAGTGATCGAGAACCAGCTCCGCCGCAACGACGTGGCCTTGCTGCGGGGCGCGGCGTCCTTCGTCGATCCGCACACCCTCGTGCTGCGGACCGACGACGGCTGGCGACAGGTGACGGCCGAGAACGTCCTCATCGCCTGCGGTACCTATCCCTTCGCGCCGCCCGGGGTGACGCCCGACGGCGAGGTGATCCTCACCACCGACGACGTGGTCCGCGTGCGCCAGCTGCCGCGCACGCTGGCGGTGGTGGGGGCGGGCGTGATCGGTATCGAGTACACCTCGATCTTCGCCGCCCTGGGCGTGAACGTCACGCTGGTCGAGCGACGTGACCGGCCGCTGGAGTTTCTCGACCGCGAGATCGTCGACGAGCTGCTCCACCAGATGCGCAACCGCAACGTCACCTTCCGGTTCGGCGAGGCGGTCGAGTCGATCACGGTGACCGACGCCGCGCCCCGCAAGGCGATCCTCAGCCTCGCCTCCGGCAAGCGCATCGTCGCCGACATGGTGCTGCTCTCGGCCGGGCGCGAAGCGGCGACGGCCGCGCTGAACCTCGAGGCGGCCGGGGTCAAGCCCGGCGACCGTGGGCGGCTGACCGTCGACGAGCACTTCCGGACCGCGGTGTCCCACATCTTCGCGGCCGGTGACGTGATCGGCTACCCGAGCCTGGCCTCCACCTCCTCAGAGCAGGGTCGGCTGGCCGCCTGCGCCGCGTTCGGCGAGAAGACGGGCCCGATGGAGGAGCACTTCCCCATCGGCATCTACGCCATCCCCGAGATCTCGATGGTCGGTGCGCCCGAGCACGAGCTGACCGCGCGCCGCGTCCCCTACGAGACGGGCGTGGCGCGCTACCGCGAGATCGCCCGCGGCCAGATCCTCGGCGACCACAGCGGCATGTTCAAGATGCTCTTCCACCGCGACGATCGGCGACTGCTCGGCATCCACTGCATCGGCACCGGCGCGACGGAGCTGGTCCACATCGGCCAGGCCGTGCTCGGCCTCGGTGGCGGGCTCGACTACTTCATGAAGACCGTCTTCAACTACCCCACGCTCGCCGAGTGCTACAAAGTCGCGGCGCTCGATGCGTCGAACAAGCTCCGCGACTGAGGGCGCCGGCGGCGGCGGGGCGGGGGCGTGGGGTGTGGTGGGGTCGCTGGCTACCACGCGGTGGCAGGCCGCTTCGGATCCGCCTTGGCTGGGCTCCATCCGGCTGGGGGGCGCACGGTCACGGTTTGACGGGAACGGGTCCCAGCGACCCCACCACACCCCACGCCCCCGCCCCGCAGCCGCCGGCGCCCTCGCGTGCGGCCTTGTCGCCACCCGTTACCGCGCGGGCATCGACCACTTCGGATCGTGACGCCGACCACGCTCTTCATCATCTCGCCCTGAGGTGTTCGTCCTGATGTGCTCGCCCTGATCGGATCTCGTCCTGATGTTTTCGCCTTCATCTGGCTTGTCCTGATCTCATTTTGCTGACCTGCAGCGGTCAGGCGCTGTGCGGCGTGGGGCAGGTGGGGGGTGGGGTGGGGTCTGGCGGGGCCCGTTTCCCTGGCGCACGACCGTGCGCCCCGCGTGAGGTGGAGCCCAGCCGAGGCGGATTCGACGCGGCCGCCGACCACGTGGCAGCCGCAGACCCCACCCCACCCCCCACCTGCCCCACGCCGCACCGCGCGTGACTCGCCGCGGATCAGCCGGTGTTGCGGAGGCCGGCGGCGATGCCGTTGATGGTGAGGACGATCACCTCGCGCAAGGCGTCGGCGTCGGGGCTCTCGGGATCGGGCAGGGCGCGCAGGCGGTGGAGCATCTCGATTTGCAGGTAGTTGAGCGGGTCGACGTACGGGTTGCGGAGATGGACGGAGCGCTGGATGACCGGGTCGCCGTCCAGCAGCTCACGATGGCCGGTGGCCTCGAGAATCGCATCACGCGTCTTCGTGTATTCAGCTTCTACTGAAGCGAAAACGGTGGTGGCCAGGTGCCGGTCAGGGACCAGGTCGGAGTAGAGCGCGGCGATGCCGAGGTCGGCCTTGAGCAGGGACATCTCGGCGTTGTCGAGCAGGGCCCGGAGAAACGGCCAGCCGGCGTGCATCGCACGCAGCAGCGCCGGGTCGATCGTACGCAGGCTGCTGCCGAGGCCATACCAGCCGGGCAGGTTGAAGCGGCTCTGCATCCACGAGAAAACCCAGGGGATCGCCCGCACGTCGGCGCGGGTGAGCGTGCCGCGGCCACGTGCGGCGGGCCGCGAGCCGAGGCGCAGCCGGCTGATCTCCTCGATGGGCGTGGCGGCGCGCCAGTACTCGAGGAAGCCCGGTGTGCGCTCGACCAGCCCCAGGTAGGCGTCGCGCGCGGCGGCGGCCATGGCGGTGAGCGCCGCGCGCCACTCGGCGGAAACGTCCCCGGGCGGCTCCGCCGAGGCCAGGAGCACGGCGCTGACGATCTGCTCCAGGTGGCGATGAGCGAGGTCCTGGTCGGCGTAGCGCGAGGCGATGGTCTCGCCTTGCTCGGTGACCCGGAAGCGGCCCCGCACGGTGCCGGGCGGCTGGGCGCGGATGGCGCGGCCGGCCGGCCCGCCGCCGCGCGCGACGCTGCCGCCGCGCCCGTGGAAGAGCGTGAGCGCGACACCGTGCGCATCGCACACCTGGGCGATCGCCGCCTGCGCCCGGTAGAGCGCCCAGTTGGCGGCCAGGTATCCGCAGTCCTTGTTGCTGTCGGAGTAGCCAATCATCACCATCTGCTGGCCGCCGCCGGCTTGCAGGTGCGCGGCGTACGCGGGCAGCGAGAACAGCTCGGCCATGATGCGCGGGGCGGCGTCGAGGTCGGCGAGCGTCTCGAACAGCGGCACCACGGCGAGTCCGGGCACGCCCCCCGCCCACCGCGCCAGCAGCAGCACGGTGAGGATGTCGGCGGCGCCGCGCGTCATCGACACGACGAACGGCCCCAGCGAGGCGGGCCCGTAGACGCGCGCGGCGCGCCCGAGCAGGCGGACCAGCCCCCAGGTCTCGGCGGCCGCCGCCTCGGTGTCGAGCCCGGCCGCCAGCCGGTCGGGCGCGGGCGGCTCCTCGGCCAGCAGGCGCACGAGCAGCGACGTCCGCTCGGCGTCGTCGCGGCGCTCGAAGTCCGACACGATCCCGAGCCCGTCGAGCGCGCGGCCCGCCGCCATCGCCAGCCGTCCCGAGTCCTCGCGGACGTCCAGACGTGCGGCCTGCAGCCCGAAGGTGTCGAGCTGCGCGCGAAGCGCCTGCAGGTGATCGGCGGCCAGCGCCTCCGGCAGCGCACCCGCCGCCAGGTCGAGCACGTGGGCGATCTCCCCGGCCGTCAGTCGGGCGCGATGCGGCGTGTCCTCCAGCAGACGGGCGGTCATGTCCTCCTGTGAGGCGGCCTCGAGGTCGGCGGCCAGCAGCGAGAAGACGAGGCGATACGGCTCGTGGGCGTAACGCTGCTCCAGGTAGGCCACGTGCGCGGGCAACGGGCGGCGCGCGCGCAGCCAGGCCGCAAGCGCGGGCGGCAGGGGACACCGGCGCGCGCTGACGCTCAGGCGGCGCGCCAGCTCCTGCAGCGAGCGCCGGTGGCGCTCGACCGCGAGGCCCCGGTGCAGGCGCAGGGTCTCCGCCGTCACGCCGGCCGTGACGTTGGGATTGCCGTCGCGGTCGCCGCCGATCCACGACGCCAGCGTGAGCCAGCCGGGGGGCGCGTGCAGCGTGGGATAGTGCTCGCGCAGCGCGGCGTCGAGGTCGGTCACCAGACGCGGCAGCGCCTGCCAGAAGACGGCGTCGAGGAAGTAGAGCCCGGTCCGTACCTCGTCGGTCACCGCCGGCCGGGCCGTCCGGGCGCGGTCGGTGAGCCAAAGCGCGGTGACCTCCGCGCGCAGCGAGGCCGTCACCGCCTCCCGCTCGCGGGGCAGCAGCGCGGGGTCGGCCAGCGCGCGCAGCGCCTCGGCGATGCGCTGCAGCTTGGACAGCACGGTGCGCCGCTTGGCCTCGGTGGGATGCGCGGTGAGCACCAGCTCCACGCGGAGCGTTCGCAACAGCTCGGTCATCTGCGCGGGGGTGGTGCCGCGCGCCGCCAGGCGCCCGACGGCCTCGCCGACCGACTCGGCGATCGGCGCCGGATGCAGACGGCGCTCGCGCTCGCGCAGCGCCTGCATCCGGTGCGCCTCCTCGGCCAGGTTCACCAGGTCGAAGTAGACGGCGAAGGCCGAGGCCGTCGCCCGCGCGGCGTCGCCAGAGAGCGCGGCCACCGTGGCGGCCAGGTGCTGGCCGGCCGTCTCGTCGCCGAGGCGGCGGGTCTTGGCCAGCGCGCGGACGCGCTCCTCCGTCTCGAAGAGCTCGACAGACTCCTGGGTGCGGAGCACCTCGCCCAGGGCCTCGCCCAGCAGATGGATCGTCGCCGACAGGTCCACGGCCAGAGTCCTCCTCACGTACGACGCGGGTCACGCCACGGCCTGCGGCGGTGCAGGAGGCAGCCGGTATGCGACGGGTAGCGCCGCCGGCGGCGAATGTCAACCGCGGACCGTGGGCGCCGTCCGCAGTACTATCGTCGCCGTGACGCAGGCCATGACCGCGAGCGAGCTGCTCGATCGCGCCGCGACGCTGCTGCCGGTGCTGCGCGAGCGCGCCGCCCGGGCCGAGCAGCTCCGCCAGATTCCGCCCGAGACGGTCAAGGACCTCGTCGCCTCCGGTCTCGTCCGCGCCGGCACGCCGCGCCGCTACGGTGGTCACGGCGTGGACATCGACACCGGCCACGCCATCGCCTGGGAGCTGGGCCGGGCCTGCGGCTCGACCGCGTGGTGCTGCTCGCTGTGGATCGTGCACAACTGGTGGCTCGGCCACTTTCCCGAGCGGGCCCAGGACGAGTTTTTCGCGAGCGGACCGGACACGCTGGCGAGCACCTGCCTGAATCCCGCCGGCGGCCGGGCCGAGCCGGTGAGCGGCGGCTTCCGGGTCTCCGGCCGCTGGAGCTTCTCCAGCGGCTGCGACGCCTCGAGCTGGGCGATGGTGGCCGTCGGCGGCGCCGGGCCGGGCACCACGCTCTGGCTCCTGCTGCCGCGCGCGGACTACGAGATCGTCGACACCTGGTTCGCCTCGGGCATGCGGGGCACGGGGAGCAAGGACATCGTGGTCGGCGACGTCTTCGTGCCCGCGCACCGCCGCCTCGATCCCGAGCGCGCCGGCGACCCCGAGCGCACCGGCTGGGAGCTGCACCAGCGACCGAGCTATCGTGTGCCGCTGCGCCTGCTCACCGGGTGGGACCTGGCGGCGCCACTGGTCGGCATCGCGCAGGGCGCGGTCGACGAGCTCACCGCGCGGCGGCGCGGCACCTCGGAGCCGGGCCGGAGCGCGGCGTCGGTGCCGTTGCAGCTCCGGCTGGCCGAGGCCGCGGCCGAGGTCGACGCCGCGCGCACCATCCATCGCACGGCGATCGCCGAGATGCTCGCGCGCGCGGCGGCGGGCGAGAGGTTCACCGAGCTGGATCGCGCGCGCTCCCGTCGCGACAAGGCCTTCGTCGCCCGGCTGTGCGTGCGGGCCGTCAACCGGCTGTTCGAGGGCGCCGGCGCCCGGGCCATCGCCGAGGCCGAGCCGCTGCAGCGCTTCCACCGCGACGCCCACGCGGCCTCGCACCACGCCGCCCTCGGCTGGGACGTCGCCGCCGAGGCCTACGGGCGACTGGCCCTCACGGAGGGCCCCGACACGCGGCTCCCTTGACAAGGCCTGACGGGCCATCTGTAATGGCCCGCGCAGCGCACCCGTTCGGGGTCGTGCAAAGGAGGATGTCCATGCCCCGGTTTGGCCTGAGCCGTCTCACGTGCGTGCTGATTGCGGCGACCCTGGTGGCGGGTGCGTTCCTGGCGGCCGAGGCGCCGGCCCAGGCCAAGAAGCTGAAGATCGGAGTCATCTTCGACTACACCGGCCCGCTGGCGGGCGGCGGCTCCGACCTGCACGCGCTGGGCGCGAAGATCATGATCGACTACTTCGCCAAGCGGGGCGGGGTGGAGGGCTACGCGATCGAGGCGCTCTACGCCGACGCCCAGAGCAAGCCCGAGGTCGCCATCAACGAGGCGGTGCGGCTGATCGAGCAGGAGAAGGTCGACATGCTGCTCGGCTTCTACTCCTCGGCGCAGTGCGTGCCGGCCGCCGCCCGCGTCGAACAGCTGCACAAGTTCATGTGGATCACCACCTGCATCTCCTCGGCGGTGCTGGAGAACCGCAATCTGAAGTACGTGTTCCGGGTGCAGCCGAGCGGCCGCCAGTTCGGGATCATGTCGACCGACTTCATCGCGCAGAACGCCAAGAGCAAGCTCGGCAAGGAGCCGAAGGACCTGCGCATCGCCATCATCCACGAGGACGGCGCCTACGGCGTGGACGTCTCCAAGGGCAACGAGGAAGGCGCCAAGAAGTTCGGCTTCAACGTCGTGCTGAAGGAGGGCTATTCGGCGACCGCGCCCGATCTCTCCCCGATGGTGACCAAGCTCAAGCGCGCCCGGCCCGACATCATCTTCCACACCGGCTACAACCCCGACATCTCGCTGTTCCTGCGCCAGGCGCGCGAGCTGGGGCTGCGCTTCAGCGCCCTGGTCGGCCACGGCGCCGGCTATGGCGTGTACGACAAGCTCAAGGAGTCGCTCGGCAAGGACGTGAACTACTTCTTCAACGTCGACCCGATCTCGGTGTGGCTGGCCAATGAGAAGGCGCTCAGGCCCGCGCTGCCACCGCTGATCAAGATGGTGGGCGAGGAGTACGAGAAGGCGCGGCCGGGGACGGTGGTGAAGTCCGCCCACGTCGGCATGGCGGCCAGCAACACCTACGTGTTCATGACCGAGGTGCTGCCGCGCGCGATCAAGAAGTACGGCGGCATCGACGCCGACGCGCTCCGCAAGGCCGCGCTGGAGGTCGACCTGCCCGAGGGCGGGACGATGCTGGGCTTCGGCGTGAAGTTCGCCGGGGAGGGCTCGGCCATCGCCGGCCAGAACGAGCGGGCGTTCCCGGTCATCGTGCAGTACATCGACGACAAGGTGAGCGTGGTGTGGCCCAAGAGCCTGCAGCAGCGCGAGCCCGTGCTGCCGCTGCCCGGGACGTCACCCTACTCGGCGAACTGAGCGCGACCAGAGCGACGCGGGCGCGGGGAGCGACGACCGCTCCCCGCCCCCTTCGACCATGCTGACCGTCACCGGGCTCACCAAGCGTTTCGGTGGTTTCATCGCCGTCAACGACGTGTCGTTCACCGTCGAGCGGGGCGAGCTGCTGGGGTTGATCGGCCCCAACGGCTCCGGCAAGAGCACGATCTTCAACATGCTGGCGGGGGCGCTGGTCCCCAACCGCGGCACGATCACCTTCGAGGGGCGGGAGCTCGCCGGCCTGCCGCCGCATCGCATCATCAACCTCGGCATCGGCCGCACGTTCCAGATCCCCCGGCCGTTCCATCGCCTGTCGCTGCTGGAGAACGTGGTGCTGTCCGGGTTCTACGGCCAGGGCCGTTCCTCGCGGGCCCGGGCGTTCGAGGCGGCCGAGCGGGCCCTGGCGCTGGTGGGGCTCACGAGCGATCGGGCGGCGACCGTCGACGGGCTGGGTGCGGCCGCGCTCAAGAAGCTGGAGCTGGCCAAGGCGCTGGCCACGGCGCCCACGCTGCTCCTGGCCGACGAGAGCCTGAGCGGGCTGGACGAGCACGAGATGGACCAGGCGGCCGACATGCTGCGGAGGATCTGCAAGGAGCAGGGGATCACGATCATCTGGGTCGAGCACATCATGGGCGCGCTCATGCGGGTGGTCGATCGCGTGATGGTGCTCGACCACGGCGAGAAGATCGCCGAGGGGCTCCCCGCCCAGGTCGCCGCCGACCCGCGGGTGATCGAGGTCTATCTCGGGACCGACGCCTCCGCGCGCACGGCCGCGGCCGCGGCCCGCGGCTGACCGGCGCGTGCTCGAGCTCCGAGGCGTCCGGGCCGGCTACGGGAGCTTCCAGGCGCTCTTCGACGTCTCGCTTCAGGTGCGGCGCGGCGAAGCGGTCGGCGTCATCGGCCCCAACGGCGCCGGCAAGACCACCCTGATGCGCGTCATCTCCGGCCTCATCCGCCCGTCGGCCGGCACCATCGTCCTGGACGGCCTCGATCTGGTGGCGACGCCGGCCCACCGCATCGTCGGCGCCGGCATCGCCCACGTGCCGGAGAGCCGGCGCCTGTTCCCGCGCATGACGGTCGAGGACAATCTCAAGATGGGCAACTTCACGCCGTCGGCGCGGCCGAAGTTCCGCGCGCGGCTGGAGGTCGTCTACGGGCTGTTCCCGCGCCTGGCCGAGCGCCGGGGCCAGCTGGCCGGCAGCATGTCGGGGGGCGAGCAGCAGATGTGCGCGATCGGCCGCGCGCTGATGTCCGATCCGCGGATGCTCCTGCTCGACGAGCCCTCGGCCGGGCTGGCGCCGCTCGTGGTCCAGCAGGTGTTCGACCTCGTGAAGCGCATCCGGGCCGGCGGCCTGACGGTGCTGATCGTCGAGCAGAACGTCCAGCAGGTGCTGCGGGTGGTCGATCGCGCCTACCTGCTCAAGGCCGGGCGCCTGCGCGCCTCCGGCACCGCGGCCGAGCTGCTCGCCACCGACTCGATCCGCGAGGCCTATCTCGGCGTCTGAGCCAGGAGGATCCGTGGGCTTTCTCGACATCTACCTGCTGGAGGCGCTGATCAACGGCGTGTTGCTGGGCGGCGTGCTGGCCCTGCTCTCGCTCGGCCTCAACCTGGTCTTCGGCGTCATCGACGTCGTGTGGATCTGCTACGCCGAGCTGATCATGCTCGGCATGTACGGCATGTACTTCCTCTACAGCGTCTACCACCTGCCGCTCGGGCTGGCGGGGGTGGCCTGCATCGCCGGGGTGGCGGTCCTCGGCGTGCTGCTGCATCTGCTGGTCATCCAGCCGCTGCTGGGAGCGGCGCCGATCAACCAGCTGCTGGCCACCGGCGGCGTGCTGTTCTTCCTGCAATCGGCCGCCACCGTGCTGTTCGGCATCGAGTTCAAGAACCTGGGGCTGCGGCTGCCGGTGCTCAAGGTGGCGGGGATGTTCATCAGCTACTCGCGGCTGCTGGCCTTCGCGGCGGCGCTGCTCGGCATGGTGCTCGTCTATCTCTTCCTGAGCCGTACCTACACCGGCGCGGCCATCCGGGCCATCGCCCAGGACCGCCAGATCATGCCGCTCATGGGCGTGGACAGCCGGCGCATCTACGTGATCACCTCGGCGCTCGGCGGCGGCCTGGCCGGGCTGGCCGCCTGCCTGCTGGTGCTGCAGTACGACGTCCATCCCTTCGTCGGCCTGACGTTCGGGCCGATCACGTTCCTGATCTGCGTGCTCGGAAGCCTCGGCAACTTCGGCGGCGGCTTCGTGGCCGCGTTCGTGTTCGCCGAGATCATCGCCCTGGGCGGGCTGTACTCCGACCTCGAGTGGGGCTACGTGCTGGCCTTCGCCTTCTTCATCGTGATGATGTTCATCCGGCCCCAGGGCCTGATGGCGCGGCGGTCGTGAGGCGCCTGCTGCCCTGGCTGGCCGGCCTCGCCCTGGTGGGGCTGCCGTTCGTCTACACGGCGCCCTATCCCATGCACATCCTGATCGTCATCCTCATCTGGTCGTTCGCCTACACCTCGTGGTCGGTCATGGGCCGCTTCGGCCTCACCTCGCTCGGCCACGGCGGGTTCATGGGCGTGGGCGCCTACGTGACGGCGCTGCTGTGGAACAAGGCCGGCGTGAGCCCCTGGCTCGGCGTGCCGGTGGCGCTGGTGGCCGGCGCCGCGCTGGCCCTGCTGGTGGCCTATCCGTGCTTTCGCTTCAAGATCACCGGCCACTACTTCGCGCTGGTCACGCTGGCCTTGAGCGGCATCGTGCTGCAGGTGATCACCGCCACCCGCGATCACACCGGCGGCTCGCTCGGCTACACACCGGAGCGCTACCAGGGAGGCAGCTCCCTCTACGCGCTGCAGTTCGGCGGCAAGACCACGTGGTACCTGATCGCGCTCGGCGTGTGGGCGGTGGGGCTGTGGATCTGGCACCGCGTGGACCGCAGCATGCTGCGCTACGCGCTGGAGGCGATCTCCGAGGACGAGGATGCCGCCGCCGCCACCGGGGTGCACGTCACCGCCGAGAAGCTCAAGATCACCGTGCTGAGCGCGGCCATGACCGCGCTGGCCGGCGCGCTGTACTGCCAGTACCAGATGTTCATCTCGCCCGACACGGTCAGCGGCATCTCGGTCTCGCTGCAGATGGTCTTCGCGGTGGTGGTGGGCGGCATCTACGTCTCGCTCGGCCCCACCGTCGGCGCCGTGATCACGATCCTGCTCGCCGAGGTGCTCCGCATCTCCTTCGGCACCCGCGCCGTCGGCTACGACAACCTCGTCTACGGCGTCCTCCTCGTCGTGTTCATCATCTTCCTCCCCAAGGGGATTCTCGGATCCGTGTTGGGGCTGTGGAACGGAAGGGCTCGACACGGCTCCTCAAGCCCCCCCGTCGCTCGGGGCACCACGGCCTGACGAGTCTCGTGGCGCTCCGTGATGCCGTGGCTCGGGCGCCGGGTCCAGCGGCCCCGCGGGCGCGCCATCATGGTGAGCCGTCGTCGCCGTTCGAGCGCAGGGTTCGGCTCGCGAGCCGCCAACAAA